>CALAGR010000542.1 GCA_937891735.1 uncultured Pseudomonadota bacterium | reverse complement strand
CTCCCCGCGGTCAAGACAACCTCACAGATCGGCCGGAATGCCGCACGCTGCTAGACGCCGAGCATCTCGAAGACGTTCTGGATGCGCGCGGCGGAGGTGACCTGGAGGGCCGCTTCGAACGCCTGCCGGGTGCGGATGACCTCGGAGTAGGCCTCGATGGTGTCGGCATCCTCGACCTGGGACTGCTCCTGCACCAGGTTCACATCGAGGTCTTCGAGGTGCGTGTCGAGCGCGCCGGCCAGCTGCATCCGCGATCCGACGACCGAGCGCTGCTGGATGAGCCAGTCCGTGGAGTCGGCGAGGTCCGTCAGGGAGCTCTGGATGCCAGTGAGATTGTCGGCGCTCAACGCGGCCTCCAGACTGTTCAGGGCTCCGATGATGTCGGGCCCGCCGCTGGCGCCGCGGAGCAGGGCGTCGCCAGCCAGCGTGACCTGAACGGTCGCCGTGCTGTGCGCCTGCACCGAGATCGCGTTGCTGTCGCCGAGGTAGGTGCCCGCAGGGTCGAAAGCGTCGCCGCCCGTCTGGGAGCCCGCGAACAACCGCTTGGCACCCACCCGAGTGTTCGACAGCGCGATCACCCCCGAGGTGATCGCCTCGATCTCGACCGCGGCCGAGGTCCGAGCGGCCGCAGACGCCGTCGGGTTGGCCATCTGGACGGCGAGCTCCCGAGCGCGCGAGAGCATGTCGGTCATCGAACCCAAGGCCTGCTCCTGGTGCAGGAGCTCGTTGCTGATGGTCTCGATCTTCCCTCGCGAAGCACCGATGTCGCCGCGCATCTCCCGGATCCGCACCGAGCGGGCGGCGCCAGCCGGGTCGTCCGAAGGCCGCCGGATCCGACGACCGGAGATCGCCGTCTCCTGGGCTTCGAACGCGGCGGCGCTCTTGGTCCGGGTCTGCCGGAGCTGGGAGCGATAGACCTGGGTAGCGGTGACTCGCATGTTCAGTGCCTACTTCATCGGATGGGACAGCGGGGACCTGAGCAACGCGGGCGCAGACAATCGGGCGTGCGGGCCTTTTTCGACTCCAGCGCGGCTGCTCACGGGACGCATCAGACGATCTGCATGAGTTCGTCGAGCATCTCGGACGCGGTCGAGATGACCCGCGTGGCCGCCGAGAACGCTTCGCGGTAGCGGATCAGGTCCAGCGCCTCCTCTTCGAGGCTGACTCCGCTCGCGGCGTCCCGCAGGTCCATGGCGCCGGCCAGCTGCAGCTCCGCCCGATCCCCCGCGGAGTAGGCGCTGCTGGCGTCCTGACCCAGGCCGGCGATGACCGAGGCATAGAACTGGCCGAAGGTCTGCGTCCCGCCGGACAGGACGGCGGCCTCGCCGAGCGCCGCGAGCTGGGTGGCGAGATCGTTGCCGCCCGGGATCGTGGCCGCCGAGGTGGACGCGGCGATCGCGTCCGGCGTGCCGGCCACCGCAGCGTCCAGGCTGAACGCCGCAGCGGCGCCGGTCTGCTGGGTCGGCGCCGCGAAGAAGTTGCGGCCCGTCGCGCCGTCGAGCCCGAAGCCCGTGGTGTGCAGCGCGTTGACCTGCCCGGCGAGCCCGAAGGCGAGCTCGTCGAGCTCCGCGAGCAGGCCCGTCGTCACGACGTCGCGCGTGTTGATCGCCGAGCCGATCTGACCACGCTGACCAAAGGCGGACGTGATGTCGAAGGTGCTCGTGCCCTGGCTGATACGGATGGTCTTGAACCCGGTGGTGGCGTCGGTCCCGACGCTGAGGCTGCGCGCGTACGCGCCTTCGACGACCGAGTGGCCCGCGAAGAGCACGGTCACCGAGCCGTCCGCTTCGTCCTGCACCTTGGTGGGGCCCAGGTACGACAGCTCTTCGAGCAGGGCGGTGCGGCGGGCGCGCAGGTCGTGGGCCTGACCGCCTCCCGCCTCGAGCTGCACGATGTCCGCGTTCAGCGCGGCCACCTGGGATGCGAGGTTGCTGGCGCGGGCGACCATGGGCACCACCGACTGGTCCGCTTCCACCTGCCGCGACGCGAGATCCCCCGCCTGCCGGTTGAAGTAGCTCGTCAGGCGCTCGCCTCGGGACAGGATGTCCATCCGGACCGTGGGGTCGCTGGGGGCACCTTCAAGGCTCGAGAAGCTGTCCAGGAACTCGATCAGCTCCTGACCGAGGCCGCCGTCCTGTCCCTCCGCGAACATCGTCTCGATGGCCTCGAAGTCCGTGGTCTGTGCCGCGCCGTAGCCCGCACCGCCCAAGCGCCCGAAGACCTGGCTCTGGGAGAACCGGTTGTACGACGAGGTGACGCCGGACGCGCGGACCCCCTGCCCCAGCAGGACCCCGCCCTGACGGATCGTGCCCGCCGGGGTCAGGGTCGTGGACTGGCGGGCGTACCCCGGCGTGTCCGCGTTGGCCACGTTGTTGCTCGTGGTCTGAAGAGCGGTGTTGGCCGCTCCCATCGCGGTCGAGCCGCTGTGCAGGATCGAGAACAGGCTCATGGTCGCCTCACAGGGAGAGCTCCAGGAGGCCACCACCGCCACCATCGGCGGCCAGTCGGCCGTTTGCGTCGTATCCGTTCGGCTTCGGGCCGGTCAGCGACTGGCCCAGCTCATCGGTGAACGAGAGCACCTGGCGCAGCAGCACCTCGTTGCGACTCGTCACCAGGGACAGGTCGTCACGGAGGCCGCGCAGCGTCTCTCGCAGCGACCGCAGGCGGTCCGCGATGCGCGCCGGAGCGAAGCCGAGCAGGGTCAAGAAGGTGATGCGCTCCGCGAGCCCCGAGCTCACCTGGGGCAGGTCGTCGGTGGCGAGGCAGGCGCGGGTGGCCTGGGAGCGGACCTGGCCGAGCTGCGCGAGCTGGGCCATCAGCTGCTGCTGCTCGGTGGTCCAGACCTCGAGGCCGGGGATGTCCATGCGAAGGATGACATCGGCGCCACTGGCGGCGTGTGCCTTGAGCTGGTCCAGGCGGCTCGCCTCGGCCTCGAGGGCCTGGCAGAGGGTGGTCCAGCGGGTTGAGTGGGTCATGCGCGCTCCCTTCGTCCGGCGGAGGCCGAGACACCAGAAACCGCTGCAGAGACCGTGCCAGCGAGCACGAAAAGGATGATCAGAAGAGGTCGGCGAAGATCTGCTCGGCGAGCGCCGCCGGATCCGCCGACATCGTGCCGGCCGCGATGTCCGCGCGGGCCTGCTCGACCACTTCGGCCCGGAACTCGGGGGTCTCCTTGGCGAGATCGGCGACCTTCTCGGCCTCCGCCACCCGCTGGGACAGATGCAGCGAGCTGGGCTTGTCGAGCCCACCAGCGGCCTGCAGCCCCTTGTCGGCTGACGCCTCGGCGCCGCGCGTCGCTGCAGCGTCGGCGCCGCTGGCGCTCGGTACTGCGGAGATCGCTGCCTCGTTCCCGGTGATCTTCATCGTCGTCCCTTCTCCCGTCGTGGGTCCTGCTGACCCGAACCACGGGATCGATCCGACGAGCACAACGGTTGGGGGTCGACAGACTTTAGGAGGGAATGACGGTCAATATGGTTCACTGAACCTGATTCCTCGAATCAGGGGCCGTTCAGGAACTCCATGGGGTCAACGGCCTCGCCATCGACCCGGACCTCGAGGTGCAGGTGCGGGCCAGTGCTTCTTCCCGTGCTTCCCACGCTGCCAAGCCGGTCGCCGGCAGAGACGGTCTGCCCCACCGCCACATCGATGGCGGACTGGTGGGCGTACCGCGTCACGATTCCGTCGCCATGCTCGATCTCCACCAGCAGGCCGAAGCCACCGACGGGCTCGGCGCGCGTGACGACGCCGGCGCCAGCGGCCAGCACCGCGGTGCCGTGGGGCGCGGCGAGGTCCAGACCCTGGTGATCCCGCGAAGCGCCATGCACCGGGGCGTCCCGCTGACCGAAGTCCGAGCTCACCGCGCCAGGCTCTGCGGCGGGCAGCGGCCAGCTCCAGTCCACCTTGCCGACCTCGCCCGGGACCACCTCGCGCCCGTAGGTCGAGCGCAGCGACTGGGCGATCATCGCGCTCAGGCCCATTCCCCGCCCCGTCGAGATCTGGCCCGCCACCTCCTGATCGAGCTGCTCGGTCCAGGTGTCCATGGCGGAGCTGTCGAACATGCCGCCGCCGGGCACCTTCGCGGTCGCGCGCATCTCCTGCATCATCGACTGCACGAAGAACTGCTCGAACCTGGCCGCCGCCTCCAGGAGCTGCTCTTCGTTGCCCGACTTCGCCGCGGCTTCCATGCGGGACTGCATCGACTTCGCAGAGCCGGCGGCGGCGCCGCGCGTGGCGGTCGCCATGGCGGCGGTGGGATCGATGGGCATCAGAGCACCTCGAGCTCGGCGTCCATGGCTCCCGCCTGGTGGATCGCCTGCAGGATCGAGATGAGGTCCCGCGGGGACACGCCGAGCTGGTTCAGGGCGCCCACCACCTCGCCGATGGACACGCCGCCGACGACCTGGAGGGCCCCGCCCTCCTCCCTGGCGTGCACCGACGACTGATCCACCACGGCGGTCTGGCCACCGGAGAAGGCGCCGGGCTGGCTCACGCCGATCTGGGTGTCCACCTGGATCGTGAGGCCACCGTGGGCGATGGCGACGGTGGCGATGCGCACCTCGCTGCCCATCACCACGGTGCCCGTGCGCTCGTTCAGCACGATCTTGGCGACGCTGTCGGTGACGACCTGCAGGCTCTCCAGCCGGGCGACCATCTCGGGCACGCGGCCCAGGTACTGGGGCGGCACGACGATGTCGATCGTCCCGCTGTCGATGGCCCGAGCGAAGTCGCCCAGCAGCTCCGCGTTCACCACGCGGGCCAAGGACACCGCCGTGGCGAAGTCCACCCGGTCCAGGGCGAACGTCATCTCGGAGCGGTTCTCGAAGTCCGGCGCGTTCGTCTTGACGATCTTGGCGCCCGCGGGGACCCGGCCCGTCGTGGTGTGGTTCTTCTGGGTGCTCGAGCCGTTGGCGCTCACCGAGAAGCCCCCCAGCACCAGGGACCCCTGCGCCTCGGCCCACACCGCGTGGTGGCTCGTGTCCCACAGCTTGGTGGCCACGAGCACGCCGCCGGACAGGCTGCGCGCGTCGTTCTGCGCGGACACCGTCACGTCCATGTTGGAGCCCGCCCGGGCGAACGGGGGCAGGGTCCCGGTGACCGTGACGATCGCTGCGTTCTTGGCCTTGAAGTCCGCCACGGCGACCTCACCGACCTCGGCCTGGTCCATGTTGCGCACGAACTTCTTGATCGCCTCGCCGCCATCGCCCGTGCCTTGAAGGCCCACGACGAGCCCGATGCCTACGAGGTGATTGCTCTGTACGCCGCGCCAGCGGCCGATGTCCTTGATCCGGGCGGCGTCGGCGAGGGACGGCGCGGTCAGGGCGAGCAGGGTCAGGAGGAAGCAGAGGCGGCGGGCCATGATCGGCTCCTAGAACGGCGTGATGAGGTCGAGGATCCGGCTCAGCCAGCCGGGGCGCTGCTTGCTGGCGACGACCCCCATGCCCGAGTACTCGATGCGCGCATCGGCGATCTGCGAGCTGGACACGGAGTTGTCGGAGTCGATGGAGCGCGGGTCGACCCGCCCCCGCAGCGTGAGGATCTGGATCTCGTTGTTGATCTTGACGGCCTGGCGCCCACCGATGACCAGGATCCCGTTGGGCTCCACGTCCACCACCCGCGCCGTCAGCGTGGCCTTGAGGTCACCCGAGCGGGCGGTCACCCCGGTGCCGTCGAAGTTGTTCTCGCCGGTGGCCTCGATCAACGCCTCGGGGGTCAGGCCGATGCTCGCCAGCGCGGTCTCCAGGCCCACCAGGGCCTTGATGCCGACGGACGTCTTGGTCTTGCGGGCCAGGTTGGTGTTGGCGCTGCTGTCCGCCGTGGTGCTGTGGGCGATCTCGATGGTCACCAGGTCGCCGATCTCGATGGCCCTTCGCCCGGAGTACAGCGACGACTCGGTCACGCGGATCCCGCCGTCCGAGTCCACCATGGGGGGTGGCTCGGGGAGCATGCGGTCGTAGGCCGGATCCGCCGAGAAGTTGCCCGCCTGGTACCCGGTCGTGGCGCAACCCGAGAGGGCAGCGGCCAGACCGAGGATGAGCAGATGGCGCGACATGGTCACTCCTTCAGCGCTCCAGGGCGCTGTTGGTCGCACTGTTGCTGGCCAGCGGGATCTCGACGACGTTCTCGCTTCGGAGGATCCCGTGCACCACGGAGTTGGTGGACGGCGTCCACACCGCCACCAGATCGCCCAGGCGGCCGTCCTGCTTGAGGACCCCCGCCACCGTCACCCGCAGGGCGCCCGAGCTCACGACCACGGTCACCGGCCGGTTGCGCTCGGCGTCGACCACCGCGTCCAGGTCGGTGCTGCGGATGATCTGGTTGAGCCCCAGGTCCCGCTTCGTCTGGCGACCGACGATGGTGTCGAGCCCCCGCAGCGTGCCGTTGGGCAGCGACCCGGCCTCACGCCGAGCGATGACGAGCTGGTCCGCGCGCACCCGCTCACCCCGGGCCACCGGCTCGCGAACGACGGGCACCTCGACCCAGGCGACGATGTCGGCGGTGATCCGCAGGGGCGCCAGCCGCTCTCCGTTCACCGTCAGGATGCCCTCCAGGGTGGCCTGCCCGAGCCAGTCCTCGTCGCCGTCGCCCCGCACGCGCAGCTGCACCTCCGCCCCCGCGGGCACATCGACGGCGCTGCGGACGAAGATCGACTGGGCCTCCAGGGCCACCACCGTGTCCGGCAGGCTTCGGCGCGCGGCCTCCTCGATGGAGGTGCGGACCAGCTCGGGGTCCAAAGAGGCGGCGTCCGCGGGCGCGGCGAGGCCGAGCGCGAGGAGTCCGAGGAGGGGCAGGAGCGGGCGCATGGGACCTACTTGAGCTGGTTGGTGGTCTGGAGCATCTCGTCGGAGGCCTCGATGACCTTGCTGGTCAGCTCGTAGGCGCGCTGGGCCTGGATCATCGCGATGAGCTCTTCGGCGACCTCGACGTTGCTCATCTCCAGGGCGCCGCTGGTGATCGCGCCGAAGCCGGCGCTGGTTGGCGTCCCGATCTGCACGTTGCCGCTGGTGTCGGTCGCCCGGTACAGCCCCGCCCCCAGGGCTTCGAGGCCCGAGGGGTTTGTGAAGCTGCGCAGCTGGATCTGGCCCAGCTCGGTCTGCTCACCGTCGATGGAGACCTTGACGATGCCGTCGTCGCCGATGCTCACGGCGTCGAACTCGGCGGGCAGCGTGATGCCATCGGCGAGGGCGAAGCCGTTGGGGAGCACGAGGTTGCCCGAGGCGTCCGGGGCGAAGTTGCCGTTGCGGGTGTACAGCTCGGTGCCCTCAGCGTCGTTCACCGCGAAGAACCCGGCGCCGCTGATCGCCATGTCCGTGGCGTTGCCGGTCTCCGCGACCGAGCCCTGGGTGAAGATGCGCCGCACCTGGCTCGCCCGGGTGCCGTGGCCGATCTCGACCTGGTCGGCGGCGCCGGTGCCCTGCTGGGTCGTGCCGGTGCCGGTGCGGACCTTCTGGTAGTACAGGTCCTCGAACTCCGCCTGGCTCTTCTTGAAGCCATGGGTGTTCACGTTCGCCAGGTTGTTGGCGATGTTGTCGACTTTGAGCTGCTGGGCCTTCATGCCCGTCGCGGCGGTGAACAGGGCGCGCATGGCGTCCTCCTTTACTGGTCGATCTTGCCGACGCGGTTGGACAGGGCCTGGTCGAGCTCGGAGCTCGTCTGCAGGTTTCGTTGGAAGGCCTGGTAGTAGCGGGACAGGGCGATGAGCTCGGTCAGGGCGCGCACGGGCTCGACGTTGCTCGACTCGAGCGAGCCCTGGACGACCTCGGCGTTGGCGGTCACGACCTCGGTGCCGACCTGTACGGAGAAGCGGTTGCCTCCGACCTTGCTCAGGAGCGTGCGGTCGGCCACGTCGAAGATCCCGACCGTCGCCGTCTTGCCGCCGTCCACCAGCACATGGCCCTGCTCGTTCACCTCGAAGCCGGCGGCGCCCACGTTGATGGGGCCGCCGCCGTCGTCGAGCACCCGGTGGCCCGAACGCGCGGTCAGGTAGCCGTCCCCGTCCACCACGAAGGAGCCGTCGCGGGTCAGGTAGCTGTCCGCTGCCTCCTCGGGTCCCGCTTGCAGCCGGAAGAAGCCGTCCTGCCCCACCAGGGCCAGGTCGGTCTGCGCGCCCGTGTCCCGCAGGACGCCCTGCTGCCAGTCGGTGTGGGCGCCGCCCATCGACGCGTAGGCCCCCGCGAGCCGCCCCTCCGCGCCGTCCTGGGACGCGCCGGCGGTCCGGTGCAGCGTGAACGACGGTCGGTCGGCCTTGAACCCGGCGGTGTTCACGTTCGCGAGGTTGTTCGAGACCACCTCGAGCTGTCGCATCGCGCGCATGCCGCCGGACATCGCCGGATAGATGTCTCGTCCCATCAGGTCTCCGTTCGCGACCAACCACTGCACCAGGCGTGCCACCGCGCCTCAAACGCATGACTGCAAGCTGATCGCCTGGAAACGCCGACGACGGACGAGGCCGGTTCGTCAGGGTTCTGACGCCGCGAAGGACCGTGCGGGGTCGGTTCGCGCGTGTCATCCTCCCCGCCCGGTGCTCCTCTCCATCCCCCTGCTGATCCTCGGAGTCGTCCTGCTCTACTTGGGCGGTGAGGCGCTGGTGGACGGCGCCTCGGCTCTGGCCGAGCGGCTGGGAATGAGCCCGCTGCTGATCGGGCTGACGGTCGTGGCGTTCGGGACGTCCGCCCCCGAGCTCGCCGCCACGATGACCGCGACCCTGGACGGCGCACCGGCGCTGGGCTTCGCCAACGTGGTGGGCAGCAACATCGCGAACATCGGGCTGATCCTGGGGGTCGGTGCCCTCGTGACGCAGCTGCACGCGAGCACCCGCTTCATCCTGCGCGAGCTGCCGTTCATGATCCTGACCGGGGCGCTGCTGTTCCCCCTGGCCCTCAACGGCGTCATCGGCCGCATCGAGGGGGCCGGCCTGTTCGCGCTGTTGCTGCTGTACCTGGGCTTCGTCGTGTACACCGAGGAGCGCACCGCCGCCCCCGAGGGGGGGCATCCCGATTCGTCCCTCGCCAAGCCCCTGGGCTACGTCGTCCTGGGGTGTGTGCTGCTGGTCGCGGGCGCCAAGGCGCTGGTGGTGGGCGCGGTGCAGATCGCGGAGCTGGCGGGGCTCTCCGAGCGCGTGATCGGCCTGACGATGGTGGCGGTGGGCACCTCCCTGCCGGAGCTGGCCAGCTCCATCGCGGCGGCCCGACGGGGCGAGGGCGAGATGGTGCTGGGCAACGTGGTGGGCAGCAACGTGTTCAACGTGCTCTGCATCCTGGGGGTCGTGTCCATGGTCCGGCCCATCGACGTGGACCCCGTCGCGATGCAGCCCGACCTGCTCGTCATGCTCGGGCTGTCGATCGTGGTGGTGCCGTTCATCTGGTCCGGGCGGCGGCTCGGACGCGGCTCCGGGCTGGGCCTGCTCGCGCTGTGGGCGGTGTACATCGCCTGGCTGTTCGTGCGTTGAGCCCCCCTCGGACTGGGCTGCTCAGCGCCTGGTACGTGCTCGCCATCGGATCCGTCGGCGCCTTTCACCCCTACCTCGCGGTCATCCTGGATCGACGGGGGGCGAGCGGCCAGGCGCTGGCCTGGTCCCTGGCGCTGTTCCCCATCGGGCTGCTGCTGTGCGGGCCGGTGTGGGGGTACTGGGCGGACCGCTCCCCCACCCCGCAGCGGGTGCTCGGCACGGCCCTGACGGTGGCCGCCGTGGGCGCCGCGGCGACCCTGGTGGGCGGCCCGTGGTGGGCGATCCTGCCGGGCATGGTGCTGCTCGCCTGCACCCGCTCGCCCGCCATCGCGGTGGGCGATGTGCTGATGGTCCGGCTGCTCGGCGGAGGCCGAACCGGGGAGTCTGCATACGGCGGGGTCCGCAAGTGGGGATCGGTGGCGTTCATCGGGATCGTCTTCGCGGTGGGCTCGCTGATGGACCGGTGGCTGCTCGCGCCGCTGGCCGTGCACGCCGTGATCCTGGGGGCCCTGGCGGTGCTGACGTGGCGGCTTCCGGCGCCCCCGCCGGGCGTGATCGAGCAGACGGGTCCCTCGACCTCTGTGCTGTCGCTCCTCCGATCCGGACCGCTGATGCGGGTGTACGCCATCGGGGTGCTGCACATCGGCGCGAACAGCCTGTACGACAACCTCTTCGCGCACCACGTCACGGGCCTGGGCCTGAGCGGAGTCGTGGCCGGCTCGGCGATCAGCCTGGGGGTGGCGGCAGAGGTGGCGGTGCTGGCGTCCGGCGGGTGGCTGCTCCAGCGGGTGTCTCCGAAGACCTTGCTGATCGTGGCCGTGCTCGCGGGGATCCCGCGCTGGTACCTGACCGGAACCGTGACCTCCCCTGCCCTGCTCATCGCGGTGCAGGCGCTGCACGGGCTGACCTTTGGATGCTGGTGGCTCGGAGGGATCGCGTTCGTGCTGCGCACCGCCCCGCCGGCGCTTCGAAGCACGGCCCAGGCGGCGTTCGTGGCGAGCGGCTTCGGGCTGGGGAACCTCATCGCGCTGGCCGCCGCGTCCTGGGCGCTGCCCAACCTCGGATCGGCGCGCATGTTCACGGCCCTGACCGCGGTGTCGCTGCTCGCCTCGGTGCTCCTGCCCTGGGCCCTCAGCCGCAGATCGTCTCGGTCGTCCGACCTGGCTTGAGGATCGTCACGCAGTTCTCCTGACGACTCTCCCGGACCTTCTGCACCTCCTCGACGGCCTTCGGCTTGAACCACTCGACCCCCGCGAGATCATCGGCGGTGCTCAGATCCTTCTCCCGCCGCAGGGTCAGGGTCAGCTCGCCCTGCTTCTCGGCGAAGATCAGCATCTCCGCCTCGCGGGGGGTCACCACCACGCTGACCGTCTGCGCCCGCTGGCTGCTCTTGTGCTCGCCGGAGGTGCTCGCGCCGCCCAGATCCCCGCCGACCGAAGCCACCGCGACGCGCTGCAGCAGCGTGCGGGTCTCGAGCCGGCCCTCGGGGTTCTTCCAGGTGACCACGATGTCCACGCGGTCCCCGGGGGTGAGCAGCCCGCCGAACGTCGAGACGCGGTCCACCTTGAGGGCGAGGGCCCGCAGGGTCTCGGGGATCCTCTGGGACAGCTTGCTGACCTGGCTCCCCGACCGGTCCGAGTCGAGCACCGCCTGGCCCGCCCGCACGGTCACCTCCAGCGTCTCGTCCACGAGCGCGTCCACGAGCGAGCCGCGCACGTACCGCGGGGGCAGGTAGCGCTGGGGGTAGGTCGCCACGGCGAGGTCGGCGGCGGTCAGGGTGGTCCCCGCAGGCAGATCCCGGGCCGCGATCACGATGGACTCGCTGTCTCCGTAAAAGCCCAGCTCCCGAGCGATGCTCGCCTTCCAGGCCTGCAGGAGGACGACGGCCAGCAGGGCCAGCGCCCCGGACAACAGGAGGACGAAGCGACGTTCCATGGTGCGATCTCCGCGTGCAGCAACAGCGCCACAACATCTTCGCCACACCGTACGGGCATCACGGCAACAGGAAAGTCACAACTCTGAGGGATTCGGCCGCTGCAGGGTCTAGGTGTCGCTGGACCGCGGACGGCGGCGGGTCAGGTCCAGCTTCTCGCCGGGCCGCAGGCTGTCCGCCAGCTTGGCGCGCAGCCGCAGGCACGCTTCGGTGTGCAGCTGGCTCACCCGGCTCTCGCTCACCTCGAGCACCGCCCCGATCTCCTTGAGGGACATCTCGCGGTAGTAGTACATGACCAGGACGTTCTTGAGCCGCTCCGGCAGGCCGGTCTCGATGGCCTTCGCGAGCTCCCGCAGGGCGTCCTTCTTGTCCATCGCCTGGTCGGGCCGGTTGACCTTGATGTCCTCGATCGCCTCGGCGAGGGAGCCCCGTCCGTCGTCCACGGTTCCCGAGCGCGGCCCGTCGAGGGAGACCAGGTTGATCGAACGCACCTCGTGCAGCAGCGCGTGGTACGCCGGCATCGACATGTCCAGCTCCAGCGCGATCTCCTCGCTCTCGGGCGGCCGACCCAGCTTGAGCTCGAGCTCGCGGGTCGTCCGCTGCAGCCGGTTGGCCTTCTCGCGCACCGTGCGGCTGACCGGGTCCAGCCCCCGGAGGAGATCCAGGATCGCGCCCCGGATCCGGAACTCGACGTACGTGCCGAAGGAGGCGTTCTTCGTGGAGTCGAACTTGTCGAGCGCGTCCAGCAGGCCCAGGGCTCCGCTGTTGATCAGGTCGTCGAGCTCGATCTGGGCGTGCGCAGGCAGCCGGTGGGCGATGCGGCGGGCGATGTAGGTCACCTTGCGCGCGTACTTGGCGATGACCTGATCCCGGGTCATGCCGTCGATCAGGCGCTCCTCCTCCTCCTCGACGACGCCACTGGCGGCGCGCCGGGCCCGCTCGTACTGGAGCAGGCGCGACAGGTCGGTTCGGGACGACGTCAGGGACGAGCGGGACCAACTCACGATCAACCTCCGGGGCGCGCAAAGAAGCGCACGCCGCCAGCGCTACGCTTCACCGCCGGGGCCAGGACCCGCGGCACGAGCTGACGCACCGCTTGGGCGTAGCTCGATGCAGGATACGCGAAGGACGTGGGCTGGCGGGCGCGGACGCTCCGCACCACGCGTTCATCGCTGGGCAGAACGCCCAGAAGCCCGACATGCACCGGCAGGAAGCGCTCCACGACCGCAAGGAGCCGCGCATACACCCGCTTGCCGTCCGCGATCCCCGCGGCCTGGTTCACGACCAGCTCGAACCGGTCCACGCCATGGGCCTGGTGCAGCACCTTGATGGCCGCGTAGGCGTCCCGGATGGAGGTCGGCTCGGGCGTCGTCAGCACGATGATGCGGTCCGCGGCGGCCCCGAAGAGCATGGGGTTGCGCGACACGCCGGCCCCGGTGTCGATGAGGATGACGTCGTAGCCAGCTCCCACCCGATCCACCGCGTCCACGATGGCGAGCTGCTCGCCAGCGGCGAGGTCCGAGCCTTCCCGGGTGGCCATGGGGGCCGGCAACAGGGGCAGGGAGAACTCCCCCACCTGGGCCATCGTCAGCACGTCCTCGGGCTCGGCTTCCCCGCGCAGCACCGCGCGCAGATCGCGGGCCGGGGACACGTTGAGCAGCACGTCGAGGTTGCCGCAGCCGACGTCGGCGTCCACGAGCAGGACCCGGGTGTTCTGCCGGCTCAGCTCGATGGCGAGGCTCGCGACGAGCTGCGACTTGCCGACGCCGCCCTTGCCCGACGTCACCGCGATGGTGAGCGGGCGGGCGGCCTCGGGGGCGAGGTTTGTCATCGCGGGCGTCAACTCTTCGTCACCGAGCGGCCCGCTTCCGTCTTCAGCCAGTCCACGATGCTGTCCCACGTTGCGGCTCCGCTGCTCGACCCGTCACCCGTTCCATCTCCGTGAAGGAAGCTCGGCGGGACGTCCGTACGCAATGTGGTTGCAATGACCGTTCCAGGATCCGCCACGCGGTCCAGGTGCGTCCATGCTGCGCCGCGCAGGGACACGAAGTCCAGCGCGCGCAGGGTCCGCGTGGCCTCGCGGGTGCTCCAGCGAGCCGAGAGCACGGCGTGCCACTCCACCTCGGGGCAGGAGCGCTCCGCCGCCTGGACGAACCGGTCCAGCGCCTGCCGCTCGCCGGGGTCGTGCACGTCGATGGTCGGCAGGTCCAGGAGCACCGCGGACACGTCCGAGTGGTCGAGCACCACGCTGCGCAGCTCGTGGGGGTGGTGCGCCCGCCGGAGCTCCACGCCCACCGGCGCGTCCAGCTCGGTGCGGGGATCGAGGCGACGCCCCGGGAAGCCGACCTGCACGATGACGACCCGCCCGGGCTCGTCGATGACCGCGCGGCTCGCCAGCCCCCGGATCAGGGTGCTGCGGCCCACGCCGTTGGGCCCGACGAACGCGAGCGCCACGGGCCGACCGACGCGACCCAGGTGTGCGTCCGGCGTGGGCCATCCGCGCTCCAGGAAGGACAGCACCCGCTCCCAGCCCAGCGGTCCGCGCCCCGCGGCGGCGGTGAGGCGCGCGGCGAGATCCGGGGGCAGGTCCATGTCCCGGAAGGCCGCGGCGATGGGGGCCTTGCGCAGCGGCGCGTCGCGCACCACCTGCAGGCCGGGGACGCCGTCCATCCCAGCGCGGGTCGCGGCGGGCACCCAGTTGTCCGCGACGGGCTCGGGCAGCTCGAGATCGTCATCGGGGGTGGCCGGCTGGGAGCTGGCCAGCACCACGTGGCCTCCACCGCCGGCGGCCACGGGCAGGGCCTCCTCCTCGAACACCTCGTAGCTGCGCTCGCGGCTCGCCTGCAGGCGCTCGAGCATGCGGCGCATGCCCCGCCGGGACGTGGACGCCATGGCCGTCACCTCAACCCCCACGGCGCTCTCGGCGGTGCTCATGATGACCGCGGACTCGCCCAGCTCGGCGCGGACGGCCCGCAGGGCGTCGACGAGGGTCACTGCTCGGAAGGTGCGCGCGCTCATGGCAATCTCCTTATCGGCTCGATCGGGGCCCACTTGAGTCCGACATCCACAAAACCGGGTGATCTGGACCCGTGTCTCACACGCCCACCGTGCTCAGCCGCTTCAATCGGGTGTTGTCGGTCAGCTCTCCGGGGCTCAGCACCGCGACCTGGGGCAGCACCCGTTCGATGAGGCGCCGCACCGCGGACCGGATCTGGGGGGCCGCGAGGATCACCGGCAGCACCTGCGCCGCCGCGTGGCGTTCGACCTCCGCCCCCACCCGCCGCAGCAGCTCCTGGGCCCGCAGCGGATCCATGACCAGCTGGGCTCCGGAGGCGTCCCTGCGGATGCCCGCCTTGATGATCTCCTCGGTCTGCCGGGAGAACGCGATGTAGTGGATCATCCCCGCGCCGTCGCGGTACTGCGAGGCGATCTGCCGGCCCAGGGCCTGGCGGGCCCGCTCGGTCAGCAGGTCCGGATCCTGGGTGTGGGGCGCCATGTCCGCCAGGGCCTCCAGGATCGTCAGGAAGTCGCGCACCGAGACCTGCTCCCGCAGCAGGTTGCGGAGCACTTGCAGCACCGTGCCCAGGGGCAGCAGGTTCGGCACGAGATCGTCGACCACCTTGGGGTGGCTCTTCGCCAGCCGGTCGAACATGTGCTGCAGCTCCTGGCGGCCCAGGAACTCGGCGGCGTGGTTCTTGACGATCTCGGACAGGTGGGTCGTCAGGACCGTGGCGGGATCGACCACCGTGTACCCCGCCTGCTCGGCCTGGCGGCGGTGATCCTCGCGGATCCACAGCGCGTCGAGTCCGAAGGCCGGCTCCTTGCCGGGGATCCCGGGCACGGTGGCGTGGGGACCGCCGGGATCGATGGCCAGCAGGTGACCCGGCCGCAGCTCCCCGCGCGCCACCTCGGTGCCCCGGAGCAGGATCGCGTACTCGATGGACTGCAGCCGCAGGTTGTCCCGCACCGAGATGGGCGGCACGAGCACCCCCAGGGTCTTGGCAAACTGGCGGCGCAGGCGCGCGATCCGGCCCATGAGCTCTCCGCCGCGGCGCTCGTCCACGAGCTGGATGATGTCGAAGCCGACCTCCATCTCCAGCACCTCCACGGGGCGCATTCCGTCGTCCTCGGCGACCACCGGCTTGCCGTCGGGACCCGGCGCCGCGGGGGCCCCCTCCCCTCGGGGCTGTCGCCCGTCCGGCGTCTTGCTGCTGGTCCACGCGGCGTACGCGGTGGCGGCCGAGATGATCAGGAACGGCAGGCCCAGGCCATCGATCAGCGCGAACGGCAGCAGGATCCCCGCCGCCACCCAGAGCACGCGGCTGTTGTTGAAGAGCTGGTCGTGCAGCGCGTCCTGCAGGGACTCTCCCCGGTCGTCGGACACGCGGGTGACCAGCAGGCCGGCGGCGACGCTGATCACGAGGGCCGGCACCTGGCTGACCAGCCCGTCGCCGATGGTCAGCACCGAGTAGGTCTCGGCCGCCTCGCTCACCGACATCCCGGCCTGGACCACGCCGATGAAGAGCCCGCCGATGAGGTTGATGCCCGTCACCAGGATCCCGGCGATCGCGTCACCGCGAATGAACTTGCTCGCGCCGTCCATGGCGCCGTGGAAGTCTGCCTCCAGGGACACCTCCTGGCGGCGGCGGCGGGCCCCGGCGTCGTCGAGCAGCCCTGCGTTCAGGTCCGCGTCGATGGCCATCTGCTTGCCGGGCATGGCGTCCAGGGTGAAGCGCGCGCCCACCTCGGCGATGCGCCCTGCGCCCTTGGTCACCACCACGAAGTTGATGATGATGAGGATGATGAAGATGACGAGGCCCACGGCGAAGTTGCCGCCCGTCACGAAGTCGCCGAAGGCCTGGATGATCTCTCCCGCCGCGGCCGTCCCGTGGGCGCCCTCGGACAGGATCAGCCGGGTCGAGCTGATGTTGAGGGCCAGCCGGAACACCGTGGCGATCAGCAACAGCGTCGGAAACACGCTGAAGTCGACGGGCTCCCGCACGTACAGGCTGACCAGGAACACCACCAGGCTCAGCGCGATGGAGCAGGCCAGCAGGAAGTCGAGCAGCACCGGGGGCAGCGGCACGATCAGCAGCGCCAGCGTGCCGACCAGCAGCCCGGCCACCACGACCTCGCGGCTGTTCGATCTCAGCTTCTGGAGCAGGGTCTGCGCGCCGCTGTTGTCGTCCGCCATCGGGCTCTCCCGTCATCCCACTGACGCTCTGGTCGTGGGACCGTCGGGGTCCCGACATCACGCCGGGACCCGTCGCCGGACCATCCCCTACGCCGGCTGCTCGCCGACGATCCCAGCTCCTGCGCGGGCTGCGGTGCGATTGCGGTCACGAACGCGGAACACGAACGCGAGCACTTCGGCCACGGCTTCGAACAGATCAGCTGGGATGGGATGGCCCACGACGGAGGATCCGTGCAGGGCGCGTGCCAACGGGCGATTCTCGATGCGCGGGATCCCCGCGGAGCGCGCGATGTCCTTGATCCGGGCGGCCATGAGGTCGCTGCCGACGGCCACCACGATGGGCGGTCCGGCCTGGCCGATCTCGTACCGCAGCGCCACCGCGTAGTGACTCGGGTTGGTGACCACCACCGTCGCGCCGGAGACCTCGGCGAGCATCTTGTTCTGACTCATCTGGATCGCGCGCTGCCGCCGCTTGCCCTTCATGTGCGGGTCGCCGTCCATCTCCTTGAACTCCCGCTTGAGCTCCTCCCGGGTCATCTTCATCTTGTTGTTCGTGCTCCATCGCTGGAACGCGAAGTCGGCCGCGGCGAGCGCCACCATCGGCAGCAGCACGTACCCCACGAGCCGGAAGATCACCGCCCCCATCCAGCTGAGAGAGCCCTCGAGGTCCCGGCCCGCGAGGTCGGCGAGCCCCGGCGCCCAGGCCACCGCGATGTTCCAGGCCACCGCTCCGACGATGATCACCTTGGCCATCGACTTGAGCCACTCGGCCACCGCCTGCGCAGAGAAGAGCTTGCTCTTGAGTCCCTGGATGGGGTCGAGCTTCTCCAGCTTCGGCTCCAGGGGCTGCCACGACCAGACGAAGCCGACCTGGCTGACCGTGAGCAGCAGGGCCATCACGGTCGCCACGATGAGCAGCGGGCCCACCAGCACGAGCACCGTCCAGACGGCGTCGCCCATCAACTCCGGCAGGTCGCTGAAGAACGCCTCGGGGTTGTCCACGCCGTCCTTGAACAGGTGGGTGGTGTAGCGCTGCAGGGTGCGGGACATCCCCGGCGCCCAGGCCGCCGAGATCGCGACGACGCCGGCGAGCACGCCGACGCTGCCCAGCTCCCGGGACATGGCGACCTGGCCCTTCTCCCGGCCGTCCTTCTTCCGTTTGTCGGTCGGTTCTTCGGTCTTGTCCTGTCCGCTGTCGTCCGCCATGGCGCTATCCCAACAAGGACGCGACGAGGCCGCGCAGATCGCCGGACATGGCCGCGATCACGCCGACGACGGCGGGCAGGGTGAGGGCCGTGGCGGCGATCCCCAGGGGGGACTGCGCGGCGAGGCCCACGGAGAAGTAGATGTTCATCTGCTGCGCGAACCGCGTCACCAGCGCAGCGACGACGTTGATGAAGAAGGCCGTCGCCACCACCGGCATCGACACCCGCAGGGCGTCCACGAAGGCCCCGCCCAGCAGGGCCGAGACCCCCTGACCGGCGGTGAACGCGAGCACGCCGTGCCCCGGAGCGGCGAGCACGAAGCTGTCCGCCAGCCCCAGCAGCACCTCGTGGTGCAGGTCCAGGCCGAGGAAGGTCAGGAAGCCCGCGAGCTGCAGGACCCGGGTGATCACCAGCGACTGGCCCTCGCTCATGGGGTCGAACTGGCTGGCGATGGCGAGGCCCGCGTTCATCCCGATGAAGGTGCCCGCGATGTCGATCACGGACATCAGCACGGTCACCGAGAAGCCCATGGCGAGGCCCAGCATCGCCTCGCTCGCGAAGGCCAGCCCGATGGCGGGAGCGCTCGCGCTTCCCAGCGCCGGATCCACCGTGAGCCCCGGCATCAGCAGGGCGGAGATGGCCAGGGCGAGCCCCGCGCGCACCGGGATCGGCACGCCGCGCATCGAGAACAGCGGCATGGACTGGAACAGCCCACCCACCCGCGCGAACGCGAGCAGCAGCGCCATCAGCGCGGCCTGGTTGATCTCGATGGCGGCGAAGTCCTGCACGCCGACTCAGCCCCCGGCCTGGCCGATGAGGTCGAAGATCATGAACGTGAAGCGCGAGATCGCGTCGAGCATGAACGCGCCGAAGAACACCATCGCGGCGAACACCGCCAGCATCTTCGGGACGAACACGAGGGTCATCTCCTGGATCTGCGTGGCGGCCTGGACCACGGACACCACGAGCCCCACGACCATCGACACGACCAGCAGCGGGCCGGCCAGGGCCAGCACCGTGTACAGGGTCTCTTGGAGGAGCGAGACGACGAAGTCGGGATCCACGGGGACCTCCTGGCGGGCGGACTAGGCGAAGGAGCCGACGAGCGAACCCACGAGCAGGTTCCAGCCGTCGACGAACACGAACAGGAGGAGCTTGAAGGGCAACGAGATGACCACCGGGGGCAACACCATCATCCCCATCGCGAGCAGCACCGTGGCCACGACGATGTCGATGACCAGGAACGGGATGTAGAGCAGGAACCCGATCGTGAAGGCGGTCTTGAGCTCGCTGATGAGGAAGGACGGCACGAGCACCCGGGAGGGCACATCCGCGCGGGTCGCGGGACGGGGGGACTTGTCCAGCCGCAGGAAGAGGCCCAGGTCCGCCTCACGCGTGTTGCGGAACATGAACGTGCGCATGGGCCCCATGGCCTCTTCGAGCGCCTCGCCCTCGGTCAGGTCGCCGGCCATCCAGGGGGTGACCGCGTGCTGGTGCACCTGGGTGAAGGTCGGCCCCATGATGAACCAGGTCAGGAACAGAGCCAGGCCGATGAGCACCTGGTTGGGCGGGGCCTGCTGCACGCCCACCGCCTGGCGGAGCAGCGAGAAGACGACGATGAGCCGCGTGAACGAGGTCATCGAGAGCACCAACGCGGGAGCCACGGCCATCAGCGTCAGGGTCGCCAGGAGCTTGATGGCGGGGGAGCCGCCGGCCTCGGCGCCGCCGACCTCGAAGCGCAGGGCCGGCTCGGCGGCCTGCAGCAGGTCGAAGCCGAGCAGCGTCGGCAGCAGCATGGTCACCGCCAGCAGCAGGACGAAGCGCGCCGCCTGACGCATGCCGTCGGTGCCCGTGGGGGGCAGCTCCCGCTCGGCGGGGCGGGCCTTGGCCACCGGAGCGACGGAGGGTGCGGACG
>CALAGR010000541.1 GCA_937891735.1 uncultured Pseudomonadota bacterium | reverse complement strand
CCCCAGGTCCGCTCGCCCGCCGCGAGCACCGGGGCGAGGCTGCAGCAGCCCAGGCACGCCGCCGACTCCAGCGTGAAGGACAGGTCTTCGGCCGTCTCACCGAGGCCGAGCCCCAGGTGCTTGCCCAGCGCGTCCACCAGCCGGTCGGCGCCGCCCACGTGGCACGCGGTGCCCTTGCACACCCGCAGCACGGTGCGCCCCCGGGGCTGCAGGTGAAAGCTCGCGTAGAACGTCGCGACCCCGATGACCCGGGCCAGGGGCACCCCCCGGGTGCTCGCCACGAGCCGCAGCGCCTCGGGCGACAGCCACCCCACCGCCCCCTGGGCCGCGCGCAGCGCCTCCACGAGCCCCTCGCACGCCGCCAGGACCGGCGCGAGGGCGTCGAGGGTCGGGCTCGGGGCGGAGGCGTTCAAATGTTGAACCACGGCGTCACCCAGATGTACTTGAGGTCCAGCAGCAGACGCAGCGCCATCTTGACCGGCACCGCGCCCATCGACAACAGCAGGAACGCGACCACGCTGTACCTGTACCCGTCCAGCCCCGAGCCCACGATCCGGTCCTTGTAGCGCCTCCAGAACCATAGGGCCGAGCCGTACCAGAGGCCCACCGCGGCGGCGCCGATGAGGAAGGCCCCCGCGCCCCCCGAGACGCCGAGCAGATCGCTCAGGTTGCGGGACGGCTGCAGGGTCACGTGGGGCACGTCCCAGGACTCCCAGGGCCAGTACCAGCCCCAGCCCGGGCCCCGGCAGAAGATCCCGATGAGCATCGGCACGATCCACAGCCCCACGAAGCCGAACAGGAACACCGTCAGCGCCAGGGGGCGCTCCTTGAGGGTGTAGTAGCCGTTGCCCTTCGGGTTGGGATCGATGTACGGGATGGCGATCAGGCCGCCGATGATCAGCAGCGGCAGCATCACCCCGGCGATCCACGGGTCGAAGTAGACCAGCAGCTCCTGCAGCCCCACGAAGTACCAGGGCGCCTTGCTCGGATCCGGCGTGACGTTGGCGTCCGCCGGGCCCTCCAGGGGCGCATCGATGGTGATGGACCACACCACCAGCACGATCATCGTGACCAGCGTCGCCAGCAGCTCGACGCGCACGAGGTACGGCCACGTGTCCACGCGATCCGTCAGGGGCACGTCCGCACCCTCGGGCGGAAGGTCGGGCTCGGGCGCGCTCATCGGCGCATCTTTCGGATGATCTGCTCGGGCTTGCCCTCATCGGCCAGCTTGTCGTGAGCGATGGCCTGCTTGAGCCAGACCCCCAAGAGGAAGAACAGCGCCAGGGCCATGGCCGCCACGGGCAGGTTGTCGGCCTTGGTCAGGATGTGGATGAAGTTGCTCACGACGCCGCCTCCGGGCCCGGATCGGCCACGGTCGGGGCCGGCTCCGCCACCTCGTCCACGCCGTCGTCGGGTCCCGAGATCCCGCCGTCCTTGCGCACCCGCCAGAAGTGCACCGCCAGCAGCGCCGTCATGAAGAGCGGCAGGAACACGCAGTGCAGCACGTAGAAGCGCAGGATCGCCGGATCCCCCACGTTGCGGCCCCCCAGCAGCAGGGCGCGCAGATCGTTGGTCTCGTCCACCCCCGTGAGCCCCGCCCCGGGCCCCTCGTGGCCGATGAACGGCGCCGCCGCGGCCATGTTCGTGCCCACCGTGACGGCCCACATGGCGAGCTGATCCCAAGGCAGCAGGTAGCCGGTGAAGGACAGGAACATCGTCAGGGTCAGCAGGATCACGCCGATGCCCCAGTTGAACTCCCGGGGCTTCTTGTACGAGCCCGTCAGGAACACCCGCAGCATGTGGAACCAGACCAGGATCACCATCGCGTGGGCGGCCCAGCGGTGCATGTTCCGCTGGAACATCCCGAACGGGATCTCGTGCTGCAGATCGAGCATGTCCAGGTACGCGTGCGCCGCCGTGGGCCGGTAGTAGAACATCAACACCACGCCGGTCACGACCGTCACCAGGAAGGTCAGGAACGACAGGCCTCCCATGCCCCAGGTGAAGCGCAGGCGCAGCGCGTGGCGGCGCACCCGGGCCGGGTGCAGGTGCAGGAACACGTTGGACGTGATCTGCAGCAGGCGGTTGCGCGGCGTGTCCGCGTAGGGGTGCCGGAAGATGGACTTCTTGATGTGGGCCCACAGCCCCGGCTTCGGGTCGGATCCGCTCACGTGATCTCCCCCGAACCAGGGCCCAGCTCGACGGACGCACCCTCGGCCTCCCAGTTCGCCTGGGCGAAGCGCGTGCCCACATCCACCCGCAGCTGGCCGCTCCGATCCAGCCACACCCGCGCTCGTTCCAGCGGACGCGGCGCCGGTCCCTCGAAGTTGACCCCCTGGGAGGTGAAGCCGGAGCCGTGGCACGGGCACTTGAAGCGGTCGGCGCGGCCGTCCCAGCGCGGGGTGCAGCCCAGGTGGGAGCACTTGCCGTACACCGCGAAGACCTTGCTGTCGTCCCGCACGATGAACACGCGCCACTGGCGCAGGAACCGGTCGCTCACCGTGCCCGGCCGGTAGTCCGCGGGGCTGCCGGCCACGAACACCGTGGGGGGCTCCACGGGGGCCCGCCGGAACAGCAGCCGCGCGAAGCCTCCGAACGACACGAACAGCGTGCCCAGCACCCCCGCCCAGCCCACACGGGTCACCAGATCCCGGCGCCCCCACAGGTTGCCGGGCTCGGTCTTGTCGCGATCCCGGTCGCTGGGGGGCCGGATCGGCGCGCCGGGGGGGTGTGCGTCACTGGCCATCGGCGGCTCCTTGCTCCTGCGGGTCCGGCGCCAAAGCCGGGCTGGACGACTGCAGGCCGAGGTTCATCAGGTGGTCGATCAGCAGGTCGATCTGGGCGGCGCTGTCGCCCCCGAGCAGCTCGGGGAAGGGGCTCTGCCCGTCGGGAAAGAACTGTGGCATACGGGTGCCCGGCAGGAGCGCGCCGGGATCCTGCAGGAAGCGGCGCACCCAGGCACGGTCCAGGCGCTGGCGGGCGAGGCCCAGATCCGGCGCCAGATCCGCCGAATCCACCCCCGCGCCGGACGCGAGCTGGTGGCAGGTCACGCACTTCAGATCGGTGAACATCGCCGCCCCCAGCGCGGCCCGCTCGGGCGACAGCGGCCGCGACGTGGCGGGCCGGAAGGGGGTGCTCGCTCCGGCCCGGGCCCCGAGCCAGGCCACCAGCGCCTCGGCCTCGGCGGGCTGGAAGCCGAAGCTGGGCATGCGCACGTCCAGCCAGGGCCGCAGGGGGCTGGGCTCCATCAGGAACCCGTACAGCCAGTCGGGGCGCGCGCGCTCCCCTTCCCCGTCCAGGATCGGCGGCTTGTGGGCCTCGCTGCTGTAGTGGCGTCGGATCCCGCCGTCCACCCCGTCCAGCGTGTGACACCCCACGCAGTTCCTATCCGCGGCGAGCTGCCGTCCCGCGGCGACGGGCGCGGGCTCGGTGGAGGCGTACACGTAGGCGGCGGGCGGCGCGTCTCCCCGCAGGCCGCGCAGGTAGACGGCCAGGGCGTCCACCTCGCCGTCCTCCCACACGTAGCCGGGCATGATCTGGGGGATGTCGGGGCTCTCGAAGGCCCGGGGATCGAGCAGCTTGGTCCGGGTGTACAGGTCCCAGGCGCTGGCGTCCTCGGGCAGCGCGACGGACCCGAAGTGCATCTGCTGGCGGGTCTTGCGCCCGTACTCCGTCAGATCCGCGCCGGACCGCCCTTCGTCCTCGAAGCCCGGGATGTCGTGGCAGCCGAAGCAGCCGTACTCCGCCACCAGGGCGCGGCCGCGGTCCACGAGGTCGGGATCCAGGGTGCCGGCCAGCTCGGGGGGTGTCTCCGGAGCCTCCGAGCTGCCCAGGGTGCGCAGCCACGCCGCGAGATCGGCGGCTTCGGTCGCGTCCAGCCGCAGCGACGGCATGGGCGTGGCGGGGTCGTAGTCGGCGGGGTCGAGCAGCCACGGCAAGAGGAAGCCAGGGCGCAGGCGCGCCGCGATCCCACCCAGCGCCGGCCCGTGGGACAACGCTGGCACCGCAGGCGCAGGCGTGGGTTCCGCCTCTGTCTCGTCCCCGAAGTCGCCCCAGGCGTCGCCCCCGCCGCCGAAGTCCCCCCAGGCGTCGTCACCCGTCGCCGCGGGCGCTGCATCGACCACCACGTCGTCCCGGCCCTCAATGCCCAGGACGTGGCAGCCGCGGCAGCCCACCGTATCGAACAGGACCTCGCCCGCGGCGACGTCACCAGGAGCGCTGGGGGTCTCCGCCTCCGACCAGCCCTCCGAGGAGGCGAGCAGGAAGGCCGCCAGGGCGAGGGACTCGGAGTCGCGGCGCGCCGCCATCGCGGGATCCGTGTCCGCCCCGGGCCAGAAGCGCGGCATGCGATAGCCCTGACGCCGCTCCATCGGGGCGCGGATCTGGGTCAGCAGCGCGCCCGGGCGCAGCTTGCTCGCCACCCGGCGCAGCGACGGGCCCCGCTTGTGCCGGCTCTGGGAGCCTTCCCCGTCGATCCCCGCGAGGTGGCAGTCGTCGCAGCCCAGCTGCACGAAGAGCGCCCGTCCCCGGCTCAGCAGGGGCGCGCCGGGCAGGTCCTCGTCGTCGGGGTGGCAGCCGAGGCACGAAGCCTGGGCGTAGCTGCCGGGCAGCATCGGATCGGGCCAGTAGCCGCGCTCGGAAGCGTGGGCGGTCTGCTCGGTGAGGGCCGCCCCCTGCCCCCGATGGCACACCACACAGCCGAACCGCTCCGGCGGGTGGTTGCCGAGCAGCGTGTCGAAGTCGGGATGCGGGGCGAGCACGGCGGGGGCCGACGGGAGCGGATCCGGGCTGGTGCTGCCGGCGTGGCAGGTGGTGCAGCGATCCACGGCGTCCAGACCCGGCACCACAAGCTGCAGGACCCGCGGGCCACCGCCCTGCTCCGTCGCGGCGAGCCAGGACTCCTGGTGCACGGTCCACGGCCGGCGGGTGACCACCTCGTCGAACACCGCCCAGGCCGTCACCACCACCAGCGCGAGCGAGAGCCCGGCGAACAGGCGCCTGTGGGACCGATCCTCGTCGGGGCGGAGACGACCCACGGCACCCCGCTACTGGTAGGCGAGGTCGACCCCCAGGTCGCCCCCGGTCGCCTGGATGACCTGGGTCCGCTTGCCCAGCTTCTCGTGCCAGGTCACCAGGGTGTATTCACCCGGCGGCAGGTCCGGGATGGAGAACGTGCCGTCGGCGGCGGTCACCGCGAAGTACGGGTGGTCGAAGGTCGCGATCCAGGCGCTCATCCAGTCGTGCCCCGCGTCGCACCCCACCTTCATCAGGCCCATCTTGTCGATCGTGCGCTCGATCACCTGCCCCTCCATGGGCAGCGCGACGTTGAACACGTCCGCCTTGGGGAGCCGGGCGTGAGTGTTGTGCAGGATGGGATCGTTGTTGCCGATCTGCAGCTCGCTGCCCACCACCATGGCGACGACGTGGGGCTCGTAGCGACAGCGCGTGTTGTCGAGCTTCGCCACGCCGGGCACGGCCGCCTTTCCACCCGTGACGCCCTGCACGTAGACCACCACGTTGGCGAGGCCCTTGCTGGCAGAGACCAGCAGGTTCTCGTTGTGCAGCGCGGTCTTGCCGCAATAGTCGATGTCCTGGGTGATGGTCACCGGGCTCGGCGCGGGCGCGTCCCCCAGGAACTGCACGGTGCCCGAGACGGTGACGGTGGCCGGATCTCCGGCGCGGCCGTCGTTGGGGGCGCCGAGGCACAGGAGCAGGAGCGCGGGGGCCCCCAGGAGCAGGGGGCGCAGGAGTCGGCGCACGGGCACCTCCGGGCTACTCGCGCTGGGGCAGCACGACGGCGCCCAGCGTGCGGTTGATGGTGTCGAGATCGAGGGGGCCCGGCGGCGGCTGGGCCGAGAGGTCCGTCGGCAGCAGGTCGTGGGTGGTGCTCACCGCCGGCGCCACGGCCATCACGGCGGCGGGCAGGCCGGTGAGGTGCACGTCGTCCGCGCCGCCGTCGCCGTCCACGTCCACAGCCACCAGCCGATCCAGCAGGTGCGTCCGGCCGTCCCCGTCCAGGAACGTGTACCGCCCCGATCCGAGGCCCAGGGCCGTCAGCAGGGCGGGCTCGTCGTGGCTGCCGGTGGCGGAGGGATGGCAGCCGTCGCAGTCCCGCGGGATCTGGCGCACGGTGTGGTGGTGCACGGGGTTGTGCACGTTGCCCTCCCCCTTGACCCCGTCGCCGTCCGTCAGGGCCTGGGCGTCGATCACCGCGTCGCCGGTCGCGTCGATGTGGGAGAAGAAGATCGACGTGCCCACGAGCGGCGTGATGCGGCCGCGGGTGCCGAAGCCCATGGCCAGGCTGTCCGCCACCACCGACATGCCGTAGCTCGCCACCGCGCCCTGCTTCGTCTCGCCGTCCAGGGCGCTGACGTAGCTGTCGCGGTCGTCGCGGACCATGTGGCAGCCGTAGCAGTTCAGGGTCCACGCGTTGTGGCAGGTGAAGCACTCCAGCCGACCGTCCGTCTCCTGCTCGGCCACCGCGAAGGTGAAGCCGTCGATCAGGCCCGGGAAGCCCTCGGAGACCGCGTCCGGATCCGCGGCCGCCAGCGCGTTCACCTCGAGCTTGAGGGCGGCGCGGGTGGCGGCGTCCCCCGCGTGCAGCTTGCAGCCCATCTGGGTGTTCGCGTTGAACCGGGCCTGGGCCGGATCCGTGCGCTCGGTGATCTGCGTGACCGCGTGATTGGCCTTGGTGAACCGCACGTACTGTTGGACCTGTCCGTCCGCATCTTCGGAGAAGACGGGCCGATTTATTCCCGTTCCGCCGGCCGTGGTCTCGGCCCGATTGAAGGCCAGGCCAGCGTCCGAGCGCAGCGTCGCGACGGCCCCGGGTCGGCCGTGGCAGGTCTCGCAGCGCACGTCGATCTCGCCATCCATGCGCGCGGACATCGTGTTGTCGCCGTGGGCTTCGCGGATGTTGTGGCAGTCGATGCAGCCCATGCCGGCCGCGGCATGCACGTCCGGCGGGGTCTCGTCGATGGCGTTGGTGCCGTCCTCGTCCTCGATGTAGAAGGGGTAGGGCTTGCCGTAGATCTGGTACTCGCCCTGGTGCCGCACGTAGTTCTGCTCGCCCCAGAACACCGCTTCCTCGGGATCCTCGACCCCGCGGTTGGGTCCACCGATGGCCGCGTCCCCTTCGGGCTCGCTGCGCTCCCGCACCCCGCGGATCAGCAGCGCCCGACCCAGGTGGGACACGTGGCAGCGCGCGCACTGCGAGTCGGGGATGAGGTTGGTGAACCGGTGGCTCTGCACGTGGCCGAGCTCATCGATGTCCTGGGTGGGATCGGCGGTCTGGGCCCGCGCGTCGTCGGCGGTGATCATGTGGCAGGCGTTGCACCCCGACGAGTAGTACGAGCCGGGCTGGTGACGCCCGTCCTGCCCCACGTGGCACTCCGTACACAGCTGCTCCATGACGGGGAAGAAGGCCCGGGCGATGGGATCGGTGATCGACGCCGGAGGCGACGCGGGCAGGCGGTCGATCCCCGACACGGCGCCCTCGGGCAACGTCGCCGGGGTGTACGGGTCCTGCACGCCGGTGACGCCCCACTGCACGTCCTTGTCCTGCACCCCGGCGATGAAGCCGCCGCCGCTGAACTGCCCCGCGAGGGTGTACCGGTTCATCAGCAGGGAGGTGTCGACGATGCTGGGGTGGCACTGGGCGCCGCCGAGGGCCGAGCTGCCGCAGGCCGCCGCCGCCACCCGGTAGTCGGCGGGGTTCAAGAAGCGCACGACGTCCAGCGGCAGCTCGTCCAGCTCCTTCATGGAGGGGCGACCCAGGGGGTTCGCGCCGGGGGTGGAGGGGTTGAAAGAGAAGTCCACCGTGACGTGGGCAGCCTCCTTGGTCGCCGCCTTGGGATCCCCCAGGTGGCAGTCGACACAGGCCAGGGCGGGGCCGCCGTGGTGGATCTTCTCGATGGGGCCGTGGCACCCCCCCAGCAGGCAACCCTCGGACACGCCCGCGACGGGGTCCGGCACGGTGGGGCAGCCCCACGCGAGGCTCCCCAGGACGAGGAGCAGAACAGCGAGGGTGAGCCGTGCGGATCGGGGCATGGGAGTTTCCACGAGGTGAGGGTAGGTCAACCGTTGGACCGCTCCCTGATGACCGTCAGGCCGAAGCGCGGTGGCTGTTGCACTCTGGTCGGGACTGCGTGCTGCGGTCCGAGGAACCGACATGCTGCGATGGACACCTCCTGCAGGACGCGCCGCCCCGCGTTGGCTCGCCGCCCTGTCGGTGCTCGGCCTGGGGATCGTGGGCTCGGCCCTGCAGGGCTGCCCGGGTCCAGAAAATCCCTACCTGCCGTACCCGGAGCCGGACTTCGAGGAGTTCGTGGCGGTGGTGCAGCCGATCCTGGCGCGGTCGTGCTCGAACCTGGGCTGCCATGGCGACGCCAACCGCCGCTTGACGCTGTACTCCACGGAGTACCTGCGGGCCGAGCCGTCGGTGCCGGGCACGCCGCTGGACGACGAGCGGGTCACCGCAGCGGAGCTGGCCTGGAACTACGACACGCTGCGCGCGCGGCTGATCGACGTGCAGAGCGCCGACGACGCGCACCTGCTGCTCAAATGCCTCGATCCCGCGGCGGGCGGCATCGTGCACGCGGTGGACACCATCATCTTCTACACGCCCGATGAACCCGAGTACGTCGCCCTGCGCGACTGGATCGAGACCGGGCTGTGAGGGGTCGGCCGACGCGCAGACCGTGGATCGGGGCGGCGCTGGTCGCGGCGCTGTGGACGGCTCCGGCGGCGGCGCAAGACGCTGGGGACACCCACGTCGAAGCCGGGATCACGTACTACGGCAACGACGACCACCTCTCGGTGACGAGCCCCTGGGTCACGGGCGACGTCAACCTGGCCCCCGAGGTGAACATCGGTCTGGGGTGGACCGCGGATACGATCTCGTCGGCCACGATCGACGTGGTGACGTCTGCTACTCCCGGCTTCCGGGAGACCCGCCACGAGGTGAGCGCGAACGTCGGCGGCGATCTGCGCACGGTGCGGCTGGGCGGGGGCTGGATCGGCAGCTTCGAGAGCGACACCCACAGCAACAGCTTCTTCGGCAGCGGGGAGGTCGACCTCCTCAAGCGCAACCTCACCTTCGGCCTGGGCTACGGGTTCGCCTTGTACCGAGTAGGGCAGCAAGGGGAGCCCCAGGCGATCTGGCGGGACCGCTTCGTCCACCAGATCGACGTCAGCGCGACCGCGGTGCTGTCCAAGAGCACGGTCGCCGCCGCCACGTACACGCTCCAGCTCATGCGCGGGTACCTGGCAAACCCCTACCTGGATGTGCCGCTGTTCCCCTCGGAGGTTGACCTGCAGGTGCGCAGCCGCGCCCAGTGGGTGGAGTCGCGCCATCCGTCCGCGAAGAACCGGCACGCGCTGTCGGCCCAGGTCCGGCAGGGGATCCGGGATCGGCTGTTCCTGAAGCTGTCGTGGCGCGGGTACCTGGACGACTGGGGCATGCGCAGCCACGCCGTGGAGCTGGGCGCGTCGGTCGATCTGGGGAAGAAGGTGGTGCTCGAGGTCTCCGACCGGTTCCACTGGCAGAGCTCGGTCAGCTTCTACCGATCCATCTACACCGTGAACCGCGACTTCATCACGCGGGACCGCCGGCTGGGCAAGCTGATGAGCAACATCGCCCGGGTGGCGCTGCGTCCCCGGATGGAGCTGGGGGGCAAGCGCGGCCGGGCCGAGATGGTGTTCGCGGCTGAGTTCCACTGGACCCACTACGCGGACTTCATGGTGCTCGAGGGGGACACGCTGAGGCCGGCGCGCGACTCCCTGGCGGGAGTGGGTCAGGTCGCCTTCGC
Organism: uncultured Pseudomonadota bacterium; assembly: GCA_937891735.1. Lineage (GTDB taxonomy): Bacteria > Myxococcota_A > UBA796 > UBA9615 > UBA9615 > JAGSHC01. The sequence goes on along the minus strand of CALAGR010000541.1, from coordinate 1,639 downwards.
CTGGGACCGCTGAGGCCGGAACCGGCTAGTTGCAGCCGCAGCCGCCGCCGATCCCAGCGCCGCCGGCGAGGGCTCCTTCGCGGATGGGCAGGATGTGGGCGCGGTACCCGTCGCCCAGCTGCGCGGACAGATCCATGCAGGGGTGACTCAGGGTCGAGCGCTCCCAGGGCTGCACCGTCACGCAGCCCGACGCGCCACAAAGCAGGGCCAGGAGCGACGCGATGACCAGGAATCGGGGCATGATCGGTGCTACCTCCACGACCGCATTGTGACGCAGCGCAAAGGACCGCCCATGACGAATCGCCTGTTTGCCCTGTGTTTGTCCGCCGTGCTGGCCCTCGCCGCCCCGGGCTGCGCTGACGCCCGCGCGGCCTCGGAGGGCGAGGCCTCGAAGGACGAGGCCCCGAAGCAGGCCGTGGCCACCGTGCCGGACCTGTCCCTGCCGGATCTCAAGACCGGAGAGCCGGTGTCCTTGACCCAGAACGGCGGCCGGGTCGTGCTGCTGGACTTCTGGGCGACCTGGTGCGACCCGTGCCAGAAGTCCCTCCCGGTCTACGAGACGTGGCAGAACGAGCTGGGCGGTGAGGGCTTCGCGGTGGTCGCGGTGAGCGTGGACAAGGCAGACGCGCCGGTCGCCGAGCACGCGGCCCGGCTGGCCCCCTCCATCCAGGTCCTGCTCGATCCCGAGGGGGTCGCTCCGAAGGCGATGAAGCTGCCGGGCTTGCCGGTGGCCTACCTCGTGGGTCGGGACGGCGTCGTGCGCTCGCGGCACATCGGGTTCCACGCGGCGGACGCGGCGGCCCTGAAGGCGGAGATCGAGGCCCTGCTGGCCGAGCCCGCCCCCTGAGGGTGGCCCCGATCCGTCGCTACGACCCAGCGGGCGCCAGATCCGTGGCGCGGGTCTTGGACAGGGGCTTGACGATCTCCCAGGCCAGCTGCAGCTGGATGTTGGGGGCCTTCAAGGCGCGGTCCACGTCCCGCAGGTAGCCGAGCACGGCGAACGTGATGGTGGGCCAGCCCGGCTTCGGTCCCGGCTTGACGATGACCGCGCCCCCCAGGGCGGTGGTGATGTCCTTGCTCCCGAAGGCCTGCCGGTGCCGCAGCAGGGCGCCGGTGCGCAGCAGGGGCCGCTTGTCGCCGCCGTCCAGGATCTCGGCGAGCAGGCCCGTCCAGGAGGTGAGCACCACGTCGTCCCAGGCGATCACCATGTCCCGGTAGGCGTCGTACACGAACGGCGACGTCTCCCCCTCGGGCTTGAAGACCCGCACGAACGCGAAGTCCGCGGACGTGAAGCCGATGACCGGGCCGAGCTTGATCTTGAACGTCGGGTTGACGCTGGCGTACACCGACTGGCCCGCCACGGACTCGCCCTTGCGGGTCTCGCGCTGGGCGTCGAGCGTGCCGTCGAGCCGGTCGTAGGGGATCAGACCCGAGCTGCCCTTCCAGGTGCCCACCCAGGCCAGCTGCACGTCCACGTCGAGCATGTCGATGGGGGCCAGGGAGAAGCGCGGGCCCACGTCCACGAACGCCGGCGTGATCGCCACCCGGGCGCCCACTCCTGCGTAGGTGGCCTGAAACACCATGGAGTGGCTGCGGAACAGGGGCCCCCGGATCTGGATCTTCGTATCGGAGATGAGGC
>CALAGR010000540.1 GCA_937891735.1 uncultured Pseudomonadota bacterium | reverse complement strand
TCGCTGGCCGGCCAGCGGCGCAGCCTGGACGCGGCGCGGATCGGCGCCGAGGCGGAGTGGGAGGCGTCCACCGCATCGGTCGCCGCTCGGGAGGAGGCCGTGCGCGCCTCCGACGCCGCGCTGCGGCTGGTGCAGGAGCGCTACCGGGCGGGTCTGGCGGACGTCTCGGCGCTGCTGGACGCGCGGCGCTCCGGCGTGGACGCGCTCGTGGGGCTGCTGCGGGCCCGGGCTCGCAGGTGGTCGGCGCTGTCGGCGGTCGAAGCGGCGCGCGGGGTGCGCTGAGCCGTCAGGCGAGTCCGTCCCGCAGGGCGGCCAGATCCTGCAGCGTGAAGCGGTACAGGGCGGTGCAGAACTCGCAGCGCACCTCGGTGGTCTCCTTCAGATCGAGCATCTCCGTCAGCTCCTCCCGGCCGAGCAGCCGGATCCCCGACTCGATCCGCTCGCGGGAGCAGGGGCAGCGCCAGATCAGCGGCGCCTCGAACATCCACTCCACCTCGGGGAGCCCGGGGATCCCCTGGCGGATGAGCTCGTCGATGGGCAGGTCCGCGGGCAGGGTCCGGTTCGACAGCGCCTCGGACACCATCGTGCGCACCGCGGCCTTGTCGCCGCCCGGCAGGGCCTGCAGCAGGACCCCGGCCACGGCGCCCGGACGCAGCTCGTCGTCCAGATCGACGAGCACCCGCAGCATCGATGCCACCTGGTTGCTGTCCTTGAGGTAGCCCTCCATGTCGCTGTCCACGCACCGGCCCGACAGCGCTACCTGACTCTGGGAGAACGTGCCGTCGTCCTGCTGGCTGATCACCGAGAGCAGGCCGCCCCGGCCGAAGGAGTCGGGGATCGACCGGGCCTCCCCGCTGCCCGTGAAGTAGGCGCGCAGCGAGCCCGGCGCCTGCAGGTCCGCGTGCAGCGAGCCCAGCTCTCCGCGCCCCATCCACTGCGCGGAGAGGCGGCGCCCCTCCTTGCCGGTGATGCCCATCAGCGCGACCGACGTGAGGGCCCGGGCCAGGGCCACACCGCCGATGGGGCTGGGATCGTGGAGGCGCACGGCCTCGGCGGTGGTGGCGGTGGTCACCGCGATGGCGACGCGAAAGTCGCCGGCGATGCCGCGCAGCAGGCGATCCTGGGTCATGTCAGTCGGCTCCGAAGCGTCGGTCGAGGGCAAACAGGGCGACGCCGTCCTCGGGGGGGAGCACGAACTCGCGTTGGATGGCCGACATGTACTCCCCCTGGCCCGGGGCGAGGTCGCCGTTGAGGTCGAGCAGGGCGAACATCGCCAGCCCTTCGGGGAGCGGCGCCTGCACGGTCACCTGGGGGCCGGTGATCGCCTGCACCGGGGACGCCCAGTACCACTGGGGCCGGCGGCCGGGCTTCAGCGCCCCCTTGGCGGTGATGTCCACGGCCCGGAAGCCCAGCAGCACCAGGGCCGCCCGCTCCGGTCGGTCCTTTGCGTCCAGGTCGAGGGTGGCCATCACGGTGCGCGGCGCGCCGTCGGATCGGGGCAGGTCCAGGGGAGAGCCCCCTTCGTTCATCTCCGGCGGGCGGTCCTCCGGCTCGTCGATGCGCGGGGTGACCGGCGCGGGCACGAAGTGGTCCCGGCGCGGCTCGATGGGCTGGGGCCTGTTCTCGGGGGCGTCGGGATCGGGGCCGGGGGCGTGATCCGCGCCGAGCACCCGCTTCTCCCGCGCGCCCTCGGGGCGTCGCTCGCCGGGGGTCCCGCACCCGAGCAGGAGCGCCCCGAGCAGGGGCAGGGTCACCCGCAGGAGCTGGGGAAGTGGCGCACGTCGCTGGCAGCGCATGGCCGCTCGATAGCACAATCAGGGCAGTGAACTGCAGACAGTACGTCGCAGGGGGCCGGAGCCTTCGCAGCCGCCCCGGTCTGGGGTTGGCCTCCCTCGGGTTGCTGCTGCTCGTGGTGGTGGCGTTGTCGGTCGCCCCGGCGGTGGGCCGGGCCGCGGGGATCCCCGTGCGCCTGCAGGACCGGAGCCCCGACGCGGCGTACGCGGTGTGGCTGACCACGACCCTGGACCTGACCGCGCTGGACCAGCCGGTGGCGCGCATCGACCTGCCGGCGGACGGCAGCGACTTCACCGTGGACTGGGATCCGGGCACCCAGGACTACTGGATCTTCCTGCACCAGCGCTTCCAGCCGGTGGGGGGCCCGCCCGTCGATCTGATGCTGCCGGCGAGCCTGCTCCCGTTCCGAGGGATCCCCACCGCCCCGGTGGTCCTGGGATCGGTGGAGCCGAAGTTCCTGCTGACCCGCCAGCGGGTGTCCTTCGCCCCTCGCGTGCTGCTCAAGGTGCTGCTCGCGGCGCTGCTGGTGTTCGGGGGCGGCTTCGGCGTGCGCTGGGCGCTGCGGGATCGCGCGGCCCGGCCCGGCCATCGCTGCGCGCCCCTGGAGGGGGTGGCGACGGAGCCGGCGCGCACCCGGCGGGAGACCTGGGCGCTGGTGCTCCTGGCGGCCCTGCTGCTGGGGCTGCGCCTGCCCGGCCTCTTTACGGACTCGCTCGATCTGCTGGAGGTGAGCTACCTGCCGGGCATCGGTCGCCCCGCGCCCTTCGCCGACGGGGCCACGGGCATCTACCTCGTCGTGGGCATGCTGCGCGAGCTGGGCGCGCTGTACTGCCTGGATCTGACCCATCCGCCGCTGTATCACGCGGTCATGGGGGTCATGGGTCTGTTCAGCGCCGCGGAGTGGCTGCTGCGTCTGCCCGCGCTGGCGGCCTCTCTGGGCACGGCCTGGCTCGTGTGGCGGCTGCTGCGTCGGTGGTCGCAGGAGGCCGGGCTCCTCGGGTTCGGGCTCGTCGCGGTGGCCGCCCCGTCCGTCTACTTCGGGCAGGACGCCACCCCCTACGCGTTCGTGGGGCTGGTGGCGGTGGGCATCGTGTACGCGGTGATCCGGGCCCTGGAGACGGGCCTGCGCCGCTGGTGGACCTGCTTCTTCGGGCTGCTGGTGGCGGGCTTCCTGAGCCACTACAACGTCGCCCCCTTCGGGCTCGCCGCGGTGCTCGCCCTGGTGGCGCAGGCGTGGCGGGGCCGGTCCGATGCCCGCTGGGGCGCCGCGGTGCGGCTGGGCATGGCCGAGGCGCTAAAGCTCGCCGCGCTGCCCCTGCTCTGGGCGTGGCTGCACTTCAGCACCTTCCCCACCGTGGCCCAGGACACGCGGCTGGTGGCCGACACCTACATGCCCGATCCGGGGCCGCTGTCCTTCCTGCTGGACTTCGTCAAGGTCACCGCGGGGATCCGCGCAGATGGACCGACGTGGGCGCTGCTGGGCGCGCTCCCGCTGGTGGGCCTGGGTCTGTACCGGTGCCTGCGCCGGGACGAGCGGGGGGATCGCAAGCTGGTCGGTGAGGCCAGCCTGCTGCTCGCTGTGATCTTCCTCGCCAGCACGCTGTTCTTCTACGACAACGCGAGGAGCCATCTGGGCGGGCGGATCTTCTACGGGTTCCGGTGGGTTGGCTGGTACCACCCCGTGCTCCTGGCCAGCGCCGCCCTGGGTCTGACCTTCGCCGCGGTGCCCCGCTGGCTGCGCGTCGGGCTGGCCCTGCTCTGGTTGGCGGGGGCCGGGCCGGCCACCCTGCAGCACCTGGTGGAGCCGGCGCGTCCGGACTACGACGGGGTCAGCGAGCTGATCCTGCACGAGCTCGAGACGGGCGACGCGTTGGCGACGCTGCCGGCCTGGTTCGAGCGCGGCAACCTCGCCTACTACCTGTTCGAGAACGGCGACGTGCGGCGGGCCCCCGACGACGGCGAGGGCGCGTGGCTGATCGGCGGGGCGCGCTTCACCATGGAGGCGGTGCACGCGAGCCTGCCCTTCGAGGCCACCGCGCGGTCCGGGCACTACGAGCGGCTGTGGGTCGCGAACGTGGACGAGCAGATGTTCGGGCGGGAGAAGTTCAGCTCCGCCGTCGCTGCGCAGGCCCTGGCGTGGGCGGACGCGCACCTCGTGCCCGACGGGGAGTGGCGCTTCGACCGGGTGCACCTCAAGCGGTACCGGCGGCCCCCGAACGACCTGATCCTGCGCCCCGGCACGTCGCTCCTGCTGAGCTCCAGCGACGTGGTGTCGATGGCCCGGACCTACCCGCCGCTGGAGGGGGCCCTCACCATGGTCCCGCCGGCCTCGCTGCCCCCGCGCGGCG
>CALAGR010000539.1 GCA_937891735.1 uncultured Pseudomonadota bacterium | reverse complement strand
CACGTCCGACGACGACGACACGTCCGACGACGACGACACGTCCGACGACGACGACACGTCCGACGACGACGACACGTCCGACGACGACGACGACGACACGACGGCGCCCACCGACGCGGACGACGACGGGTTCACGACCGAGCAGGGCGACTGCGACGACTCCAACTCCGACGTGCATCCCGACGCCGAAGAGGTCTGCAACGGGATCGACGACAACTGCGACGGGGACGAGGACGAGGGCCTCGCCAGCACGCAGTACGCGCCGGACGCCGACGGGGACGGCTACGGCTCGGGGAACGAGGCCCTGCAGATCCAGGCCTGCGCCGCGCCGGACGGGTACGTGCAGACGGGCTCGGGGACCGTGGACTGCGCCGACGCCGATCCCGCGATCCACCCCGGCGCGACCGAGGTCTGCAACGGGCTGGACGACGACTGCGACGGCGCCCAGGACGAGCAGGTGCTGGTGCCCCTGTTCGTGGACATGGATCAGGATGGCTGGGGCGCGGGCTCGCAGGCGGGCATGGGCTGCCCCGGGGCGGGCTACTCGCTGATCACCGGCGACTGCGACGACTACAACGCCGAACTCAACCAGGACGACGTCGATCTGGATGGCGTCACCTCCTGCGACGGCGACTGCGAGGACGGCAACTCCAACATCCAGCCCGGCTCCGACTGGGACGGAGACGGCTACACCGGCTGCGGCAGCGACTGCGACGACGCCGACAGCCAGGTGAATCCGCAGGCGGGCGAGGTCTGCAACCAGCAGGACGACGACTGCAACGGCGTGATCGACGACTGGCTGAACTCCCTCGTGGTCATCCACGGCGCCGATCTCGCCAGCGCCGACGCGATCAGCACGATGGCCGCCAACCGGGGGTGGTGCGTCGGCCCGCCCATCGACGTCCTGAATCTGTACGCCGTGAGCGCCCTTCCGTACCGGGGCGTGATCATCACCGCCGACGCCGGTGATTCGACGGGCCCCTTCGGTGACATCAACCCCCTGTGGGGCTGGTTCTGGAGCGGCTCCGGGGGCACGACCGGGCTGCCTGGCGCGTTGATCGCGATGGGCTCGGGGGGCTTGAGCGTGCTCGACTGGATCGGCCAGAACCCTGACTTCGTCTGGACCAACACCGGCGTCTGGCAGGGCACGAACTACGTCGTCCGCACGCCGTCCAACCAGGTGTTCACCTACCCCAACCCCATCAACCCCGCCGCGGGCTCGGTGCTGACCATCACCAGCCAGGTCGGGGCCCAGAACCTGATCCTGCTGTCCGACTCCAACTGCACCGGCCTCGCCTGGGGCAACCAGGTGCTGGGCAGCACCTCGCTGGCGAAGGCGCCCACGTCCGCCGGCTCGGGAGCCCGCGACCTGTGGTTCTGGGGCTCGGATGCGCCTGTCGGTCAGGCCACCAACATGGGTCTGCAGCTTCTGGAGAACGTGATCCAGGCTGCGATCGGTCCTCCCTGACGGGTGATGTCGACGACCCTCTCCATCCTGTGGTCCTTCCTCAAGATCGGCGCCGTCGGCTACGGCGGCGGTCCGTCGATGATCCCGCTGTTCCAGGCGGAGGTCGTCGCGCGCCACGAGTGGATGACTGAGACCCAGTTCCTGGACGCCCTGGCCGCGGGCAACGCGCTGCCCGGCCCCATCGCCACGAAGATGGCGCTCTACATCGGCTACCAGGTGGGTGGCGTGTCGGGCGCCGCGGCGGGCCTGGTGGGGATCCTGCTGCCATCGAGCCTCCTGATCCTCGCCGTGTCCGCGTTCCTGGTGCGGCACGCAGACGATCCGCGGATCGCGGGGGCGCTGCGCGCGGTGCGCCCCGTCGTCGTCGGCATGCTGGCCTACGTGGTGATCGACATGGCCCCGGCGTCCATCGATGGGTGGATGGCGGCGGGTCTGGCGGTCCTGGCGGTGGGCCTGCTGCTGATGAAGGTCCACCCCGCCTGGCTGATCGTGGGCGCCGCGGTGTTCGGAGCGCTGACCCTTGCCCGCTGATCGTCGCCTGCTCGCGCTCCTCGGCGTGTCCCTCTCGCTCGGACCGGCGGCCCACGCGGGCAGCGAGCGGGTGTGGCGACCCGGCGAGGAGCAGGTGGAGCAGGTGACCCCGGAGGTGGGGCCGGAGCACGCGCGGTTCGCCAAGCTGCGGGATCACCGGTACAGCGAGCGGTTCGCGGTGGAGCGGATCGCCGTGGCGGCGGACGGGTCCGAGATCGTGGCGCTGACCCGCGCCAGCCGCGAAGGGCCGCGGTCCTGGGATCTGGGGACGGGCCGGTCGCTGGACCTGCCCGTGGTGTCCCGGGACGCCGCCACGGTCGCCTGGGCGCCGGGCAAGGACCTGCTGGCCCTGTCGATCCGCTCCGACGTGCTGTCGGGGGAGCGGGCGGGGGTCCAGCTCGTGCGGGTCTCGGACGGGTCGAGCGCAGGGTTCCTGGAAGGGGGGGCCACCGCGTCGGGGCTCGCCTTCTCCCCCGACGGCGCGCGCCTGGCCGCCGCCACCGGTGAGGGCGTGCTGATCTGGACGTTGCCGGGGGGCCGCCCAGAGCTGGCTGTGCCCATCCCCGACGGCGCGGACACGGTCTCCTGGGTGTCCCCCTCGGAGCTCATGGTGTCCGGGGACGGCGGCGCCCGGCTGCTGCGCGCCTCGGTGTCGGGCGAGATCCTGGAGTCCTGGAACGGCAAGCGCAGCGACGGGCCCGTGGCCTTCAGCCCCACCGGCCAGCTGGTCGCGGTGGGCGACGTCAACTTCGTCAAGGTGCTGGATCTGTGGGACGGGGGCGGCACGCAGAAGGTGCCTGTGACCGGCACCGTGAACGCGCTGGGCTGGTCGCTGTCGGGGGCCGTGTTCGTCGCTGGCACGGACGAGGGCCTGGTTCACGTCTTCGCGGTGGACGGGGTCCGGGGCATCGACTTCGTGAGCGGGGCCTCGGCCAGCGGTGGCTCCCGACGCGCCTCGGCGCCCGCCGACGTCGGCGATCGGACGGAGAGGGCGTCGGATCGAACCGCCTCCCGGACGGAGGATCCCAACGAGATCTACGACCTGCGGGGGTCCGCCGATCCCCTCGACCGCGGGGGTAGCCCCACCACGGGCGGCGGCGGCGCCGCCGGCGGGTTCGGCAGCGCCGAGCTGCAGGCCGAGATCAGCGTGCTCCTGCTCGAGCAGATGGGCGGAGATCCGCGCTCCGCCGCGTCGGTGGAGGCCGCGCTGAAGAAGAACCTCAAGCGCCTCGAGCCCTGCTGGAAGAAGCAGGCCCGGGCGGGCAAGGTCGGGGCGGGCAAGCTCGTGCTCGAGATGGGAGTGACACCCAACGGGGAGGGCGTGGCCATCGACGCGCCCCTGCAGGACGACCTGGGCAACGACAAGCTGCTCGAGTGCCTGCGTGATCGCCTGCGCGAGCCGCTGTTCGGGAGCGGGCTCGGATCCCTGCAGGTGGAGCTGACCATCGACCTGAGGCTGCGGTGAGCGCGCCGCCCATCCGGGACCTGGACGCGCCCGAGGAGCGGTCCGGGCAACGGAGCAGCCGCATGCTGGTCCTCGCCGTGGCGCTGGCGCTGCTGGCGGGCGGCGGCGCGGCGGTGCTCAAGCAGGTGATGGGTCCCTCGGCGCAGGCGCGCCCCGAGAACCTCGTGCTCGCGGTGGATCCGGACGCGCAGCCGGACGGCGAGGCTCTGCGCGCCCGGCTGCTGGAGCGGCTGATCGAGGACTCCCGGCTGGAGCCCAACCCGGCGCGGCTGCCGGCGTTCCAGTCGTTCGTGATGCCCTGTCGTCGGCCCGGGGTGCCCTGCTCGGAGGTGCTCGCCCGGCTGCAGCAGGATGGTGTGCCGTGGAGCCTGGTGCGCGCGTTCGCCGCCGCGCTGCCCCCACGAGCAGACGCAGACGCGGACACGCTGCTCCTGCCCGCCTTCGCCGGAGACGACCCGCAACACGCGCTGCAGGCCCTCGAGGTGCTGCGGGAGCGCCGGCGGGCCGAGATCGGCAGCTCCACCTCTTGCGGGTGTGGGTTCGGACTCCTGCCCCGGGATCCTGTGGGGGACGCCTGGTTGATCGCGTTTTCGGCCGACGGAGTGTCCGGGCTGGCCTGGGATCCGCGGGAGGTGGACGGCGGCTGGGTCCTGGGGGTCAGCAAGGCGGAGGGCGGCAGCGCCTTGTTGAAGCGGAGGATCTCCATCGGCGAGGCGCCTCCCGAGGTGCGGGCCACAGCGGACGGTCCAGCCGCCGGACGGCGGTCCCAGACGCTGCCTCCGCGCCCCGATACCGAGCCGGATTGACACCGCTGGGACGCTCCCCTAACTTCCGGCACCCCTGCGGGATTCCCGCGCGATCATTGAAGTGATGGAACTGCACGACTCCTCCGACCGCCGCTTCATGGAGCTGGCGCTCGAGCAGGCCCGCCTCGCCGCGACGCACGGCGACGTCCCCATCGGGGCCGTCCTCGTCAGCGCGGAGGGGGTGGTGACGGGTCGCGGGCGCAACCGACGCGAAGAGCGCGGTGATCCCACGGCCCACGCGGAGATCGAAGCCCTGAGGGACGCCGTCGGATACGAAGGGTGGCGCCGCGAGGGGAGCACGATGTTCGTGACCTTGGAGCCCTGCCCCATGTGCATGGGGGCCCTGGTGAACGCCCGGGTGGCGCGGGTGGTCTACGGGGCATCCGACCTCAAGGCGGGCGCGGCGAAGACCCTGTACCGCCTGGGGGACGACCCCCGGCTCAACCACCGGGTACAGGTCAGCGACGGGCTGATGAAGGACGAGTGCAGGCAGCTGCTGCAGGGCTTCTTCAAGGAGCTCAGGAAGCGAGGCAGGGGCCAGGATCCAGATGTGGAGAGGTGACCGAGTGGTCGAAGGTGCACGACTGGAAATCGTGTGTGGCGCAAGTCACCGAGGGTTCGAATCCCTCCTTCTCCGCCATTATCGCAAGCCCCCGGAATCCAGAGATTCCGGGGGCTTGCGCGTTCTGGCTCGGGCGAGTTCCCGCCAATCCGGGTCGGACCCGAGGGGGAATCGAACTCCCCAGGCGTGCGGAATCTCTGGAGAACTCCCGCTTCTTGGGTGCCCGGTGCGTCAGGACGGCCCGGCAGCCCGGAGCACCGGCCACAACCAGCGGCGCAACCCCTCCACCACTGCAGCAAGGTCCCTGCCCGACTCCCCGCCGGCTTGCGAAGGAAGGCCCGCCACTGGGCCTTTGCGAGCCGAACTGAAGTTCGGCATGGTCTCTCCGATGAGGTTCATGTCCCTTCGATGGGGTCCCGGCGTTCCCGAGGCGTTGCGAGAGCAGATCTTCGAGCAGGGATTCAGCACGAAGGGCGGCGACCGGGGGCTGGGGCTGGGGCTGTGGTTGTGCCGGAACCTGCTCCAGAGCGGGTTCGGAGCTGAGTTGACGCTCGCGGAGGCCCCTCCGCCCGGAGCTCGTTTCGAGTGCTGGTTCCCCGATGGGTACGAGGCCCGGGTCCCAGACGAGGTGGAGCAGTAGCCGCGGCTCCGGCGCCCTGCTCTCCGCCGCCCCGGCTGAAGGGTGCTTCCGGGCTAAGGCTCCCGATTGCACTGCCGATACCGGAGGGGATGGTCGCTCTGCGCGCCTCGAGCGGTGCCGGTGGACGGGCCTCGACAGACAAGCACCGGCAGCTACCCCCATGAGCGACGGATGAACCACGGCAACCCCAGTTCCGAGCACGTGGAACAAACGGACCTGCGCTCGCGTCACAAGCGCATCCTCACGTCGTCAGTCACCGGGGTGGTGGTCTCGGCGACCTTCCTTGCCGTCGGCCTCGCCTTTCGGAACGTCCTGATCGTGGCCGTCTGCGCACTCCTGACCGTCGTCTGTGGCGCCGCCGTCGTTCTGTCCCGCCATCCGGGGAACGAGCGGCTCGTCGGTTGGCTGCAGCTGGGCTCGACCTGGTTGGGTCTGTTTGCGTGCGCCGGCCTCACCGGCGGCCTCGCCTCCCCAGCCGCGTGGTTCGTTCTGACCCTGCCGGTGGCGGCCGCACAGCTCTACGGATGGCGAGCGGGGCGGTTCTGGACCGCCGCAGCCATCGTTCAGCTCCTCCTGCTGCTGCTCGCAGGGCTGTGGGGGTGGACCCCGCCACCTCCCCCATCGGCAGGTCTGCTTCTGACTTCGGCCCTCTCGGCGCTCTTCGTGGTCGCAGTCGCCGGCTTCAAGGTGTCGACCTACGAAGAGCAGCGGGAGGTCCGGGACTCCGAGCTTCGAGAGAGCCTGGCGCAGCTCGCGGCGGCCCTGGAGCGGGCCGAGGCCGCCTCCGAAGCGAAGAGCCGGTTCCTCGCCAACATGAGCCACGAGATCCGTACGCCGATGAACGGGGTCTTGGGGATGACGAGCCTCGTGCTGACCGACGAGCTGACCCAGCTGCAGCGAGAGCGGATCGAGACGGTCCATCGCTCGGGCGAAGTCCTCCTGTCGATCCTCAATGAGATCCTGGACATCTCACGAATCGAGTCCGACCAGGTCGTCCTGGAGGAGGTCGACTTCTCCCTTCCGCAAGTCGTCATGGATGTGGTGGACCTGCTGCGACCCCGAGCAGGGGAGAAGGGCCTCGAGCTGACCGCGGAGCTCGTGCCGGACCTTCCTCGATGGGTCCGGGGCGATCCGGGGCGCTTGCGCCAGGTGCTGCTCAACCTCCTGGGCAACGCGGCGAAGTTCACCGAGGAAGGCTGGGTGAGGGTGAGCGTGGCGCCGGCCGGGCCAGATCGCGTCCGGTTCGAGATCGCGGACACGGGCATCGGCATCCGCGACGACCAGGTCGCGGACCTCTTCCGGCCCTTCACTCAGGCCGATGCATCGACCACCAGGCGCTACGGAGGCACGGGCCTCCGCCTGGCCATCAGCCGGGGCCTGGTGGAGCTGGCCGGCGGCGCCATCGGCGCCCGGGGACGTCCCGAAGGCGGCAGTGTGTTCTGGTTCGAACTCGATCTGGCCCTCGGCAACCCTCCTCTCGACACGCCGGCCGAGACGCCCCGTGCGCTCGAGCCCTCCGCGCCCCAGCCCCGCATCCGGGTTCTGGTGGTCGAGGACAACCAGATCAACCAGATCGTGGCGTCGTCTCTCCTCGAGCAGCTCGGCTGCTCCGTCGGAGTCGCCTCCGATGGAGCCCAGGCGGTCCAGGCGGTCCAGGGGGAGCGGTGGGATCTGGTGCTGATGGACTGCCACATGCCAACGATGGACGGCTTCGAGGCCACCCGCCGCATCCGGGATCGCGAGGGCGACGGCGAGCGCGTTCGGATCATTGCCATGACGGCCGGAGCCAGCTCGGGGGATCGCAGTGCCTGCCTCGATGCTGGCATGGACGATTTCGTCTCCAAGCCGGTGTCCCTGTCCCGGCTCGAGCAGGTGGTGAACCCCACCGCGGCCGCGCCGCGACCGGAGCGGTGACGCTGGCCTCGCTCGGCGGAGCAGCAGCGTCACCGTGAGGCGGGCTCCGACCGACCGACCGCCGAAGCCCCGCTCGCCTCCGCAGGTGGGAGCCCCGCCAGTCCGCGAAACGCCTCGTCGAACGCACGACGAAACGCTCTCACCGCGTCTCCCAACGGCTCGGGGGCCTCGGACATCGACGCCCGCTCGAGGTCAGCCGCTCCTGCCTCGAGCTCCGCGGCGCCGAGGTTCCCGGCGACCCCGCGGACCGTATGTGCCATCTCCCGCACCGCCTCCAGGTCGCCCGCAGCGGCCGCCGCCTCGACCCGGTCCGCGATCTCGGCGTAGTCGTCGCGGAACATGCCGAGCAGCCGCAGGTAGAGGGCCCGGTTTCCTCCGAGCCGGCGCAGGCTGCCGGCGACGTCGAAGCCCGGCAGGTCGAGCTGGTCCGGGACAGCACCCGCGGGGGCGTCCGGCTGCGCCCGCTCATCCATGTTCCTCTCGGAGGGGGCGGCCCAGCGCACCAGGGAGTCGATCAGGGCCGTCGGATCGATCGGCTTGGTCAGGTGACCGTTCATGCCCGCAGCCAGGCTCAACTCCCGCTCCGACGGCATCGCGTGGGCGGTCATCGCCAGGATGGGGAGCTCCTTCAGCTCCGGTCGCGTGGCAGCGAGCGCTCGGATCCGCCGCGCGGCCTCGAGGCCATCCATCTGCGGCATCTGGATGTCCATCAGGACCACGTCGTAATCACCGGTCTGGGCCTTCGAGACCGCCTCGACACCGGTCCACGCGACCTCCACGACCAGCCCCCAGCGCTCCAGGAGAGCTCGCGCGACCTGCTGGTTGAGTTCGTTGTCCTCCGCCAGCAGAACGCGAACGCCGGCCAGCTTCCGCTGAGCCTCCTCGAACACCGCTCCGCGCGCCGAGGAGCGCTCCGATCCCCGATCCCACGCCGGCGGATCCGTCTCCCTCTCCTCGGAGGTCTGGAAGACCGCGGTGAAGGAGAACGTGCTGCCGACCCCCAACTCGCTCTCGACCTCCAGGGTCCCGCCGAGCAGCGCGGCGAGCTTCCGGCTGATCACCAGCCCGAGCCCGGTCCCTCCGAAGTGACGGGTCGTCGATGCGTCAGCTTGCGCGAACGCCTGGAACAAGCCTCGGCGTTGCTCGACCGTCATCCCGATCCCCGTGTCCCGGACGGAGAACAGGAGGGTCGCCTCGGCGCCCCTGCGCTCCTGTACATCGACGGAAAGGACGACGGATCCCTCGTGCGTGAACTTGATCGCGTTCGACATCAGGTTGGTCAGGATCTGGCCCAGGCGCAGGGGATCCCCGAGCAGCCTCCTCGGCACCCCGGGCGCGACGGTCATCCGCACGTCGATCCTGGAGTCCGCGGTCCGAGCCAAGCTCGAGAGGTCGGCCAGCACCTCGTCCAGGGTGAACGGGATCTGCTCGACGCTCAGCTTGCCCGCCTGGATCTTCGAGAAGTCGAGGATGTCGTCGAGGATCCGGAGCAGCGACCTCGCTGCCTTGTCCGTCTTCTCGAGGTAGTCCCGCTGCTTTTCGGTCAGACCGGTCTGCAGGGTGAGGTGCAGCATGCCCAGGACCCCGTTCATGGGCGTCCTCACCTCGTGGCTCATGTTCGCCAGGAACTCGCTCTTGGCGCGGTCCGCGGCCTCCGCCTGCTCTCGGGCGAGCTTCAGGGAGGCCTCCTGGGCCCTCCAGTCGGTGACGTCGCGGACGATCGCGACGACCTCGGAGTCGCCCGCGGCGATCAGCCGGCCCTCGAAGGTCCGGGGCCGGTCGAGTCTGAGCTCGAACTCGATGTTCTGCAGTCGGCCAGGGTCGGCCGCCGCCGCGCGGATCCCCCGCTGCACGATGTCCGCCACAGCAAGGGGGAGCACATCGCCGAGCGCGGCGCCCACGATCCCCTCCGACGGCATGACCGCCAGGCTCTGACGGTTGGCGTGAAAGTCGAGGATGGTCCCGTCGATGTGCAGCCGGAGCACCACATCCGGCAGGGCGGCGAACGTCGCTTGCAGGCGCTCCTCGCTGGCGGCGAGCTCCCGCTCCCCCCGCTTGCGCTCCGTGATGTCGATCCAGGTGCCGACGATCTCCAACGGCTGGCCGTCGTCGCCGTACACGAGCGCGAGCTGGTCGTGCACCCAGGCCCAGGTCCCGTCGGCCCTCTGCCACCGGTACTCGTGGGCGTGGTGCCCGTGCTCGAACAGCTCGCCCAGCCCCTCGAAGATGCGCGGCGCATCCTCGGGGTGGATGCGGCTGGCCCAGAACCCGGGATCGGCGAGGAAGGCCCCGGGGTCGAAGCCGAACTGGCCGACCACGGCCTGGGAGATGAAGGTGGCCCCGAACGGCTCGGTCGCTTCACAGGCGTAGATCGTGGAGGGGCTCATATCGAGGATGCGCTGCAGCCGGAGGCGATGGCGCTCAGCCTCGCCGCGGGCGACCTGCACCTCCTCGGCCAGCGCGTTGACCCCGAGCGCGATGGCGTCCAGGTCGTCCCGCGCGTCGGACAGGGGAGCCCGCGCCTCGAACTCGCCCGCCGCGAGGTCCTCGAGCACCCCGAGCAGCGCATCGAGCCGCCCTTGCCCCCAGCTCACGGGAGGAACTCCGCCAGCCGGCCCACGGCGTCCTCCTCGGACGTGAACACGCGGGCCGGTTGGGGGATGCCGGACAGCCGGATGAACAGGTTCGCCAGGATCCGGCTGAAGGGCGAGTCGATGAGGATGGCCTGGGCGAGCGCGAAGTCCGCCTCGTTCCCGTAGACGCCGCGCGCTGGACGGTCGAGCTTGATGGCGTTCCGCAGGTCCACCAGCGCGGGCGCCCGACGACCTTCCAGCAGCCGCCTCGCCATCTCGACGTTCTCGCGGGCGACGTCAGTCGTGTGCCCCTGGACGGGCAGGACCTCGATCCTGAGGATCCCGTCCTCTCTCAGCTCCAGGCTGACCGTCGCGCTCCGGGCGGTCTTCGTGCTCATCGCTCGCTCCTTCGGCTCATCCCGTGCTCCGGGACGCACTGAACTGCGCGAGGACAGCGTGGAGAACCCCGAAGTCGACCGGCTTGGTCAGGAAGTGCTGGACTCCAGCCGACTGCGCTCGCTGCCGATCCTCCTCGAAGGCGCTCGCCGTCACGGCCACGATCGGGACCTTCGAGCGATCGTCCGGCAGGGCCCGGATCCGGCGCGTCGCCTCCAGGCCGTCCATGCCTGGCATCCGCACGTCCATCAGGATCACGTCCCATCCGCCCTCCTCCGCTGCCGCGACGGCCCCAGCGCCGTTCTCTGCCGCGCCCGTTTCGAACCTGTGGTCCTCCAGATACGACAGGAGCACGATGCGATTCACCTCGCTGTCGTCCACGACAAGGACCCGGAGCGGGCTCGACTCGAGAATCCCGCTGCCGGGTTCGACCTGCTCGCAGATCGCAGGGGACGGCTCGGCCTGCTCGGCGGGCTGGACCTCCAGCGTCAGGCGAAACGTCGAGCCTCGCTCGTCCGAGCCGGCGAGCACGAGATCCCCACCGAGTTCACGCGCGAGCCGTCGGCTCAGGCTGAGCCCGAGGCCGGTCCCCGACTTCGCACGAACCCCTGCGCCCGCCTGGCTGAAGTTCTCGAACAGGAGGCCGGCCTCGTCGTCCTGGATCCCTACGCCCGTGTCGATCACCTCGATGATCAACGAACAGCCTTCCGAGGCCCCTTCGGGGCAACGGGCGAGGACCGTGATCTCGCCCGCCTCGGTGAACTTGAGCGCGTTCCCGACGAGGTTGAAGAGGATCTGGCGGAGCCTCCGGGCATCGCTGCGCGCGAACCGCGGCACCGCTCCGGTGCAGACCACGCCCAGCTCCAGGCCCTTTTCGTGCGCCGCTGGCCTGAGCATGTCCCCCAGGTCCTCCAGGAGTTGGGGCAAGTCGAAGACCGCGTGCTCGACCTCCGCCGTGCCCGCCTCGATCCTGGACAGCTCGAGGATGCCATCGAGCAAGTCGAGCAGATGCCCTCCCGCTCGGCTGATCCCGCGCGCCCAGTCCTTGTGTCGGGCGTTCAACGCCTCGTCCCGCCCCAGCAGCCCCGCGAACCCGAGCACCGCGTTCATGGGGGTCCGGATCTCGTGGGACATGTTGGCCAGAAACAGGGTCTTGGCCTGGTTCGCCGCCTCCGCGCGCGCCGTCGCCGCCTGCAGCTGCTCCGTGCGGACCGCAACGCGCGCTTCCAGGTCCTGGTTCGCTTCTTCGGTTCGGGCCAACAGCTCCCGAACCCGAGCCTCGCTGGCCGTGAGCTCGTCCGCGAGCAGCTGCCCTCGGCGGGCCTGGTCCTGGGCGTGTCGGAGCAGCGAGAGGTATTCGACGATCGGATCGTGGGGCGCGAAGTCGGCCAGGCTGAGGCCGAACCGGCGGACGTCATCAGGGAGCGCGAGCC
>CALAGR010000538.1 GCA_937891735.1 uncultured Pseudomonadota bacterium | reverse complement strand
GTGAAGCCGGCCGTGCCTGCGACCCCCGCCGCTCCCCCGCCGGCGCCACCGCCGCCCATCGAGCCCGCCGAGGCGGGGCCGCCGATGGTGGTGCTGCCCAAGGGGCTGTCGCCCCTGTACCAGGACTTCTTCGCCGACCCGGACGCCCTGGACGGCTTCAGCAAGCGCCTGGGCAACGTCCTGGACGACGCCTCGGTCACCGTCGAGGTGACCTGGGACGACGAAAAGCACCTCGGCGTGATCTCGCTGCTGGTCCCCGACCGCGCCGATGTGGGCGTGCCCGTCGCGGATCAGGTGGCCGCGGGGGGCGCCGTGGATCCCGAGCCGCTGCGCCCGCTGCTGGCCTCCACGGGGGCCTGGCGGGCGGAGCTCGGCGGCAAGTTCGACCTGCGGCTGCTGTCGTTCGAGACGCGCATCGTCTTCTGGGATCAGCCGTCGGGCTCGCGCTGCTGGATGCGCGGTCCCGACAACGATCCCACCGGGGCCCTGCTCTCGGACTGCTTCGTTTGCGCGCTGCCCACCGGCACCCTGGAGTCCCTCTGCCGTCAGGCGGAGGCCTGGCCCGCTCCCATCACGGGGTCGCGGCGGGCGGTGTCGATGCTGGGGTCGGCGTTGCGCCCTCGCTCCCGCTGAGGGCGGAGCGCACGGTCCCGCCCGTGTCCTCGGGCTCGTCCCCGATGGGGTGCCCGTCGATGGCCAGGGGCGGCTTCCAGCCCTTGCCCTTCAGGAAGTGCCGCAGGTCCACGAGGCCGATGTTGGCGTTGACCTGCTCCGAGTCGAAGCCCCACAGCATGAACGAGGCGAAGTAGGGCGCCGAGTCGTACCACTGGAAGCTGTGGCCGTGCACGCCCTCCCACAGCAACTCCTCGCCCGTCTCCATGTCGGTGATCCAGAACAGCGGCGGCCGCACGGTGGTCTCGACCCCCGGGGGCAGCGCCAGCACGGCCTCGGCGGTGGGGTCCCGGAACATGGACACCGGCTCCCCGAGGGCCTCGCTGACGACGTAGCGCCCGTCCACGCTCAGGCTCCCCCGGAGCCGGTCGGGGAAACGCCGCAGGACCTTGCCGTCGCTGCCCTGCGCGCACACCAGCTCGGTGTCCGCGAACTCCCGGTAGCAGACGACGTCCTTCTCGGGACGGTAGGTCATGGAGGCCATGCCCGCGTCCAGCCAGCCGAACGCGCGCTCGGTCTCGCCAGTGTTGGCCGACAAGCTCCACGGGTACTTGATGCCGCCGGGGCTCTCGGCCCCCAGGAACAGGATCTGGTCCTGCTCCTGACCGTGGCTGAGCTGCTCGGGATCGTACTGATCGAGCTCCAGCAGGTTCAGGATGTGCGACTCGATGTTGTAGACGGACATCTTGCGGCCCGTGGAGTCGGGCACGGCCAGCATGGATTGGTTGAACCACGCCGGGGGGGCCTTGGGCATGCCGAGCCGCAGCGGGAAGTTCTCGCCCGTGTCCTTGAGGACCCACGGCCCCTGCAGCGTGCGGTAGTACAGCGTGATGCCCTGCGGGTTCCACGCGAAGTTCTGGAAGTTGTTCGACCCGCACGGCTTGAACACGAGCTGGATCGCGTGCATGGCCGCCTTCGCGGTGATGCCCTCCCCGTTGCAGGGCTTGTAGGTCTCCTTGACCGCCTCCTGGAAGGTCGGCCCCGTGGAGGGGCCGCACGCTGGCAGGCCGAGGGAGAGCAGCAACAGGGCGGTGGCGGCGCGGGTCATCGGGAAACCTCGTTCCGCCGGCGGCGCAGGCCGGCCAGGGGAGTCAGCAGCAGGAGGCCGAGAGTGCCGCTGCCGGGGTCGCCGGCGCAACCCGTACAGCCGGATGGCGGCGGGGGCGGCGGCTCGGTGGTGTCGTCGTCGTCTGCGGCGACCGTGGTGTCGTCGTCGTCGTCGTCATCGTCGTCGTCGTCGTCGTCGCCCGGGTCGGTCGAGTCGTCGTCGTCCCCGGGCAGGAAGGCCGAAGCGAGCACGCCCCCGCTCAGGGTGAGGGCCTCGTCGAGCCCCACGACCTCGCCGCCTCCGAGCACGCGGATGTGCCAGAGGCCCTCGGGCCAGGTGGATACGTCCACCACCGCGGAGAGGGTTCCGACGCCAGCGGTGCCGACGCCGTCGTCCGGCAGCCGAAGCAGCGGCGACCGGCGCTCCGAGCCGGGCCCGATGAAGCGCAGCGAGGCGCCCTCGGGCAGATCGTCTCCGTCGATGCTCACGAGCCAGCCATCGGCGTGCTCGTCCACCAGCACCGCCGCGACGCTCGCGCTCGGCTGCGGCGTGGTGATGGCCACCGCCAGGGCCCGCTGATCGACCCGCGTCCCCGAGGCGTCGGCGAGGACCAGCGTCCACTCGCCGACGTGGGTCCAACCATCCACGATCACCGCCGGGTCGAGCTGGAGCGCCACGCACCCGGAGCTGTCCACGCTGTGGGTCAGGGGCCACTCCCCCAGGCCCGTCCGGGCCAGCCAGAAGCTGCCCTGCGCGGCGTGCGCGACCACCTCCTCGCCCTGCAGGCACACCGTCGCGGTGGCGTCGTCGGCCACGCTGAGGCTGCCGGACGTGGTGAAGGGCACCTCGGACCGGGGAACGAGCAGCGCCGAGGCATCGACCGCGCCCGTGGCCGGCCCGCCCACGACGACGGTGCGCGTGGTGGGCAGGAATCCGGGCGCCTCGATGCTCAGCACGTGGGTCCCGGCGCCCAGGGGCCGCGCGAAGGCGCCGGTCTCGGGGTCGGTGAAGAAGGGGGCGTCGGGGGCCAGATCCGACTGGATGCTCGCCTCGATGCCGCCCCCGGGACCCTCGATCACCCCCCACACGCCGGTGGTGGCGCCGTCGAGCAGGAAGGCCCGGGTCGCCGGGACGTGCCAGTCCAGGAACATCTGCAGCTGGTCTTCGGGGGGCGCCTTGTCCAGGCTGATCTCGAGCGTGTAGTCGTGGCCGCCGCGTGCGCCGTAGGACCAGTCGTTCGTGTCGCCGTAGGTGATGTACCAGTCCGCGCCGTTGGTGATCCAGAAGTCCGGCTGCGGGTTGTTGGCGAGGTAGCGGGTGCACATCTGCTCGAGCACGACGTCGTCGTCGGTGGGGGCCAGGGACCAGTTCCACACCCAGCCCAGGTTGCTCGCCCCGGAGTGCATGGTGATCGAGTGGCCGAACGACCGGCTGCGGGCCATGAGCCGCACCGCGTCCGACTCGGGCTCCGAGAACGGCGCCGAGCCCGCGTTGGACTGGCTCGCCCACTGATAGGCGTAGTTGCGGTTCAGATCCACACCGCGGCTGTTTCGCCTGGTGAACGCGATGACCCCATCCGGATTGACCACTGGCAACACCCACACCTCCGAGCCGTCGAGCAGCGCGGTGACGCCTGGATCGCTGTCGTAGGCTCCGGCGAGATCCCACGCGACGGCCCAGGCCACCTCCATGGAAGACCACTCATCGCCGTGGTGTGTTCCCAGGATGCGAAAGGAGGGCTCGTCCGGCTCGCGGATCCCGGGCTGATCGCTCAGGACCACCGCGGTCAGCTCGCGCCCGTCCACGGAGGTGCCAGCGTCCACCACCCGGGCGATGTTCGGGAACGTGCTCGCCAGCTCCCGAAGCGACGCGCTGACCTCGGCGGGGGTGTGGTAGGTCGCCCCGCCGCGCCCGGGGGCGCCGGGCATCGGGCGCAGGGAGCGGGCATCCGCCGCGATCACCGTCACGGGCACGCCGGCCGCGGCGAGGGCAGCCAGATCGGCTTCGCTGGCGTGGGCCCGCAGCAGCTCCGGGGTGCCCCCCTCGACCATCAGCTCGAGGGCCCGCAGGGTGGCGGCGTGGGCGCGCGGCACCTCGATCAGCCCGAGGGTCTCGGCCGCGGCGGGGCGGACCATCAGCAGCAGGGCCAGTGGAAAGAGGAAGCGCATGCAGGGCAGGACTAGCAGATCGGCGCCGCGCTGCGGGAGGTCGTCCCAGGCCCCGGACGCGCTACTGCAGGTCCTCAGCGGGCTGGGCGTCGGCGTCCGCGACGGCGGCGGCGGGCCAGGGGATCGCCTCCAACTCGGGCAGGATCGTGTCGCGCACGGCCTCGAAGTCGGCTCGCTCGGAGGCGTCGATGGGCTCGCTGCGCGGGAACTGCTGACGCAGGAAGTCCACCTGCCCGTTGTTCACGTAGAACTCGAAGTGCAGGTGGGGCCCCGTGGCCAGGCCGGAGCTGCCGACGTAGCCGATGACCTCGCCCTGCTCGACCACCTGACCGCTGGACACGGCGTAGCGACTCAGGTGGCTGTAGGACGAGGCGTACTTGCCGCCGTGCTTGACGCGCACGTGGCGTCCGTACCCGCCCTTGGTGCCCTTGAAGGCCACCGTGCCCCGCCCGATGGCCCGCACCGGGGTGCCGGACCCCGCCGCGTAGTCCGTGCCCTTGTGGGCCCGCCACTTCTTGAGGACGGGGTGGTAGCGGCTGCCGAACTTGGAGCTGACCCGGCTGAACTTCAGGGGGGACTTCAGGAACATCTTCCGGGACGCGAGCCCCTCGGCGTTGAAGTAGCCGACCTTTTCCTCCTTGTCCTCGTACCGGATCCCCAGGAAGCTCGTCCCGGTGTGGGTCTCGTACTCGGCGGCGAGGATGCTGTCGAACCGCAGGTGCTCGCCGGTCTCGGCGTCCTGGATGTCCTCGACCATCAGCCGGAACCGGTCCCCGGGCCGGATCTGGGTGTTGAAGTCGATCTCCCACTCGAAGATGCCGGCCAGGTGCACGAGGTTCTCGGCGGACAGGCCCATGTTCATGCCCGTGGCCCACAGGGAGCCCTCGACCTGGCCGACGACGGGGGTGGGCACGCGGGTCACGGCCCGGGCCTCTTCGAGGGCCTCGAAGCCGCCTGCTTCGTCGCGCATTACCACCAGCCGCCGCTCCTCGAAGCGGTCCAGCGGGTACACGAGGCCCAGGAAGGAGCCGTCGTTGGTGTCCTTGCGCACGGTCACCGACTCACCGGCCCGGATCCGGGCGAGGTCGTGGATCTCGATGGCCGACTGCACCACGGCGAGGGCGTCGCTGTAGTCCAGCCCCTGGTCCTGCAGCAGTGAGGTGATCACCGCGCCGGATCGGATGGCGACGTCCTCTTCGATCCACGGCGGCGGGGCGGGCGTCTCGGGCTCCGGCGCGACCTCGACCACCGGCGCGGCGTCGTCTTCGGTGTCGGGCTCGGGCGCATCGCCGCAGCCCGTGAGCAGCAGGAGCAACGAAGGGAGTGTGGCGAGGGAGCGCCAGGCTGGGGGGAGGTTCATGCTCATCCGCGCGCGTTGTGGGTACAGACGCGAGTCCGCTGCCGCTTATTCGATCAATGGCAGGGCAGGGAGCGCCACCATTGACGGACATTACCAGCGCAGGTCATCAGGACCAGCGAAACCGTCTCGGGGGGACGGACTCGAGGGGACGGGCGGCTAGTTGGCCTGGGCGGTGCGGGGGATCACGTCGTCGCCGCCCAGGGTCAGATCCCGCGTGGTGTCCATGTCCGTGATCTTGATGCCGGTGCCGAACAGCGACTCGTAGAAGAAGTTGAGCACCTGGGCCCGGTGCTTTCGCTCGCCCAGGGTGTTGTTTCCGTCCCGCAGCCACCAGCCCAGCGCGTCGCCTTCCTCCATCTCGATGCCCCAGTAGTCCACCGCGCGCCAGATCGGCGTGTTCTTCTGGACGATCAGGAGCGAGCTCGTGGGCGCTTCGGTGAACAGCGCCGCGTGCTCGATGAGGAATCGCACGGTCTCGGTGAACTCGGCGCGGCCCTCGGCGGGATGTCCGATGATCAGGTTGCTGAAGAACCGCATGCCCACCGCGTTCATGTCGTGCAGCAGCCGGGACACGTCGGCCGCGTCGTACTTCTTGCCCATGGCCGTCAGCACCTTGGTGCTGAACGACTCGAACCCGAAGCCCAGGAAGGTGCAGCCCGCGGCGCGCATCTTCTCCAGCAGGTTGAGCTTGAGGGTGCGCGACACGATGGCGTTGCCGCCCCAGGTCACGCCCAGGGGCTTGTCGATGAGCAGCTGCGACAGGCGGTCGAGCTGCTTGACGTTGCCGTTGATGAGCAGGTCGTTGAAGTGGAACTCAGTGGCCCCGTAGCGCTCCTGGTAGCTCACCATCTCCGCGTAGATGTCGTCGGCGGACCGGTACCGGAAGTTCTGCCAGATCTCGGCCTGCAGGCAGAAGTCGCACTTGCGCACGCAGCCCCGGGACATGAGCGTGCTCACCGCCCGGGAGGGGGTGAACGGGGGCGCCGCCAGAGCGGTGTAGGAGTCCATGGGCAGCCCGTCGAACTGGGGCCATGGCAGCGAGTTCGCGTCGGCGATGGGGGCGCGCAGTCCTGTGTCCTCCGCGCTCGTGGGGCCGTGGGGGAGCAGCAGCCCGCGGATCCCGGAGAAGTCACGCTTCCCCGCCTGGAGGTGCTCGATGATCTCCAGCAGGGGGCCCTCGCCCTCGCCGTACACGACCACGTCGATCACCCCGGACCACGCGAGGTTGTAGCCGTAGAAGCCCGGGTCGCAGACCTGCCCGCCCACCACCACCAGCGTGTCCGGCGCCTGGGCCTTGATGGCGCGGGCCAGGTGCTTGGTCGCTTCGATGGAGTAGGTCGAGATCCCGACCACGGCGGGGCGGTCGGCGAGGATCCGGGCGAGGAAGCCGGGCATCGACGGTCCGGTGATCCGCGGGGCGATCTCGGCCTGGTACCGCTCCGGGTCCTGCCACTTGTGCAGGTGCGTACGGTCCCAGTACTCCTTCAGGCCCAGGGGCATGCTCTGGAACAGCTCGATGTTCCAGTCCAGCTGGAGCACGTCGTGTCCGTGCCGCTCCAACCACGCCGTCAGGTAGGCGGTGGTCAGCGGGGGGGTCTTCGTGTTCCAGATCGGAGTGGCGACGAGCGAGACCTGCATGGCCTCACACGGTAGCGCTGGTCAGCCCGTCTCGCTGCGGAGTCGCAGCTCGGCAGGGAGGCCCCCGGACACGGTGCCCTCGGTGATCCAGACGTCCTCGACGTCGTCCCGGCCAGGCAGGTCGAACATCGGCTCCAGCAAGACCCGCTCCAGGGCGGCCCGCAGCCCTCGCGCTCCGGTGCCCTCGCCCAGACACTCCCGAGCGACGGCCCGCAGCGCCCCCGCGGTGAACTGCAGGCGCAGGCCGTCCATGCGGAACAGCCGCTGGTACTGGCGGACCAGCGCGCCCTTCGGCTCCGTCAGGATGGCGACGAGGGCCTGCTCGTCCAGGGACTCGAGGGTCGCGAGCACCGGCAAACGGCCCGTGAACTCGGGGATCAGGCCGTACTGGTGCAGATCTGCGGGCAACACCCGGAAGAGCGGGTCCGGCTCGGGGCCGTTGGCCCGCTGGTGGCTGCGGAACCCCATCGCGCGCGTCGCCAGGCGGCGCTCCACGAGCTCCCGCAGGCCCACGAAGGCGCCCCCGCAGATCACGAGCACCCCGGAGGTGTCGAAGGTGACCTTGCGGGCCTTGCTGCCCTGGCCTTCGATCCGCACCTCCACCTCGCTGCCCTCGATCAGCCGGAGCAGCGCCTGCTGCACGCCCTCGCCGCCCACGTCCCGCCCATCGTGCGCCGAAGACCCCGAGCGGCCGGCGAGCTTGTCGATCTCGTCCACGTACAGGATCCCGCGCTGGGCCCGCACGAGGTCGTCGTCGGCGGCCCGGAGCAGCCCCGCGAGCAGGCTCTCGACGTCCTCACCCACATAGCCAGCCTCGGTCAAGGCGGTCGCGTCGCCGATGTGCAGGGGCACGTCGAGCAGCCGGGCCAGGGACCGGACGAGGTGGGTCTTGCCGGTCCCCGTGGGTCCGATGAGGAGGACGTTGGACTTGCCGAGCTCCAGATCGGAGTTGGAGAGCGACGAGCGCTTGTAGTGGTTGTACACCGCGACCGCGAGCTGCTTCTTCGCCCGCTCCTGGCCGATCACGTGGCGATCGAGCCGCGCCTTGAGCTGCATCGGACGGGGCAGCGCCTGCTCGGGGTCGGACGCGACCAGGGCTTCGCAGCTCGCGAGGCAGTCCGCGCAGATGCTCACCACGCGCTCCGGATCGTCGATCGCGGTCTCGCCGGGTCGGGTCGTCAGGAGGCAGAAGGAGCAGCGCAGGCCGCCGTGGTCGGTGCGAATCACAGGCTACTCATAGGAACCGCGCCCACCTCGCGCCACGCCCGTGTGCGGGTCAGAGGGAATTGCCGGGCCCGCCATCGGCGCCGCGGCGCTTGCGCAACCGGGGCCGGGCGGGGGACCATGCGCCTGTGAAGCTGCACGCGGAGGCCGACTACTACACCATCCTGGCCGTCGATCGGGGCTCCGACGACGCCGCGATCAAGCGTGCCTATCGTGGTCAGGCTCGCAGCCACCACCCGGACCTGCCCAGCAACCGGGGCAACCCCGCGGCGGCGAACCGCTTCAAGCTGATCAACGAGGCCTACGAGGTCCTGTCGGATCCGCGCAAGAAGATGCTCTACGACCGCTTCGGCAAGCGGGGGCTGACGGATCAGTACAAGGACTGGATCCCGCCCGAGCAGCGGAAGAAGCGCGCCAAGGTCCACCAGGGGCACGAGGAGGAACTCGAGACCGGCGCGGGCAGCGATGTCGCCTCGATCTTCGAGGACCTGTTCGCGAAGGCAGGTCCCACGGGAGCCGCCAAGAAGCGCAACGAGGACCTGTGGAACCCCGCCAACCTCGATCAGGGGCCGGTGGACGAGCCGGAGCCCCTGCGGCGCGCCCGCACGGGCGGCGAGAGCGGGGGTGGGCGCAAGGGCGGGGGGGCCGCGGGCGGTCGCTTCGGGCCCGGCGGCTTCTCCATGAGCGACCTCAAGGAGGGGCTGAAGGCCGCGGCCGGCTACGGAGGCCACTCCGAGGGGGGCGGCGACATCTCCGACGGCCCTGCGCCGGCCTGGACCGAGGCCATGACCGGCGGCCCCGTGGACGAAGCCGCGTTCGGTCGGGATCGGGGCAGCGCGATGCCCCGCTTTCACCAGCAGGGTGAGGAGCCCACGCGCCCGGGGGGCAAGGCGCGGGCCCGTCCCGCCGGCCGCGGTCGCTCGATGGCCTGGGAGCCGCCCGCCGAGGACCAGGAGGAGGAGTGGGTCGATGGCGGGGCCGGCCCCGCGGGCTGGGACGAGCCCAACCCCGCCGACGGCTGGATCCGCGACAACAACAAGAAGCGGGTGGAGCCCGAGCCGCCCGAACACCAGGGCCCGAGCAAGCGCGGCCGGCGGGACGCGGTGGACGCGCAGTTCACCACGGCGCCTCGCGGGGAACGACGCCGGGACGGGCGAGACAGCGCGGCGCGGGCCGGAGACGACCTGCACGCGGCGGCCCGGATCCCCCTGCTCACGGCGGTGCACGGCGGGCGGCACACCGTGTCCCTGCGGGTGCCCGACGCGGACGGCCGGTGGTGTCTGCAGGCCACCGAGCTCAACGTGCCGCCGGGCATGGAGCAGGGCGGCACCCTGCGCCTGCGCGGGCAGGGGCACCACGGTGATGGCGACGCCCGCCGCGGTGATC
This sequence comes from uncultured Pseudomonadota bacterium, assembly GCA_937891735.1. Taxonomy (GTDB): domain Bacteria; phylum Myxococcota_A; class UBA796; order UBA9615; family UBA9615; genus JAGSHC01. The sequence continues at coordinate 385 of CALAGR010000538.1, read as the reverse complement.
TCGTGCTGTCCCTGGAGGTCGCGCCGGACTCCGTGTTCCGCATCGACGGCCGTGACGTGGTGGTCGATCTGCCCCTGAAGCCCACGGAGGCCGCCGGCGGCTGTCGCCTGGAGGTCCCGACGCTGTTCGGCACCGCCAACGTGACCGTGCCCCCGGGCATCGGGTCGGGCCAGCAGATCCGCCTGCGGGGCATGGGACTGCCGCCCCTGGATGCGCGCTCGCGCAAGGGGGATCAGCTGCTGACCGTCCAGATCCAGCTGCCCTCGAGGCTGTCGCGCAAGCAGATCGAGCTGCTGGAGGAGGTCGAGGACGGCTTCGAGCCGCGCAGGGATCTCTGGGAGACCTGATCAGGCTTCGGGCGGCGGCTCCGACTCGGCCGGATCGT
>CALAGR010000537.1 GCA_937891735.1 uncultured Pseudomonadota bacterium | reverse complement strand
CCCCAGGCGGTCGCGCGGCTCGCGGCGACCTTGCCGTCCAGCGTCGCCACGGCGGGGCCGAACATCGACGGGGGGCTCGTGCAGTTCGATCTGCCGGACGGGCGGGGGCAGGGCGTGCTGGCCATCTGGTTCCCGGATCTGCTCGACCGCAGCGGCAAGGCGGGGGCCCTGCTCGACGCCGTGATCCCCAACAAGGGCCTGTACGTGGCGGGCGCGTCGGTGGCCCGCGACGGGGACCCGGGCTTCGTCGGGCTGTACGTCCCGGGGCGCCCCAAGGGCCTGACCCGGGGCTCGCCTCCCGACGTGCAGGCCCGGGAGCTGCCCCGCGGTGGGGAAGGGGACCTGGCGATCTTTCGGGGCAAGGGCGGATCGGGATCCGACGCGGATCCCTTTCGGCGGAGCCTCGCGTCGGTGCTGGACGCGGCGCGGCTCACACCCGAGGACCTGCGCGCCTTTCCGAGCGGCAAGGATGGACTGGAGGCGGAGCTCAAGACGTTCCGCGTGGACGCGGAGACGCTCGATGCGCAGGCCGGCTGGTACCGGACGCTGGCCGCCGATCCCCGCGACTGGAGCTTCTCCCAGGGCCGGGTGGTGCACCCCGTCCGGTCCATCGCGTTCTCGGCTCCCGTGGTGGTGGCGGACGCCGACGGCGCCCAGCGCGCGGTGATCCTCGGGGGGGTGGCGCTGTACACCCCGCTGGTGCTGACGGCCCAGCAGGCGGCGCTGTATCTGGACGTGTCGGCCCGCGTCTTCGCCCAGGCCGTGCACGACGGAGAGGTCCCATTCCTCCGGGATGGGGATGCGGTGTACTTCTACCGCGCGCATCTGGACCGCTGGGCGGGCGGCGAGGGCAGGTCCGGGTCCGGGAAGAGCTACGGAGGGTCGAGCGCCTCGGAGCGCGTCGAGGAGATCGGCCGGGGCCTGGGCAGCAAGGCGATCAGTCGCGCGGCGAGCAAGCCGCTGCCTCGCCGGTTCCAGCCCAGCCCCGACGACGCGCCGGACGACAGCCCCCCGGTGCGCGGACGCATCTACGCCGACGATCTGAACGAGTGGCTGCAGCACATCGACAGCAAGGCCGACCTGCCCGGGCCCGCTGCGGTCTCCGTGCTCCGAGGGGCGGGAGGTGGCGCGCGGTTCGACTCCGGCTTCGGCGGAGGGAGCGCGCGCGGTGGATCGTCCGGGGGTGAGCCCACCCTGGAGATGGCCGACCTGTTCTCCCTGGATCCGACGTGCGTGCCGGGTCAGCAGGTGGTCGCTTCGGTGGGGTTCGTGCTCGACCACATCCCGGATGGGGAGGAGGCGACCCTGACCCTGGAGTGGTCGCTGGCGACGGGGGGACAGGCCCTCGCGCGGTTCAGCGCGGACATCGTGCGGGAGGCCGGCGAGCACGAGGTCCACGTCGAAGCCGGCTGCCCCGGCGAGCGGGGCAGCGCGACCTTCGAGGTGGTCCTGACCTGGCCCGCCACGGGCCTCAGCGTGAGGCAGACCACTCCGGTCGTGTCCCGCTAAGGCGTCTCTGACGCCCCCGCCCTGGGAACCGGCTACAGCTTGCGCAGCTCGAGCTGGATCGTCTGGAAGCCCCGCGTCACCGCGTTGGGGATGTAGGGGTCGGTCTGCTGATGGTGCTTCAGCAGATCGCTCCAGATCTTGTTGATCCCGTTCTTCAAGTCCTGCAGATCGCCACCATCGACGAGGGCACTGAGCGTCCCGATCGGCCCCGGCAGATCGCCGTCGCCGTACGCCTCGGCGATGGTGCTCAGGGCGTCGCGGATCGGACCGGCGGGGTCGTCGTCGTCAGACTCCGACGCCTCTTCGGATGCGGCCGTGTCGGAGTCCACCGCTACCTCGTGGGCCGCGAGAGCGGCAGCGGCGGACCTGTCGTCGTCGTCGTCGTCGTCGTCGTCGTCGTCGTCCTTCACCTCGATGTCGTGCTCGGCGAGGATCTCGGCGCCGTTCGGGATCATCTCCACGAACTCGGACAGCGAGAACCCGCCCTTGAGCTTGTGGGGGCCGATCTCGTTGTCCGACTGGATCGCGGTCGCGCGGCCCTTGACCGACGGCGCGATCGACACCATGGGGGCGACGACGATGGTGGCTTCGAGCTTGGCGCCCTGCAGGGAGATCGCCTCGGCCGCCTTGATCACCGAAGCCTTGAGCGTTCCGCCCTCGAACTTCACGGCCTTCGCCGAGATGGACTCGGCGGTGACCTTTCCGTTGATGGTGACGGTGCCGCCGGGGGCTGACACGCTGGTGACCGTGATCGCCTTGGGCGGAGCGAGCACGATGTTGCCGCTCTCGGAGGTCAGCGTGCTCAGGGAGCCCGTCGGGGCGCCCTCGATCACGATGTCGCCGGTGTTGTGGATGGAGAGCGCGTCTCCCTCCATGGAGAGCCGGACTCCGGCTGGTAGGACGAAGGCACCGTTGCTCGACATGAGTCCCCTTGGGCGTGTTGAGGTGAAGGGCAGCGGCCGCGGTGACCGCGCGTCGTTCATTGTGAAAGTCGGACGGCACCACCGTCAATCTTCGGCTGACGGTCGTGGACCCCCAAAGCGGTCCCGACGAGGGCCTCAGACGGGGACCACGTCGCCGGTACAGCTCCGATAGACCACCAGGTGCGCCGCCGCCATCGCGTCCGCGGAGCACGGGGGGCGAACGGCGGCGGCCGCGCGCTGCACCCGGGCGGGATCCTGCGCGAGCTCGGCCAACAGGCGACCCAGCTCCGCCGCGTCCCCCGGCGCCACCAGCCACCCATCGACGTCGTGGTCCACCATCTCGACGAGCCCGCCGATCCGCGAGGCCAGCACCGGGCGGCCCGCCCGTCGCGCCTCGAGCACCACCATGGGCTGGTTCTCCTCCCAGGTGGAGGGCACGCAGACGATGTGCACCGACCCCATCCGATCGTGCACGTCGCTCGGGGCATAGGGCCCGCAGACGGCGACGCCCGGGGGCAGCGCGGAGCGGTCGACGTTCCCATGAAGGGCGAGCGTCACCCCGCTCCGCCCGGACACCGCAGCGAGCAGGACGTCGAGTCCCTTGGAGGGGACGTCGGAGCCGAACCACCCGATCCGCAGGGGACCGGGCGGCAGCGCGAGGGGTGGCGCCGCGGGCACCCCGTTGCCGAGCACCTGGATGGGGCGCTGCAACCCCAGCTCGGCGAACCGCTGCGCCAGGAACCGCGACGGACTCAGCACCGCCGCCGCCCCTTCCAGGGCGCCGCGCAGCGCCGC
>CALAGR010000536.1 GCA_937891735.1 uncultured Pseudomonadota bacterium | reverse complement strand
CCCCGGGATAATTACGACAGGTAGAGTACATAAAAGGAACCAATCCCAGGCCCTCTGACCTCTCTCACCGCCTCTGGCGCTGGCAGCCGCCTCAGCTCCGCTGCCCAACGCCCATCCGCCCAGCGCCCGTTCGCCACGAGCACGGCGCCCAGACCCGACTGGGCCAGCGGCCCCAGTGGACCCGAGGCGAGGAACTGCAGCCGCTCGATGGCGACGGGCCAGGCGTGCTGCGCGTCGGCCGCCACGGCGAGCCAGGCCGCCTCGATCTCCGCCAGGGCGCGCACCCCCACGGGCAGGTCCGGTCGCTCCAGCAGGGCCTCGGCGTGGCGCAGGGCCCCCGCCGCGTCGCCCCGTCGCACCGCGTGCATGGCCTGGTTCAAGTGCAGCAGCGGCTCGTCGGGCTCGAAGGAGGCCCAGTAGGCCAGCAGGGCGGTGGGATCGCCGCCGGCGTGCCGGACCCGCAGCAGCACCGCGGGCAGCGCGTGGGATCGGGCGAGCTCGAACGTCTCCCGGGTCTGCTCACCGGCCCGCGCGTGCCCCTCCCATGGCTCGGCGGGCAGGTCCCGGGCCAGGGGCAGGAGCGAACGCAGGCCGTCGATGGCCGCCGTGTCCGCGGCGCTCGCGAGCTGCAGCATGCGCTCGGCGGCTTCGGCGTCCCCCTCCACCAGGGCCGTGACGAAGAACGCCACGTCCGCCCGGAGGCGCAGGTTGTCCACGTCCTGCACCGACAGCGACAGGGTCTCCAGGATCCCCAGCCCGTCGGTCACGAGCTCCACGCCGTCCCGGGTGAACACCCCCGGCAGCAGGTTGAAGCCGGTGCCCACCAGCGTGGTGAAGAGCAGCATCGTGAAGGGGGCCACCTGGGCGCTCGGGGCGCTGTGCAGGGCCGCGGCGGGCAGCAGCAGGAAGGCCCCCAGCAGCACCAGCCACTCCGCGCCGACCCCCGCCAGCAGCACCCCCGCCCGGCGGGTCCGCCACCAGCGCGGGCCCCGGACGACGGCGAGCACGCTGCCTTCGGAGGGCACGGGCCGGATGGTCACGTCCACGCCGCGGATCCGCGTCTGCACGAGCACCGGCCCGGAGCCCACGTCGAAGCGCAGCACCGTGCCGGTCAGGGCCCCCGCGATGGCGTGGCCGAGCTCGTGCACCACCAGCAGCAGCGTCCAGAACAGGGCCCCCAGCGCCAGGTTGGCGAAGACGATCCCCCAGGGGGCGTCCGCGATCCCGAACCCCACGAAGAACAGGACCGTGCAGACCGTCAAGAACAGACCGCGCACGCCGTCGTACGCCTCGCGGGCGGTGTGGTTGCGCAGGTCCGGCATCTACCAGGTGGTGAAGGGGGCCTTCACCAGCGCCGCGTTGTAGTAGCGGGTGTCGTCGGTGACCTCGGTGGCGGCCCAGACGGGGATGCTCACCGCCTCGTCCTCGCTCAGCAGCTCCACCTCGGCCATGACGAGACCGGCGTTGTCCCCCACGAACACGTCCAGCACCCACTCGTGTCCGGCGTTCTGGATGGTGTAGCGGGTCTTCTCGATCAGGGGGCGCAGCGCGAGGGTGTCGAGCATCGCGTCTGCATCGGCGACGGGGATCTCCCACTCGAACTCGGCCCGGGAGGCGCCGGTGCTGCGGCCCTTGATCGTCAGGAACCCCCGGGCGCCCTTGCGACGCACGCGCACGGTGCGCTCGGGATCGGTGGTCAGGTAGCCCTGCCGGATGACCTCGCCGTCGTCCGCCGCGCTGCGCCAGCTGTCGTCGCCGATCAGGAACTTGCGCTCGATCTCTGTGCCCATCGTGTCTCCCGTCGGTGAGGCGGCAGCCTAGCGCGTGTTCGGCTCGGCGCCCGTCTCGGCCACGAACCGCTCCCATCGCTTGCCCTCCCGGGCCGGGAAGGTCGCGAACTTGGCCGGCGGATCCACGGTGATCAGCAGCGGCTCCGCCGTGATTGGGTGGGCGAGCTCCAGCGCCACCGCGGTCAGGAACAGCCCGGCGCTGCGCAGGATCTTGTCGGGTCCGTAGCGGCCGTCCCCGAGGATGGGGTGGCCCAGCCGCGCGCAGTGGATCCGCAGCTGGTGGGTGCGCCCCGTCTCGGGCCACAGATCCACTGCCGTCATCCACCCGGTGTGCAGCGAGCGCGTGTGACCCAGCGCCACCCAGCGGCTTCGGGCGTCCCGGCCGTCGATGGGATGATCCACCACGCCTCGTCCCTCCAGCCGGCCCGACACCAGCGCCCGGTAGCGCTTCGTGATGCGTCGCTCCTGCAACGCGCGGCCCAGCTCCACCTGGGCGCGCAGGGAGCGGGCCACCAGGACCAGCCCCGAGGTGCGCGCGTCCAGCCGGTGCACGGGGCGCGGCCAGGGCAGGGGATCGTCGGCCTCGGTGGGGGGCAGGTTGTAGGGCAGCGCCCGCTCCAGCGTCATCGACCGGTTGCCGCTCACCACCAGGCCCGGGGGCTTCATCACCACCGCGAAGTGCGGATCGGCCCACACGATCTCGATGTCCCGGGCGTACACCGGGGGTGGCTCGGGGGGGGCAAAGAGCGTCAGGCGCTGCCCCGGCTGGACCCGGCGGGACGTCTCCACCTGCAGGCCGTCGAGCAGCAGGCGGCCGCCCTTGATCTCCTTGCGCGCGCGGTTCCGCGAAGGAAGGTCCAGGCATGTCATCGCCGCGGCGTCGATGCGTACGTCCTGGTGGATGGCGTCGATCACCACCTCGCCGAGCACGAAGCGTGGGTCTTTGACAGGGATCATCGCGCTCCGAGGCCGGCCAGGATCCACTGCCCGTTGCTCAGGGGCTGGCCCGTGAAGGGCTCCAGCCGGTCGGTGGCCACCAGCATGTTCGCATTCACGCCGAGGATCGCGTCGTCCCCGCTGCCGATCGCCCCGGCCGCGTGGCCCCAGCCGTACGGAAGGACCAGGACCCCGCGACGCACGCCCGCGTCGAGGGCGGCGGCGACGGTGATCCGCGTGCCCTGGGGATCATCGGGGCGCCACACGTTTAGGGCGCCGCCGTCGATCAGCCCCAGCCCTGCGGCGTCGTCCGGGTGCAGGCGGGCCACCGGTGCGCGGCGGGCCCCGGGTCCGTGGTGCATCCAGCTGTTCATCGTCTCCACGGGCCGGACCGAGGTCACCAGCTGAAGGGCGAGTCCACCCGCGGGAGGGGGCCCCAGGTCGATCCGGTCCCGCAACGCGTCGATGAACTCGGGGATCGCCAGGTGCACGCGCTTGTCCCGATGGTCCGTGCCCCGGGCCCGCAGGGTGCCCAACGGGTCGCGATCCACGGCCACCCCGTGGGGCGCCGTCCGCAGCGCACGCCAGGGGATGGGGGACAGCAGGTTGGCCATCCGCGCGACCGTCACCGGGGTCGCTCCCGTCCAGCGAAGGGCCAGATCCGCGAGGCTCGATCCGAAGGGGGCTCGCCCCGCTGCGCGGGCCAGGTCCGTCAGGATCCGCCAGTCCTGCCGCGCCTCTCCCCGGGGGGCGACGGCGGCGGGGCTGAGCTGCAGGTGCGGTCGGCGGGCCTGGTTGGCCGAGTGCACCGCCAGCTCATCCCGCTCCAGCCAGGTCGCGGCGGGCAGCACCACGTCGGCGAGGGTGGCCGTGTCGTTCACGAACAGGTCCACGCAGACCAGCGCGTCGAGCCCTTTGAATGCCGCGCGCGCGCGAGGGGTGTCCGGCAGCGTCACCAGGGGGTTGCCGCCGATGACCACCAGGGCGCGCAGCCGATCCGGGCCGTCGGTGAGGATGTCGTCGGCCAGGGTGGCCGCGGCGAGGGTGCCGAGCACCGCGGGGTAGCCGCCGATCCGGCTGCGCAGGCCCGGGTCCCGCCCCGGCACGCCGAGCCGCGCGAACAGCGACGGCAGATCGAGGGCGCCGCGCTGCTGGATCCACCCGCCGGACCGGTCCAGCCCGCCGAGCAGGGCCTGCAAGGCGAGGGTCAGCCAGTAGCCCACGGTGCCGTCGGGCCCCAGCAGCACCCCCAGTCCACACCACACCAGGGGCCGCTCCGCCGCCAGCAGGCGCTGGGCCAGCCGGTCGACCTCGCTCGCAAGCAGCCCGGTGGCCTCGGCCGCGGCGGGCAGGGTCCACGGGGCCACGGCCGCCTCCAGCGCCCCGAGATCCTCTGGACGCAGCAGCGGGTCCGCGACCGCCCGGGTCCGCGCCGCCGGATCGACGAGCACGCGACGCACGAGGTGCGCGAGCAGCGCCGCGTCGGAGCCGGGTCGCGGACGCAGGTGCCAGCTGGCCCTGCGGGCCGTGGCGGAGGTGCGGGGATCGACGACGACGAGCGCGTCTGCCCGGGCCCGCCCGATGATCTCGGCCACGCCGCCGGGGTGGGACTGCACCTGCGACGGCTGGCTCGACACGGGATCCGTCCCGAGGAGGAGCAGCAGGTCCGAGCCCGCGTAGTCCGCCACGAAGGTCGCCATGGGGTTGCCCATGACCTCCTCGAGCACGACGAACATCTCGGAGTTGTCCAGGGTCAGCGACGAGTAGAGCTTGGTGGTGCCCAGGGCCCGCTGGAGCGCCGTGACGCCGAGCACCGAGCCCAGCGAGTGGGCCACGGCGTTGCCCACGTACAGCCCCACCGCGTCGGGACCGTGCCGCTCCAGGAGGTTGGCGAGCGCCCCGCCGGCCCGGCCCAGCGCCTGCTCCCAGGACACGTCCCGCAGCGCGCCGCCCTCTCGAACCGCTGGCTGCAGGAGGCGCCGGGGGTGGTTCTGCACGTCCAGGAACGCCGTGCCCTTGCGGCACGCGTAGCCCTGGGACACGGGGTGGTCGGCGTCGGGACGCAGCCCCACCACGTCGTCCCCCTGCACCTGGGCCACCAGGCCGCAGGCGGTCTCACAGATCCGGCAGCGGGTGGGGACGTCGCGCATCCGCCAATCCTACCGGTGCGCTCGGGTACCCTCCCCATGTGGGACGATCCGCAAGCATCCGCGCGCGCCTGGCGTCCCTGGCGCCATTCCTGGGCGCAGCCGGGGTCCTGGGGGCGTTGGGCTGGATGCTCGCCACGCGCATGCTGGCCGAGCCGATCCAGCAGTACGGGGCGGGCGGCGCCGAGTACCTGGAGCACCTCGACCGCCTGCGCGCGGTGCTGGCCTGGCGAAGCATCGGGCCGGGTCACCCCCTGGAGTTCCTCCGGGCCATCGATCCGGGCTTCCCTCCGGGGCTGCACCTCTTTGGCGGCCCCTTCGGCGCGATCTTCGGACACTCCGCCCAGACGGTGGCGTGGTCCGGGCTGCTGTGGCTCCTGCCCCTCGCCCTGGCGGTGGGGTCGGTGGTGGTGAGCCTGGATCCCTGGTCGGGTCCACCGGGGCAGGCTCGGGTCACGCGCCTCGCCGGCATGACCGCCGCGGTGTTGATCCCGGCGGTGCATGCGGCGTCCACCCGGTACCACTACGACCTGCCCCTGTCGGCCCTCGTCTGGTGCGCCGCGGCGGTCCTGCTTCGGCTGCAGGACGTGCGCCCGGTGACCGGCGGCGCGGTGGCGGGGCTCCTGCTGTTCGGGGCGGGGCTGGTGAAGTGGTCCGCGCTGCCCCTCGGTGCCTTCCTGCTGGCCGCGTGCTGGCTCGCGCCCCACCGGGTCACCCGGGCAAGTCTATGCAACCCTTCTGGACGAAGGGACCTACTTGTGCTC
>CALAGR010000535.1 GCA_937891735.1 uncultured Pseudomonadota bacterium | reverse complement strand
GCCTCGACGCCCTGCGGGCCGCGCCGGGTCGCGCCATGCGGCTGCACGTGCAGACCCGCGCGGGGCCGCCGTTGCGTCGCAGCGGACAGTGGCTCACCAACGCCTCGGGGTACCGGGTGTGGGTCCGCGTGCACGAGCCCGACGACGAGATCGAGCGCCCGGCGGTCCTGCTCGTCCCGGGACGCGACAAGGACAGCTCGGTCTTCTTGGGCCAGATGTACGTGGTGTCGGCGGACGAGCTGGCGACCCTGGGGATCCGCGTGGTCCTGTTCGACCCTGTCGGGCGCGGCAACTCCTGGGGTCACAACGACTTCTGCGGCAGCGAAGGGCAGGACTCGCTGCGCGCGGTGCTCGAGTTCATGCACGCGCGGCGGGACATCGACGCTGCCCGCATCGGGCTCTGCTCGTTCTCACTGGGGTTGTCGCTGTGTGTGCCGCTCCTCGCCCGGGAGGGAGACCGCCTGCCCGTGGCGTTCCTGCTGGACTGGGAGGGCCCCGGAGACCGCGACTCCATCCTGCGGGGCGGCGCCCTTCCCCCCGCCGCCCGCACCGCGTTGGCGCGGGACCCGGACGTGTTCTGGGAGCACCGCGAGCCGCTGCCGTGGATGGAGGACCTGCCCTGCCCCTACCTCCGGCTCCAAGCCCGCACCGACCACGCGCTCGGGGATCGCGGGGCGGCGGGATCCATCGCCTTGATCGCCGCTGCGTCCGCGGGCCGGTGTCCCGAGACGCGGCTCAACGACAACCCCGTCAACGTGGCGTGGCGACCGGATCAGCTCGAGTCCCTGCGTTGGGCTCCGCACCAGACCGGTGCCCTGAACCGCGTGCTGGTGCAGACGATCCGGGACCGGCTCCTTCCCGGGGAGCCATGAGGCGACGGGGTATCCCTGCGGGGCGGAGTCGGGAACAATCCCGCCCGTGAGCGAACAAGCCAGCCCCCCGGCCCTGCAGGTCGCAGGATTGACGCGATCCTACGGCCGCAAGCAGGTGGTGCGCGATCTCGACCTGCGGGTGGAGCCCGGCGACATCTACGGCTTCCTGGGGCCCAACGGCGCCGGCAAGACCACCACCATGCGCATGATCCTGGGGCTGATCCGCAGCGACTCGGGGACCGTGAGCATCTTCGGCGAGTCCGACCCCGTGGCCGCGCGCCGGCACCTGGGGGGCATCGTCGAGTCCCCGCGCTTCTATCCGTACCTGTCGGGCCGGGACAACCTGCGGGTGCTCGCGGCCTACGGACCGCCCGTCGCCCCGAGCCGCATCGACGAGCTCCTGAGCCTGGTGAGCCTGGGGGATCGCGGCCGCGACCAGGTCAAGACCTACTCCCTGGGCATGAAACAGCGACTGGGGATCGCGCAGGCGCTGCTCACCTCGCCGAAGCTGCTGATGCTCGACGAGCCGGTCAACGGGCTGGACCCGGCGGGCATGAAGCAGGTGCGCGACCTGATCCGCACGCTGCGCGACGAGGAGGGGCTGACCGTGTTCGTCAGCTCGCACCTGCTCCGGGACGTCGAGGCCCTGTGCGACCGCATCGGGATCATCCAGGACGGCCGCAAGATCATCGAGGGGCGCACCGCCGAGCTGGTGGAGGATGGCGAGACCCTGGAGGACGCGTTCCTGCGCCACACCGCGCCCGCCGCAGGGGGGCAGATCCGATGATGGAGCGCGGTGGCTTCCTGGGCATGTGCCTGGCGGAGTGGAGAAAGGCGTGCGGTCGGGGCCTGGCCTGGGCCGTGTTGCTGTTCGGAGTGCTGCACGGAGTGGCGGGGGCCGGGGCCGTCTGGGTCGGTGCCCGGGCCGAAGCGAACATGGTCGCCGAGGCCGTGGACAGCACGAGCTGGCTCGTGGCGGGCGAGATGGCGGTGAGCCTCGCGGCCCTGCCCATCAACGGACTGGCGCTGCTGCTGCTCTTCTCCATGGTCTGGGCCGAGGACTTCTCCCTGGGTACCATCGCCATGGTCTTCGTGCGGCCGGTCCCCCGCTGGAAGGTGTTCGCGGCGAAGGGCGCCGTGTCCATGACCGCGGCCTTCACGTCCGTGGCCCTCGCCCTGCTCGCCGGTCTGGTCCTGGGTCTGCCCCTGTTCGGGCTGCAGGGCGACCTGACCCGCATCGGGCCCGACACGCCGCTCATCGGTTGGATGGGGACCGCTCAGGGCTCCGTGCTGCTGACGCTCCTGGGCGGGTTGGTCGCGGGGACCCTGGTGGCGCTGCCCGCGATGGCCATGGCCGCGTTCCTGGGGGCGCTGACCCGCTCTCCGGTGCTGACCCTGTTCGGATCGATGATGGCGCTGCTGGCGGACGCAGGCGTCGCGGCGGGCTTCATCCTGTGGAACAAGCTCGAGCTGGGGACCTGCCAGCAGGCCGCCATCAAGGCCGGCTCGGTGAACTCCGCCGAGGACCTCGACAAGATCGTCTGCCCGGACGCCGAGACGGCGGAGCGCCTGCACGACCTGACGATCTGGGCCGGGCGCAGCTTCCTGGGCATGCGGGGGCAAGCCGACTTCTGGGCCGACGCCACCCAGCCCATCGTCGTCACCCTCGCCTGGTCAGCGCTGCTCCTGGGCCTGGCCCTGATGCTGTTCACCCGGCGCGACGTCAACTGAGTCCAGCGGCGGCGCGATCAGCGGAGCCAGGAAGTCCCCCAGGAGCCGCCCCACGACCGCGTGCCCCGCGTTCGTCATGTGCCCCTCCCCTTCGATGAACAGGCGCTGTGCGGCCTGCGCCATGCCCGGCCGCAGGTCCAGGAACGGAACGCCGTGCGCGTCCGCGAAGCCCGCGAGGTAGCGCTGGGGCACGTCGATGTCGAGCTCGTCGCCGAATCGCTCCGGTTGCATGACCTGCTGCAAATATGGCATCGCCACCAGGACCAGCCGGGCGTCCTGCTCCCGGCACAGCGCGTCGATCCGGGCCAGCTCCGCGAGGGCGCCGTCCCGGGCCTGCACGGCGAAGTCGGTGTACTCCGCGCGGCTCCAGTACAGGTCCGAGTTCCAGCTGTCGCCGGGATCCAGGGGCGGCGCGCGGCCCGGGAGCGCCCAGCGGGCGGCGACGCGCGCCAGCATCACCACGGGGCTGCGGTCGATGAACCGGCTGTGGGGGATCGGGTGCTCCCGTTGCAGGTGCATCGGCAACTTGTCTGCGATGGCGGCGGTGTCCCGCTCCAGGGAGCCGTTCGCGGAGACCCGGTAGCGGATGAGGCCCGTCCAGGTGTCGAGGAAGTCGTTGCCGTTGTAGCTGACGAGCACGACCCACCGGGGGTGCAGGGGCAGCACGTCCTGGGCCAGCGCGATCGTGATCTCCTTGAAGCCATAGCCCGGCACGCCGAAGTTGAGGACCTCGAGCCGATCCCTGCCCAGGTGCTGCTGGAGCACCCCGGCGAAGGTGTGCTCGGCATCCTCGGCCCACAGCCCGAAGGTGAACGAGTCCCCCATCAGGGCCACCCGGGGTCGGTCGCTGGGCGGATCCAGCTCGGGCCCGCGCATGCCCAGGCTGTTCGTGACGAGGCTCACGGACACGCCGTCCACCGTGCGGTGCACCGAGGCGCCGGGCCGAAGCTGGTAGGAGACCCCGTCGGGGCGCTCCTCGAACAGCGGCACCTGGGTGGGCCGGTAGTCCAGCCAACGCATCAGCCCATCGGCTGCGGCGAGCACGAGGAGGCCCGAGGCCGCCGCCAGCAGGAGCCGTCGGCCGATCTCGCGGGGGCTCCGCCGATGCGACCGGGCCCGCCCACTCACCGGATGACCCGGCGAACCTCCCGGCCGCTCAGGGCCAGGCTGCCGTCCGGGAGCGCGGCCCAGGATCCGGTGGGCCGCAGGGCCTGGGGCTCGCCCACCGCGTGCCAGACCAGGTCCTTGCCGGGCTCGTAGACGAACAGCGCGTTGTTGCCGCCCGCGACCACCCTGCGCCCCACGATCCCGATCTGCTCCACGGCGTAGTTGTCGCTGCGCTCGTCGATGGTCGTGACGTGCCACACGCCCGCCGCGTTGCGCTGGGCCAGCCGGGGCCGGAACCGGGCGAGCTTGCCGTAGTTCTTGTGCCAGCTGTCCCCGAAGAGCAGCTCGGTCTTGCCGTCCCCGTCGAGGTCGCCGGCGCCCACCGCGCGAACGCCCCGCCGGGTGGGCACCATCTCGGCCTTGCCGTCCTGCTGGATGACACGCAGGTCCCCGTCGCTGTCTGCGTCCTCGCCGTACAGGCGCCCGATGGCCACCTCGACCAGCCCGTCCCCGTCGAAGTCCCCCACCGCCCGGGCCATGCCCATGCGCAGGGTGTGCCCCTCGAGCCAGCGCGCGGTGCCCTTGTCGCGGTCGATCACGCCGCCGCGCACATCGAACCGGCTCTGGAAGTGCCCCACGTAGATGTCGGCGGTGCCGTCGGGGCGCGGCCAGGGCGCCAGGGCCGTGATCTGGTTGCGCTCCCCGTCGTTCTTCCACAGCGTCCGGGCGATGGTCTTGCTCGCGTCGGGTGCGTCGAGCAGCACCAGCTCCGCGGACGCCTTCGGGAAGGCGCGGCCCAGACCGAAGGCCATCACCACCTCCTGATCGCCGTCCCCGTCCAGGTCTGCGGCCATCCACGCCTGAAGCATCCCCCGGGCCACGTGTCGGCCGGTGAACGCAGGCTGCACGGCCTGGGCGGGCCACTCGCCCCAGCGGACCTCGCCGCCGTCCGCCACGAACACCTCGGGCCGCCCGTCGCCATACAGATCCGCCACGAGCACGCGGTCCGCCTCCGGGGCGGGGACGGGGGCCGGCGCGTCGATCTCCGGGGCCTCCGCCGCCGGGGGCGCCGGAGCAGTGGGCGCCTGTGCGGACTTCACCACCCGGGCCGGCACGTCCGCCAGGGAGCGGTTCAGCCGGGGCGGCGCGGGATCGGGATCGCCTCCGCAGGCCACCAGGAACGCCAGGAGCAGGCCCAGGAGCGGCGTCTTGCTGAGGGTGCCGGGCAGGTCCCGGACCCAGGTGGGCATGGCGATGCCGCTGACGCGGTCCCGAAGCGCGCGCACGATGCTGCGTCCCTCCTCCTCCGGCACCTCGAAGTGGGCGGTGCCGGTGACCCGGTCGAGCTGATGCAGGTAGTAGGGCTTGATCCCGACGTCCACCAGCCCCTCGCACAGCTCCGCCAGCACGTTCACGTCGTCGTTGACGCCCCGCAGCAGCACCGCCTGGTTCAGCACCGGCACCCCCGCCTCGATCAGGCGGCGGCACGCGCTGATCGCCTGCGCGGTCAGCTCCCGGGGGTGGTTGAAGTGGGTCACCACCCAGGGCTGAAGGCGGCTGGAGGTCAGCAGCGCGACGAAGGCGTCGGTGATCCGCGACGGCAGCACCACCGGCATCCGGGTGTGCACCCGGAGCCTGCGCAGGTGGGGGATGGCGGACAGGTCCGCGATGAGCCGGCCCAGCGCGCGGTCGGTCCAGGCCAGGGGATCTCCGCCGGACAGGATCACCTCGTGGATGCTGGGGTCCGCCGCGATCACCGCCCGGGCCTCCTCCATGCGCGGCCCGCCCTGGCGCAGTTCCTCGTATGGATACGCCCGCCGGAAGCAGTAGCGGCAGTTCACGGCGCACAGGCTGGTGAGCACCAGCAGCACGCGGCCGGGGTACTTGTGGATCAGCCCCGGCGCGGGGTGGTTTTCGGGTCGCGTGTCGCCCACCGCGTCGTCGCTGAACCCCACCGCGGGGGGCGCGCTCTCGGCCGGGTCCGGCAGGAGCTGGCGCAGGATGGGATCGGCGGGATCCGTCGGGTCCACCAGGCCCAGGTAGTAGCGGGTGGTGCGAAATGCGTGGCCGTCGCTCGCCGTCTGCAGCCGCTTCACCAGGGCCGTCGGGAGCCCCAGGGAGGCCGCCACGTCCGCGATCTGCCGAGGGGACTCGAGCAGCTCGGTCTGCCACGGCGCCCGACCGTGCTTGTCTGCATCCGGGCCCGCTGCCAGCATCGGGGCCATGCGTTCGTGCTCCATCTTCGCCGTTGTCCTCGTCACGATCCTCCCCGGGCTCGCCCCCGCGGCAACCCTGACCGTCGATCCGTCGGGCGCGGGGGACTTCACGACGATCGCCGGGGCCCTCACCGCAGCCGCCACGGGCGACGTCATCGAAGTCGTCGCCGGAACCTACACCGAGGATCTGGACTTCGCCGGCAAGGAGCTCACGCTGCTGAGCGTGGACGGGACGGGCGCCGCCACCATCGCCGGGACGGGGAGCGGCCCCGTGGTCCGCTTCGTGGGGGGCGAGGGGCCGGGCGCCGTCCTGGACGGCTTCGTCATCACCGGCGGCGACGCCACCGGCACCTACCTTGGAGGCGGGGTGCACGTGTCCGGCGGCGGACCGACCCTGCGCAACCTGGAGGTGCGGGACAACGTGGCCTGGATCGGCGGGGGGATCCTGCTGGCGGAGTCGGACGCGGTGCTGCAGGACGTGTGGCTGCACGACAACGTGGCCGAGGCGGACGACGGCGGCTCCTGGGGCAGCGGCGGCGGGCTGTACGGCTTCGACTGCGACCTCGTGATCGATGGGCTGATCGCCGAGGACAACGTGGCAGTGCGGGGCGGCGGCTTCATGCTCGGAGACTGCGTGGGCAGCCTCGACGATCTGAGCATCAGCAACAACACCGCGGAGCGCGGCGCCGGGTTCAGCCTCCTGGGGGGTGAGGTGACGGTGGACGGGGCCACCGTGGACGGCAACGCGGCGGCCATCGTGGGCGGCGGGATCTACCTGACGGTGGATGCGGGGCTCACCCTGGACAACGCCGCGTTCGTCGGCAACACGGCGCCCAGCGGCGGCGGCGGGCGCATCCTGGACAGCAGCCCGACCCTGAATCAGGTCACCTTCAGCGGCAACATCGCGAGCGACAACGGCGGCGCCCTCGTGATCGACGCATCCGCGGGCATCGCGACACCGGCCCTGAACTCGTGCCTCTTCGTCGGCAACCAAGCCACCGTGGGCGGCGCGATCCTCGTGGACGAGGCCGCTCCGTCGGTCGTCGGCAGCGTCTTCGTCGGCAACAGCGCGAGCAACCTCGGAGGAGCGCTGTACATCTCGGATGCGGGCCCCACGACCCTCGCGGTGTGCGTCTTCGACGGGAACACGGCCGGCAGCGACGGGGGCGCGGTGCGTTTCCAGGGCGGGCTCGGGCACTCCATCTCCACCTCGATCTTCACCGCCAACGCGGGGACCAACGGGGCGGCGGTGCACGTGGGCTTCGGGGCCAGCGTCACGGTCGAGCACTGCACGATCATCGGCAACTCCGCTTCCTCCGGAGGCTCGCTTCGGGTCACCGGCGACAGCGCCCTCGTGATCCGCAACTCGATCATCGCGCTGCCGAGCCAGGGCTCGGGCGTCAGCGCAGCCACCGGCTCCACCTGGACCGTGGCGTACAACGACGTGTGGAGCACCACGGGCCCAGAGTACTCGGGCTCCCTGCCCGACCTGACCGGCTCGTTCGGCAACCTGTCCGTGGATCCCGAGCTCGCGGACTACACCAGCGACGGCGTGGACAACGACGACCTGCACCTCGCGTTCGGATCCCCCTGCATCGACGCCGGGGATCCGGTGGGTTCGGCCGATCCCGACGGCACGACGGCCGACATGGGGGCCTACGGCGGCCCGCTCGTGGGGCTGTGGACGACGCTGCCCGCCGCCGGCGCCCCCGGCGACGACGACGACACCACCGGCGACGACGACGACACCACCGGAG
>CALAGR010000534.1 GCA_937891735.1 uncultured Pseudomonadota bacterium | reverse complement strand
GCCCCGTTCCCGCGATCTGTGCGTCGGGCTGGCGGGGTCTCCTTGTGCGGCGTACTCCAGTACGCCTCCGCGGGACCCCTTGCACTCCTTGACCTCGCGCGAACGCCCTCACTCCGGCCCCGTTCCCGCGATCTGTGCGTCGGGCTGGCGGGGTCTCCTTGTGCGGCGTACCCCCTGGGCGCTACTGCTCGGGCGCGGGCTCGCCTTCGGGCTCGTCCATGGGCTCTTCGTAGACCCCCTCCCAGAACGGCGGCTCCTCCGGGTTCACCGGGTGCAGCGCCGCACGGGTGAAGAACACCACGGGCACGAGGATCGCCAGAGCCGCCCAGGTGGCGGTCACCGCGGCCCGGGCTCTGGCGTGGCGCTCGGGACGGGCTGTGGCGCCCAGGAGACGCGCCCAGGCCCGGTAGAGCCACCCGCCCCCGACTCGCGCCCCTCGCCGCTTCAGATCCGCGCGCTGCTCGGCCCCCAGGGCGGCCTGCCGCAGGTCGGCGCCCCGAACATCCGCCGAGCCCAGGTCCGTGCCGATCAGCCAGGCGCCGCGCAGCACCGTGCCGCGCAGGTCCGCGTTGGCCAGCGACACGCCGTCGAACACCGCGCCCGTCGCGTCGCAGCCGTTCAGGCGGCATCCGTCGAGCACCACGCGCTGCAGCGTCGCGCCCCCCAGGTCGCACAGGACGAGGCGCGATCCAGACAGGTCCGCATCCACGAGCGTGGCCTCGCGCAGCGACACCAGCGACAGGTGGCAGTCCGGGGCCGCCACGTCCCGCAGCACCGCCCGCTCCAGGTCCACCACCTCCCAGGTGGCGCCGGGGCTGTGCATCCCGATCACCGTGCAGCCCCGGGCACGCCAGCGCAGGATCGTGCTGCCAGCCGCCTGAAAATCCGACAGCGACGCCCCGGTCGAGAGCCGATCCGCCAGGGCCAGCCCGGGACCGGACGTCATGGCCTCGACCCCGCGCAGGGTGCCCAGCTGCAACGCCCCCCGCTCCGACCGGAGGAAGGGCGCGACTCGAGTCACGTCGAAGAAGAGGCGCCGCACGCGCTCATCCTACTCGGCCGCCGGACCCGCTCACCGACGCAGGTGAGACTCCAGGGCCTCGCTGAAGCCCCGCGGGGCCTCCCAGGGCGCGAAATGCCCCGCCTCCAAAAGCTGCAGGCGGCCCTGCGTCGCGTGGGCCACGGCGCGAGCCACGGGGAACGCCGGATACCACGGATCCTGCCGGCCCCACGCCGCCAGCACGTCGTTGTCCCGGAGCTTGCGGCCGAGCCCCGGCGGCGGCTTCATGGCCCAGGCGATGCGCCGCATGCGCTCCGCCCAGCCCTCCCCGTGGTCGGCGAACGCCTCGGCGAGGGCGAGCCGATGCTCCGGAAGCCCGCCGTTCCGCAAGAACAGCCGGCCCGCCGACCGGTGGTAGAAGAGCCGGTTGAGGAAGGGCCAGGCCGTGGCGCGGATCGCGGACCAGTAGGGCCCCAGCGCCGTCCCGCTGAGCACCACCGCCTGCCCCGGCCGGGCGAGCATCGCGGCCAGCACTCCGCCCAGGTCGTGGCCCACCAGCGCGTCGGCGCTGTCCGTGTCCCACGCGGCGCGCAGCGTGTCCGCCGCCCACTGCAGGGACCAGTCGTCGGGGGTGCCGTCCCCGCCCAGCCCCGGGACCTGGGGCCGCACGAGCTCCCACCCGGTCGGAAGGTCGAGGCGCTCGAAGAGCCGCGGGCTCGTCGGCAGTCCGTGCAGCGCGATGATCCGCATCAGCTAGTCGACGACTTCGACCTCGTCGCGGCTGACCGTCTTGAGGATCGTCTTGAGCTTCTCGCTCATGTACGGGTCTTCCTCGTACACGCGCTTGAGCTGCTGACAGAGGTCCTTCGCGCGGCGGAAGGCCGAGACCAGGTCGCCCGAGATGTCCGTCGGGCTCTCGATGGCGAGCAGCATCTCCTGCAGGGATCGCCCCTCGAACCACTCCACGCCGAAGTGGATCATCTCCGGGGTGAACGTCACCTGGTGGCCGATGGCGTACTCCGTCTTGCGCACCGGCTCGCCGAAGCGAATGACCCGGATGTCCTTGCTGAGCTTCCCTTCGAGGCCCCGCGGACGCACCCGGATGTTCACGGCGCGGCTGAAGCTGTTCGACATCGAGCAGATCGCCCCGAAGATCAGCGCCGGCGTCTGTTCGTCGAGGATCCCGCTGAGCACCAGCTCGGTGGAGAAGATCTCCTCGATCTGCAGGTGCCGGAGCACCTTGGCGCCCGCGTTGAACTCGAGGTTCTCGTCGAGGTAGCCGATGTCCTGGAGCAGCTTCGCCTTCTCGTTGAAGTCGCCCCAGACCTTGTCGTCGGTGCGCTCCTGGTGCCGGCCGAGCTTGCGGAACTTCTTGGCCCGGGCCATCAGGTGGCGCGGCGGCGTGCCGGCCGCGGGATCCCGCGGGTCCCAGCCGTCCTTCTTGAGGCTGTCGGCGATGTGCGTGAGCTTGCGCTCCTCCTCCGCCGCCGCCTGCCGGTAGCTGAAGGTCAGGAAGCTCTTGTCGATGATGTCCCGGATCTGGTCCATCTCGCCGCTGTGCCGATCCAGCAGGTTCACCACCGAGTTGAACGACAGATTGAACGCCGAGCGCACCTTCTCGTGATCGCCGCTGATGTACGACTGGATGGCGTCGGCGTCGCGCTCGAAGTCCCAGAACTCCTCGAGGATCACGACGTAGCCCACGTCGTCGATGCCCCGGCGTCCGGCGCGCCCCGCCTTCTGCATGAACTGCCGCACGGTCAGAGGCACCACGCCGCGGCCGTCGTACTTGCGCAGCGCCTGGAAGCACGTGGTGCGCGCCGGCATGTTGATGCCCAGCGCGAAGGTCGAGGTGCAGTACAGGACCTTGATGAGCTTGCGCTCGTACAGATCCTCCACGAAGGCCTTGAGCCCCACGTGCAGGCCCGCGTGATGGCACGCGATGCCCTTGAGGTACATGTTCTCCTGGTCGGTCGTCATGACCTTGACGAACTCCAGGTCGAACTGGTCGATGCGCGCCTTGATGAGCGCCTTCTCGTCCGCGTTGGTGAAGCCCTCGTCGGGGGCCTTGCGCCCCAGCTCGCGGCTGAACTGCTCGCACATCTTCCGGGAGAAGGCGAAGTACAGGATCGGCTGGAAGTTGGCGCCGAGCATCTGGATCAGCTCGTAGTGGCGCGTCTCCCGCTGGCCTGGGAGCCGAAGCCGCCCGCTCCCGGTGGAGCTGGAGCCACCGCGTCCACGCCCCCGGCCCCGGCCGCGCCCCCCGCCGCCCGCGGGTGCAGCCCGCTCGGCGTCGATGGCCGCGCGCTTGGCGAGCTTGAGCCAGCGCTCGTGCATGAACTTGTACCGGTCGATGTCGCAGATGCCCGCGTCCCGGTTCGCCATGTAGATGCTCAGGGGCACGTGGCGGGTGTTCTCGACGACGGTCGGCACCTCCTCGCCGCGCACGTACGACAGCCAGTCGCTGAACTCCTGGATGTTCGCCAGGGTCGCCGACAGCCCCAGGATCTTGACCCGCGCCGGCAGGTAGATCAGGAGTTCCTCCCAGACCGTGCCCCGCTCGATGTCGTCCAGGAAGTGGATCTCGTCGATGATCACGTGGCTGAGGTGGGGCAGTTCCTCGCCGCCCAGCAGCATGTTCCGGAGGATCTCCGTGGTCATGATGCGCAGCGGGGCGTCCCGGTTGATGACGTTGTCGCCGGTGATCAGCCCGACCTTGTCGTAGCCGTACAGGCGCGTGTAGTCCCGGTACTTCTGGTTGCTCAGCGCCTTGATGGGGGCCGTGTAGATGACCTCCTTGTTCTCGGTGAGCGCCTTTTCGACGATGTAGTCGGCGATGAGGGTCTTGCCCGTGCCCGTGGGGGCGGACACGAGGACCGAGCGGTCCGCATCGACGTGCTCGATGGCCTGCTGCTGAAAGGGGTCCAGTTGGAGCCCGCGGTATTCCATGTGTGCTTTCCGGTTCGGGCTACTGAGCGAACTCGACGGAGAGTTCGACTTCGGGCCCGAGAGTGCTGAGAAGGAAGGCCTTGAGCCGTTTCTTCAGCTTTGCTTCGATTTGACGAGCCCGCTCGCGCGTAACGCCGAACTGGTCGCCTACTTCTTGAAGGGTCAGCGGGTCTTCTGACATCAGCCGGTGATACCAGATGATCGTCTCCCGCTCGTTGGTGATGGTCTCTCCGAAGGCGCGCATCGCGCCAGTGACCATGCTCATCATCTCCGCGTCGGCGACCTCGTCGTCGGGCAGGTCTCCGGGGGCGGCGAAGGTGTCGCCGAAGGGCCGTCCCTCCTCCCCGCCGATCGGCGCGTCCATCGACGCGTCCGGCGACGCCAGCCGCTGCTTCATCTCGATGACGTCCTTGACGTCCACGTCGAGGCTGTCGGCGATGCGCTGGGGGGTGGGGTCGAAGCCCAGGTCCCTCAGACGCTTCGTCTCCTTGGTCAGATTGTAGAAGAGCTTCCTCTTCGCCTGGGTGGTGCCGACCTTCACCATGCGGTGGTTGGCCAGCAGGAAATACATGATGTAGGCCTGGATCCAGTAGCGGGCGTAGGTGGACAGGCGCACCCCGCGGTACGGATCGAACTTCTGCACCGCCTTCATCAGGCCGATGTTCCCCTCCTGGATCAGGTCGAGGACGTTCTTGTAGAAGCGCCGGTACTTGAACGCGATCTTGGCGACGAGCCGGAGGTTGCTCGTGACCAGCCGGTAGGCGGCGGCCTGGTCCCCGTCGTCCCGGAACGCGGTGGCGAGGTCCTTTTCCTCCTCCGGCGTCAGCAGCTCGTAGGCCGCGACCTCGTTCATGTAGGCGCGCAGGGGATCCCGCGCCGCCAGCGAGGTGGAGGTGGCCCGGGTGGGCAGGTTCCTGGATCGCTCGGGACGGGGCAGCAGACCGATCATCAGCGGGGTCGCTCGCGCTGTGCCGCCGGCCTTCGAAGCGTCCAGGATCAGGGCCCCGTCGAGCTCCAGATCGTCGTCCGCCGGATCCCCGTGGATGTCCTTGATGATGACCTCGGGGGTCAGGACCTCGGGCTCGGCGTCGGAGGCAGGGGTCTCGTCAGTTCCGCTCACACTCCTCCTTCGGGGCGCCGGAGAATGGCCTCCAGCGGTCGTCCTGTCCAGTTCGGTCGTCAGGCCCGGTCGGCCCGCGCGAGGTCCACCGCGAGCTGCTCTCCGCGAAGCTCCACGGACACGGCCCCGGCGAGGCCTGCGACCTGCGTCAGGTCCACCGCGAGCACCTCGTCCCGGACGAGCCCGCCGTGGGCGGCGATGGCCGCGGCGATGTCCGGTCCCCCGTCCCACTGGACCGCGATCCGGTCGTCGTAGGCCAGGTCGCGCTCCTTGCGCAGACCCTGGATCCGGTTGATCACCTCCCGGGCCAGCCCCTCGGCGGCCAGCTCGGCGTCCACCTCCGTGTCCAGCGCCACCAGGAACTGCTCGTCGAACGCCGACGCGGTCCCTTCGCGCTGCTGGATCCGGACCTCCACGTCGTCCTGCGTCAGGGACACGGGGCCGTCGCCGTCGCCCGGATCGATCCACAGCGTGCCGCCGTCCTTCAGCGCCGCCAGGAGCTGGCTCGGGTCCTGCTGCGCCACGGCCTGGGCGCACTGCTTCATGCGCTTGCCGAGCCGCTTGCCGAGCACCCGGAAGTTGGGCTTGACGCTGTACTCGACGTACCGGCCGCGGTCCTCCGCGAACCGCAGCTCCTTGACGTTGAGCTCGTCCCGGACGATGTCCGCGGTGTGCGGGTCGTGCAGGGCGGCGAGCAGCGCGTCGTCCACGGACACCACGGTGGCGGACCGCAGGGGCTGTCGGACCACCGCGCCAGCGTCCTGCCGCGCGGCGTGCCCGAGCGTCACCACCTGGCGGGCGGCGGCCTGCCGGTGCAGCACCGCGTCATCGATCACGTCGAGGTCGGGCTCGGGCCAGGGGGCCAGGTGCACCGACTCGGCGGCGGCGGCATCGAACGGCCGCACGAGATCCTGGTGCAGGCGCTCGGCGAGGAAGGGCGTGAAGGGCGCCACCAGCCGGGACAGCGTGGTCAGCACGTCGTACAGCGTCCAGTGGGCGGCCTGCTTGTCCGCGTCCGCGTCGCTCTTCCAGAACCGCCGCCGGGACCGTCGGATGTACCAGTTGGTGAGCGACTCGACGAACGCCTCGAGGGACTGCGCGGCCTGGTTGATGCGGTTGGACTCCAGATCCGCGGTGACCTGCCCCACCGTCTGGTGCAGCAGCGACAGCACCCAGCGGTCCAGGGGCGCGCGCTCGCCCGGCGCCGGGCGGGGCGTCTGGTCGGGGGCGAAGCCGTCGATGCCGGCGTAGATCGTGAAGAACGACCAGGCGTTCAGCAGGGGCAGGATGAAGGTCTTCAGGCTCTCCCGGACCATCTTCGGGCCGAAGCGGGAGGGCTGCGTGGGGTTGGATCGGTAGAAGAACCAGCGGAAGGCGTCGGCCCCGAACTGGTCGATGATCGGCCCGGGCGCCACCACGTTGCCCAGGTTCTTGCTCATCTTGACGCCGTTTTCGTCCAGCACGTGGCCGAGCACGATGACCGACTTGAAGGCCGGCTGCTGCTTCAGGAACGTCGCGATGACATGCAGCGTGTAGAACCAGCCGCGGGTCTGATCGACGGCCTCGGAGATGAAGTCCGCGGGGAAGGCCTGCCCGCTGTCGATGGCCGCGGCCTTGTCCGCGTCGAACGGGTAGTGGTGCTGGGCGAAGGGCATGGAGCCCGCGTCGAACCAGCAGTCGATGACCTCCACCACCCGGTTCATCGACGCGCCGCAGGAGCACTCCAAGGGCATCTCGTCGACGTAGGGGCGGTGGGGGTTCCACTGGTCGCGATCGTAGGGATCCGTTGGCAGATCCCGGCCGGCCCGGGCGAACAGGGCCGCGTAGCTGCCGAAGCACTCGGTCTTGCCGCACTCCGTGCAGCGCCAGATCGGCAGGGGCGTGCCCCAGTAGCGCTTGCGGGACAGGGCCCAGTCCACGATGCCCTCCAGCCACTTGCCGAAGCGCCCGTCGCGGATGTGCTGCGGGTTCCAGTCGATGGTCTGGTTGCCCGCGATCAGGGCGTCCTTCATGGCCGTGGTGCGCACGAACCAGGACGAGGTGGCGAAGTAGTACAGCGGCGTCTTGTGGCGCCAGCAGTGCGGATAGGGGTGCTCGTACCGCGTCGAGAAGACGAGCTGGCCCCGGTCCTTGAGGTCCCGGCTGACGATGGGATCCGCGTCCTTGAACCACAGGTCCGCGATGGCCTCGGCGTGGTCCTTGAACTTGCCGTCCAGCCGCATCGCGCAGTACATCGACAGGCCGTACGCCTTGCCCACGCGGTGGTCGTCCTCACCGAACGCCGGGGCCACGTGCACGATGCCCGTGCCCGACTCCAGCGTGACGTAGGGGTCCACCACGATGGACCAGTTGGGACCCCGCTCCGTCTCGGCGTCCGTGTCGGTGCCCGTGAAGCCGAACAGGGGCGCGTACTGCAGCCCCTCCAGCTCCCGGCCCGAGAACGTCGCCACCGCCGTCGCCGACGACAGGTCGAACGTCTCCTTGCCGACCCGCTCCAGCGCGGGCTTGTCGAGCCCGTCCGCGAGCAGGTAGGTGCGACCCGGGAACGCCTGGCTCTGCACGAGCTTGTAGGTGAAGTCGGGGTGCACGCAGGTGGCCATGTTGGACGGCAGGGTCCAGGGCGTCGTGGTCCACGCGGTGATGTACGTGTCGTCGAACGCGTGCCCGTTGCGGGTCTGGCCCGGCAGCACGGCGAAGGCCACCGTGACCGACGGATCGGCCACGTCCTCGTAGGCCTGCGCCACCTCGTGGGAGCTGTGGGTGGTGCCGCACAGGGGGCAGTACGGCAGGACCTTGTGGCCCTCGTACAGCATGTCCTGCTCGAACATCTGGCCCAGGATCCACCACACGCTCTCGATGTACTCATTGGTGAACGTGAAGTAGGCGTTGTCGTAGTCGAGCCAGAAGCCCAGGCGCTCGCTGGCCTTGACCCACTCGCGCTCGTAGCGGCGAACGGACTCGAAGCAGCGCTGGTTGAAGGCCTCCACCCCGTAGGCCTCCACCGCGTTCTTGTCGGTGAAGCCGAGCTCGCGCTCGATGGCGATCTCGACGGGCAGACCGTGCGTGTCCCAGCCGGCCTTCCGGTCCACCCGGTAGCCCTGCATGGTACGGAAGCGGGGGATGACGTCCTTGACCGCGCGGGTCAGCGCGTGGCCGACGTGCGGCACATTGTTGGCGGTCGGAGGGCCCTCGAAGAACACGAAGCTGCCTCGGGGCGCGGGACGCGACACCGTCTTGTGCAGGACCTCCTGCTCCTGCCAGAAGGCCAGGACCTCTTCTTCACTCGCCGGCAGTCCGTTGACGTCCGGAGGGGTGCGGTAGCTGTTCGTCACGTGGTCTCTCCGAGGGCCGACGACTGTAGGTGTGGCCCCGGCAATGTCAAAGGCGGTCGGGCGACCTAGAAGAGGCCGGCCTGGGGGCTGGGCTCGGGCTCGGTCTCGGGGGCGGGCGGCGCAGCAACGGGAGCGTTGGGATCCTCCCCCCGCGCGATGGCTCGCGCCGCGCGGCGCTGCTCCCTCTCCTGGTCCTGCACGGCGCGCCAGGCGCTCTGCTCATCGAGCAGCGTGCCGAGGTTGACGGGCACCTTGTCCGCGAGCCGCAGCACCACCCGGCCGCAGGCCTCGGCGTCGTCCTCGGCGCGGTGCGCGTTCTCCAGGGGGATCCCGAAGCGCTCGCAGACCGCCCCCAGGCTCTTGCGGTTGTCCGAGGGCATCATCTTGCGCGCCCAGACGAGGGGGTCGAGCACCGGCACGTTGGGCAGGGTCATGCCGCAGCGCCCCATCTCGGCCCCGAGGAAGGCCCAGTCGAAGTCGGCGTTCCAGGCGACGAAGAGCCGGTCGCGGAGCCGGCCGTAGATCTCCCACTTCAGGTCCCGGAAGGTCGGCTTGTCCCGGACCATCTCGTCGGTGATCTTCGTGATCGCCACGACCTCGGCGGGGATGGGCACGCCGGGGTTGATCAGGCTCCCCCAGCGCTCGGCGATCTGCCCCCGCTCGAACCGCACGATGCCGATCTCGGTGACGCGGGCAGCGGCCGGATCGAGTCCGGTGGTCTCCACGTCCACGGAGACGAAGGACAGGTCGCGCCATGGGGCGCCCAGGTCGAAGCTCAACATGCAGCGGCAACTAGCACACCGGGGGGACGGCGACAACGGGCGCGTTGTCGTGGGGCGCTATCGTCGGGGCATGCGCACCGACCGCCCGACCAGTCACGTCGTGCAGGGCTCGGGTCTGGCGATCCGCACCCTGGTCTGGGAGGCCGCCGGTGCGGCCCCCGACGGACCCCCGACGACCCTGCTCCTCCTGCACGGATACCTGGACTGCGGGGGCACGTTCTCCCCCCTCGTGGCCCACCTGCCGCCCTGGCTCCGGGTGCTCGCGCCGGACCTGCGGGGGCACGGCGAGTCGGAGCGGGTGCCGCGGGGCTGCTGGTACCACTACGTGGACTACGTCCGCGACGTGCGGGCGGTGGTGGACGCGCTGCATCCCGGGGGCCGGCTCGTGCTCCTGGGGCACTCCATGGGGGGCGGCGTCGGCCTGATGTTCGCCGGAGCGTGGCCGGAGCAGGTGGAGCGGCTGATCCTCGTGGAGGGCCTCGGCCCGCCGAGGGACGAAGCGAGCGCCGGGCCCGGCCGGCTCGCCCGCTGGGTATCTGAGCTCGCCGCCGGACCGAAGGCGGCGCGAGGGTTCGCCAGCCCCGAGGAGGCGGCGGCGCGCCTCGTGCGACAGAACCCCGTGATGCGGCCCGAGGCGGCCCTCGCAGCGGTGGGCTGGCTGGCCGAGGAGGCGGACGGGGGGTGGCGGTGGCGTCACGACCCATGGCACCGGGCGCGCACGCCGCAGCTGTACGAGCCGGAGCGCTACGCCCCGTTCATGCAGGCCATCGAGGTGCCCGTCCTGCTCGTGACGGGGGGCCGCAGCTGGTATCGGTGGGGCGATCTGGAGGCCCGCCGCGCGCTGCTCGCGGACCGCCGCAGACTGCACTTCGAGGCCGTGGGCCACATGGTCCACTACGAGGTGCCGGAGCTGCTCGGCCCGGCGGTGGAGGAGTTCCTCAAAGGGGCCGAACCGACGGGATCCGCGCGCCCCGAATCGCCAACTCCCGCTTGATTCCGAGGTAAATCAGATAGTTGGAGGAGATTTGATGGTTTCGCTTGTGTATGGGGGCCTCTGCCATTAGGGTGCCCGGCCCATGAGAAACGAGATGAGTTCTTCCATTTCTACCTCCGCAAAATCAGCATCCCTGGAGCTCGGAATCGAACCCAACCTCGACACTGAGACGAGTGACGTCTCCCCCATCGTCATCGAGGAAGAGAGCCTGCTGGCCGACACGCAGCGGCGCTTGCTGCTCCGCCCGCCAGAGGCGGACCTGGACATCGAGTCCATCGTCCGCGAGATGGGGCGGCTTCGTGACGACATCCCCCAGGCCCAGACCGACGAGCGCCCCTCGCTGCTGATGCAGTACGAGCGCCTCGGGCACCTCCTCGAGCAGGCTGGCAAGACCACCACGAAGGGGGGCGGGATCGACAGTGATCGGCCCTACTTCGCGCACATGCAGCTCGACGAGGACGGCAAGATCCGGGACGTGTTCCTGGGCAACGCCACCCGCCTCGACAACGGCCTGCGGGTGGTGGACTGGCGGCACGCCCCCGTCAGCTCGCTCTTCTACCGCTACGCGGAGGGGGACGACTACGAGGAGCAGTTCGGTGATCGGCTGCGCGAGGGCACCATCACCGCGCGGCGCACCCTGGGCATCGGCGACGGCGAGCTCCGGCGCGTGCAGTCCTCCGAGGGCACCTGGGTCAAGGGCGTGGAGGGCAACTGGATCGACATGAGCTCCAACGCCCCGCGCCTCGAAGGTGGCGGCGGCGAGGTGCTCCGGTTCTACAGCGGCGGCCGTGAGGCGGCGGGTCGCACCATGGGCAGCAAGCAGGCCTACCGGGTGGACAAGCACCTCCCGGAGATCTCGGCGCTCATCGATCCCGACCAGTTCAGGATCATCACCGAGGGCGAGTCGCAGCTCGTCGTCATCCGCGGCGTGGCCGGATCCGGCAAGACGACCGTGGCCCTGCACCGCCTGGCCTACCTGAACTACCTCGACGGTCGCCGGTTCCGAAAGGACCGGATGATGGTGGTGGTCTGGTCCCGGGCCATGCGCGAGTTCATCGGCCGCCTGCTCAGCAACCTGGGCGTGGACGGCGTGCCCGTGCGCACCTTCGGCGAGTGGGCACGCAACATCCTGAGCAAGCACTTCCAGTTCCTGCCGGAGCACCGCAGCGAGGACACCCCCGCCGTCGTGACCCGCATGAAGCTGCACCCGGCGATGCTGAAGGTCATGGAGACCTACATCCGTCGAAACAAGGGGCACAAGGACCCGCGCCAGGTCGTGGACGACTGGATGTCGATCATGACGGACCGGGCCCGGCTCAAGCGGGGCTTCAACCGGCACGCGCCGGGCGTGTTCGGGGACCAGGACTACGACCGGTTCGTCAGCTGGACGGCCCGCCAGGTCGACCTGCTGCTGGACTGGCTCAACCCCGATCACCACGACGAGAACGACGAGGACGAGCGGGACGACGGGATCTTCCAGGAGCGGTTCCTGGACGACGAGGACGATCCGCTGCTCCTGCGCCTGCACCAGCTGCGCGTCGGGCCCCTGTCGATCCGCCGCGGTCGGCCGCTGCGCTACACCCACCTGGTGATCGACGAGGTCCAGGACCTGTCGCCCCTGGAGGTGCGCGTTCTCATGGGCTGCACCAGCAAGGAGCGCTCCCTGACCCTGGCCGGCGACACCCAGCAGCACGTGCTGCAGGAGGCCGGCTTCACGGACTGGGAGGAGTTCTTCAGCCACCTGGGCGTCAAGGGCACCGCGGTGAACACCCTGAAGGTGTCGTACCGGTCCACCCGTCCGATCGTCGACTTCGCCCTGAAGGTCCTGGGACCGCTGGCCGAGGACGACGATCCGCCGACGGCCAGCCGCGACGGTGGCCCGGTCGAGGTGTTCAGCTTCGGCGACCACGGCGAGTGCCTGGCCTTCCTGGTGGACTCGCTGCGCGATCTCGAGGCGAGCGAGCCCCGAGCCAGCGTGGCGCTGCTGACGCGTCAGCCGGACATGGCGGACCTGTACTACAAGGGCCTGGAGAAGGCCGGCCTGCAGCGTCTGCGGCGGGTCGCCAACCAGGACTTCAGCTTCTCCTCGGGCATCGAGGTGACGGACGTGCAGCAGGCCAAGGGCCTCGAGTTCGACTACGTGGTGCTGGTGGACATCAGCGAAGAGTCGTGGCCGGCCACGTCCTCGGCGCGCCGGCAGCTCCACGTGGGCGCCACCCGCGCGGCGCACCAGCTGTGGGTCACTTCGGTCGGCAACCCGAGCCCCATCGTCATCGAGGCGATGGCCGCGGTCGCCGCCGAGAAGGCAGCCAAGGCCGAGGCCGAGTAGGGCTACCTGAGGTAGTCGAGCAGGAGGCGGAGGGCGTCGAGGTCGTGCACCTCGCCCTCCAACTCCGGCACCTCGACGTACGGCACCCGGTCCCCACAGTGGGCGGCCAGGGCCGCGATGTGGTGCCGGTCCACCATCGCCCAGCGCGCCCGACGTCGGTGATCGGCCCAGACGGCCTCCACCACGGCGCTCCGCACGCCATCGTCGCTCCGCTCGAAGCCCGCGGCCCACGGATCGGCGCCCGGCGCGCCGGATGAGGCCGACGTGGGGCGCACGCGGTTGATGACGAACCCGCGAAACGGGATCTCCGCCTCGGCCAGGCGGTCGTGGAAGTACAGGGCCTCGCTCAGCGCGATCCGGTTGGGCGAGGCGACCATCAGGAACGCCGTGTCCTCGCCGCGCAGGAGCTTCATGACGTCCCCGGCCCGGGACCGGAAGCCCTCCAGCAGCTCGCTGAACGCCCCCACGAAGTCCGCGATGCCGCGGATCACGTCCCCGCCCATGAACCGCTCGAGCACGCTGAACATCGCCTCGCGCCCCTTGCCGAACAGGCGCACGCCCGCCGACACGGCCGAGAAGCGGCCCCGCTTGCGCGGGATCAGCCAGCCCAGCACGCCCTCTTCGAGCACCGCCATCAGCCGATCCGGCGCCTCCAGGAAGTCCAGGGCGTTGCGGGTGGGTGGCGTGTCCAGCACCACCAGGTCGTACTCGCCGGCTTCGTACATCTGGAGCAGCCGCTCCATCGCCATGTACTCCTGGGAGCCGGACAGGGACTCGGACGCCCGCTGGTAGTAGCTGTTGGCGAAGATGCGCTCCTGGGTCTCCTCGGTCTTCGCGAACCGGCGGATCGTGGCGTCCCAGGTGCCCTTCGCGTCCAGCATCATGGCGTGCAGCGAGCCCGCCCCGGGGGGCACCGCGTCCGCGCCGAGGGCAGCGACGAGGTCGATCTCGGTCGCCTCGTTCAGCTTGCCTTCGATTCCCAGGGAGTCGGCCAGCCGCTTCGCCGGATCGATGGTCATGACCAGCACGCGCCGCCCCTGCAGCGCCGCTCCCAGGGCCAGCGCCGAGGACACGGTGGTCTTGCCCACGCCCCCGGTTCCGCAGACCACCACGACCTTGTGTCCGGCCACGATCCCCGCGAGCCGCTCGCTGGCTTCGCTCATGCCCAGGGCTCCAGGAAGCTGCCCAGCCCCCGCAGCGCCTCCACGTCGAGGTCGCGCTTGGGCAGCAGCGGCAGCTCCAGCAGGGGAAGGCCGAGCTCGGTGCGCAGCCGCTCGATGTGCTTGTCGGCCCGGGCCCGGTCCCGCAGGGAGCGCTCCGCGTCCCGCACCGCCGCCGCCGCCTCGCCGCCCAGGGCCAGACCCTCGGCGCGCACCGCCTCCCACCGGGCTTCCTGCTCGGCGGTGGTGAACAGGCGCGGGGTCACGCCGTTGACGATGACGCCCGCGAGCTTGATGTCGACGCGCTCGCGCAGCACGGCGGCGGCCTCGATCGTCTCGGACACCGGCATGTCCTCGGCGAGGGTCACCAGCAGGACCGCCGTGCGCTCCCGATCCGACAACAGCTGGTCCACCATCCGGGCGTTGGCGTGCAGCGGGCCCACCCGGGCGACGTCCATCATGGCCTTGGGGGACTTGAGCAGGCTCAGCCCGTGGCCCGTGGCCGGCGAGTCCACCACCACCAGGTCGTACTTGAGGGGGCCCTCGGCGTCCGGGCCCACCGACCCGTCCACCCGCTCCCACTCCAGGTCCATGACCTTGCCCACGGTGATGAGATCGCTCAGCCCCAGCACGGCGTTCATGAACGGCTCGACGAAGCGGTTGCGGAACACCATCTCGTACACCAGCCGGAACCGCAGGGTGCGCACGAGGTACTCCTCGACGGCGGCGCTGGGGGTGATGGAGATCCCCTGCAGGTTGTCCGCGAGCACGCCCGGCGTGTAGCCCAGCGGGCCCCGGTCGAAGAGCGCCGACATGGTCTCGGCGCCGGACGACTCAGCGATGACGACCTTGTGGCCCCGCCCCGCGGCCAGCAGGCCCAGGGCCGCAGACACCACCGACTTGCCCACTCCTCCCTTGCCGAGCACGAAGACGACCCGCTGAGCGAGCAGGTGTGGAGTGGGGGAAGAGGGGCTCATGCGTGGGCGCGCATGGATAGCACAACGATGCTATAGGGGCCGCCTCGACGGCCCAGCGATTGTGGGACCGAGGAGGAGTCGATGCCGATCTACGAGTACGCCTGCCCGTCCTGCAGGCACGAGTTCGAACAGATCGTGAAAGTCAGCGCGCCGCCGCCGCCTTGTCCGAGCTGCGGCTCTGCGGACGTCGCCAAGAAGATCAGCCTCGCCGCGTTCCACCTCAAGGGTGGTGGCTGGTACAGCGACGCCTATTCGGGCGCGGACAACAAGAAGCCCGCCGACAGCAGCCCCGCCAAGGTGTCCACGGACAGCACCGCCTCTCCCGGGTCGACCGCCGCCGCGTCCAGCACCGAGGGCACGGCGAAGACGCCGGCCAAGCCCTCGACGGACAGCGCCGCAGCGAGCAAGCCCGCGGCGAAGCCCTCGAGCTCCACCGCATCGAGCGACTGAACGGAGGCCCCGGTGATCCTCGACGGCAAGGCACTCAGCGACCGCATCAAGGCCGAGCTCACCGCGCAGACGACAGCGTTCACCGCGCAGACGGGAGTGACCCCCTGCCTCGCCACCATCCTGGTCGGCGAGGATCCGGCCAGCGCGGTGTACGTGCGCAGCAAGCGCCGCTCCTGCGCGAAGATCGGCTACGAGTCGCGGCACCATCACCTCCCGGCGGACACGACCCAGGCAGATCTGCTCCAGCTGGTGCACGACCTCAACGCCGACGACGCCGTGCACGGCATCCTGGTGCAGCTGCCGTTGCCGAAGAGCATCGACGCCGACGCGATCATCGACGCCATCGCCCTGCACAAGGACGTCGATGGCTTCCACCCGCGCTCGGTGGGGCACCTCGCCCTGAAGAAGCCTGGCTTCGCGCCCTGCACCCCCGCGGGGATCATGCGGTTGCTGCAAGAGAGCGGCATCGAGCTGAGCGGCAAGCGCGCGGTGGTGATCGGGCGCTCGGCCATCGTGGGGCTGCCCGCGGTGCTCATGCTGACCCACGCCGACGCGACGGTGACCGTCGCCCACTCCCGCACCACGCGGGCAGATCTCGAAGACCTGGTGCGCAAGGCGGACGTGGTCGTCGCCGCCGTGGGGCGGCCGGAGTTCGTGCCCGGTGCCTGGATCAAGCCCGGCGCGGTGGTCATCGACGTGGGCATCAACCGCGTGCCCAACCCCGCGGACCCGGACAACCCCCGCGGCATGCTGGTGGGCGACGTCGAGTTCGCCGCCGCGGCGGAGCGCGCGTCCTGGATCACCCCCGTGCCCGGCGGCGTGGGACCGATGACCATCGCGATGCTCATGACGAACACGCTGGTGGCGGCGCGACGGGCCGCAGGGCTGGTAGCGTTCGGCCGCTCCGGAAACCAACCACCTGAACCGGACCGGAGGTCCGATGGCCGCTCCTGACTTCGACAGCCTGAAGAAGACGCCCCTTTTCGCCGAGCATGTCGCGGCCGGTGCGCGCATGGTGGACTTCGGCGGGTGGGGCATGCCGGTCCAGTACACGGGGATCCTCGCCGAGCACAAGGCGGTCCGGGAGCAGGTCGGGCTGTTCGACGTGTCCCACATGGGCGAGTTCCTCGTGGAGGGCGACGGCGCCGAGGCGTTCCTGCAGCGCATGGCGACCAACGACGTGTCGGCGCTGGTGGACGGCCAGGCCCACT
This sequence comes from uncultured Pseudomonadota bacterium, assembly GCA_937891735.1. Taxonomy (GTDB): domain Bacteria; phylum Myxococcota_A; class UBA796; order UBA9615; family UBA9615; genus JAGSHC01. The sequence continues at coordinate 2,310 of CALAGR010000534.1, read as the reverse complement.
ACTCGGTGGCCCTGTACGAGCACGGCGGGATCGTGGACGACCTGCTGATCTACCGGCGGGGGCAGGGTCTGTACCTGGTGTGCGTGAACGCTGCGTGCATCGACAAGGACTGGGCCTGGTTCAGCAGCCACCACGACGAGGAGCGCGACGGGTGCACCCTCGTGAACGCGTCCGACGACTTCGCCCAGCTCGCGATCCAGGGCCGGCACGCCGCGGCGATCGTGGCTGCGCTGACGGATGAGGACGTGTCGCAGATCGGCACCTACCGCTTCACCGAGGGGGTGGTTGCGGACACGCAGGCCATCATCGCGCGCACCGGATACACCGGGGAGGACGGCTTCGAGCTGTTCGTGCCGGCCGGCGCCGCGGTGCACGTCTGGCGCGCTGTGCTGGCCGCCGGCGAGCAGTTCGGGATCCAGCCCATCGGCCTGGGCGCGCGCGACACGCTCCGCCTGGAAGCGAAGTACTGCCTGTACGGCAACGACATCACGGACCAGACCACGCCCCTGGAGGCGCGGCTGTCGTGGATCGTGAAGCTCGACGCGGGCGACTTCATCGGCCGGGACGCGCTGGTGGCCCAGAAGGAGGCGGGGGTCCCGCGACTCCTGGTGGGCTTCGAGCTGCTCGAGCGAGGCATCGCGCGCCCGCACCACCCCGTCATCCTCGATGGAGAGCAGGTGGGCGAGGTCACCAGCGGGGTGCATGCTCCGTCCTTGGGCAAGTCCATCGGTCTCTGCTATCTGCCGAAGGACAGCTCGACGACGGGCACGCTCTTTCACGTCGAGATCCGCAACAAGCGCATCCCGGCGGTCGTCGTCAAGACGCCCTTCTACAAGCGCCCCTACTGATCCACGAAACCGGAGCCCCAGCCATGGACAACGTCCCGAAGAAGCTGCAGTACACATCCGATCACGAGTGGGTGTCGATCGCCGGGAACATCGCGACGATCGGGATCACCCACCACGCGCAGGATCAGCTCGGAGACATCGTGTTCCTGGGGGACACGCCCGATCCCGGCACGAAGATCGAGCCCGGGGACGTGCTCGGGGTCGTGGAGTCCGTCAAGGCCACCAGCGACATCTACTCGCCCCTGGACGGCCGCGTGACCGAGGTCAACGAGGAACTGGAGGAGGAGCCCGAGCTGGTGAACGCCGATCCCTACGGCCGCGGCTGGATCGTGCGCATCAAGGTGGCTGAGGTGGACCCCAGCGCGCTGCTCTCTGCCGAGGAGTACGAGGCCCTCCTCGAGGAGGAGTGAGCCTGGACTCGGAGCGCCGGGCCCGATGGGTCGCGTGCGCTCTCGTCCTGCTCCACGCGGCGCTGGCCTGGGCCTGGTGGTCGGCGCAGGAGCTTCCCCGGGGCCCGCGGGACGAGTTCTTCATCGTGGAGCTCGCCACGGACATCGCGTTTGGCGGTGACTGGCGGGCTCTGCTGCTTGGGGACTACTACCCGCCCGGAATGCGCCTGCCCGGGGTGCTCGCGCTGTGGCTGGGGTGCTCGTATCGGGGAATGCTCGCCGCCCAGGCGCTCCTGTGGTTGCCGGTGCTCGCCGTGGGCACATGGTGGGCGGCCCGACGGCTGACCAGCGCCTGGGGGGCGACCCTGGCCGTGGCGCTGCTGCTGCCGGCGGCGGGGATCAGCGACGCGCTGCACCGCTTCGAGCCCAACCTGGGTGCCACGGCGGCGGGCGCGGGCTGCCTGGCGGCGTTTCTGTGGAGCGACGGGCTGCGGTCCCGCCGGCACGTCCTGTGGTTCGCGGCGTGCCTGGCGGCGGGCCTGATGGTGGATCGGCTCGGCACGCTCCCCTGCGTGCTGCTGCCCGTGTTGTGGGCCGCGTGGCACGGGCGCGCCGAGGAAGCGGTCCGCCGCAACGTGCTGCTGCTCGGCGGCGTGCTCCTGGTGGCCACCGGCTGGTGGTACGGGCTGTTCCTGGCCAGGTTCCTGCCGGAGTGGATCCCCCAGCTGCTGCACGGCGAGGTCGGCGGCGCCGGCGAGCTGCTCGAGGAGCGCCCCCCGGGGCCGCTGTGGCTGGTGCACTACCTGTGGCTCTGGCCGGACAGCCAGGTGGGACTTCTGCTCGGCAGCGTCTACCTCGCCGGCCTTGGCTGGGCCATCGCGCGGCGCACGGATCCGCGGGTTCGGGCGACGCTGCTGTGGCTGGCCCTGGGGCTGGCGGTGTTCACGCTGATCCCCAAGCGCCAGCCGTTCTACACGCTGCCCCTGCTGCCCGCCGCGGCCGTGCTCACGGCGGCGATGCTGGCCGTGGCGAAGGCCCGCAGCGGCAGGGCCCTGGCCGTCGGCGTGGCGGTG
>CALAGR010000533.1 GCA_937891735.1 uncultured Pseudomonadota bacterium | reverse complement strand
GCGCGGATCTCGAGCTCGGGGATGTCCACCTGCTGCTCGATGGCGACATCGACGGCGCCCTCCACCTGCTTCGCCACGGCTTCGACCTGCTCCGCGAGCTGACGCAGGGTCTCCAGATCGTCGCCGAAGAGCTTGAGGGCGATGGTGGCCCGGGAGCCCGAGAGCATGTGGTCGATGCGGTGGGACAGGGGCTGCCCGACGCTGATCACGGCCCCGCCGATCGAGGCCAGCTCCCGCCGCAAGGCGGCCATCAGTTCCTCCTTGTCCCGGTCGGAGCCGGAGAGGTCGAGGCTGACGTCGATCTCGGCGGCGTTGACGTCCTGCGCGTGCTCGTCCAGCTCCGCGCGCCCGGTGCGTCGTGACGTGCTCACCACCTCGGGGAAGGCGAGCAGGCTCTCCTCGATGCGCCGGCCCAGGCGGTCCGAGGCCTCCAGCGACGTGCCGGGGAGGGTCACCACGTTCAGGGTCAGGGTCCCCTCGTTGAACTCGGGGAGGAAGCTCCGGCCCATGCCCGGCACGAGGGCCAGCGCGAGCACGACCGCGAGGCCCGCGCCGCCGAGCACCGTCCAGGGTCGCTTCAAGGCCTGCTTCAAGACCGGCCCGTAGGCGCGACCGAGGGCGGCCATGACGAAGCTCTCGGGCTGCTCCAGCGACTTCGAGGAGGGCAGCAGGTACGAGCTCAGCGCCGGGGTGACGGTCATCGCCACCAGCAGCGAGGCCACGATCGCGATGACGTAGCTGGCCCCCAGGGGAGCCAGCATCCGGCCCTCCAGGCCCGACAGGAAGAACAGCGGGATGAAGACCAGGACGATGATCAGCGTCGCGAACACGATGGAGTCGAGGATCTCGACGGCGGCGCTGCCCACGACGTCGCTGGCGGGCGCCTGCTCGTCCATCGGCAGCAGTCGGTTCTCCCGCAGCCGTCGGTAGATGTTCTCGACCCCGATGATCCCGTCGTCCACCACCGCGCCGATGGCGATCGTCAGGCCCCCCAGCGTCATCGTGTTCAGGGTCATGCCCATCGCGTCGAGCGCGAGGATCGCGACCACCATCGACAGCGGGATCGCCGTCAGGGAGATGACCGAGGCCCGCAGGTTGCCCAGGAAGAGCAGCAGGATGATGGCGACCAGGATCCCCCCGTCCCGCAGGGCGTCGGTCACGTTGGACACCGCCGTCGAGATGAAGTCGGCCTGGCGGAAGATGTGGCGGTTGACCGTGAGCCCGGCGGGCAGGCTCAGATCGACCTCGTCGAGCATCGCGTCGATGCGCTCGGTCAGATCGAGCGTGTTGGCGTCCGGCTGCTTGAGCACCGCCATGACGACGGCGGGCTTGCCGTTGGCGGAGCCCTCGCCGCGCTTGACCTTCGGCGCGAAGCGCACGTCTGCGACCTGCCCGATCAGGATCGGCACCCCCTCCCGCACCGTGATGACGGACCTGGCGATGTCGTCCGGCGTCTCTGCCCGCCCCACCGCCCGCAGCAGGTATTCCTGGCCGTTCTCGTTGTAGAAGCCACCGCTGGAGTTGCCGTTCCCGGTGGCGAGGGCCTCCTCCACCTGCTGGTAGCTGATGTCCAGCCCGGCAAGTGCCTCGGGCCGCAAGACCACCTGGACCTGCTTGACCCCCCCGCCGATCGGGATCACCTGGGAGACCCCCGGCACGCCCAGCAACCGCTTGCGGATCACCTGGTCGGCGATGGTGCGGGAGGCCATCGCCTGCGCCTCGAGACCGGCGGGCTCCACGGCAGGCTCGTCCCAGGCGATCGAGAGGAACAGGATCTCCCCCATCACCGAGGAGATCGGGGCCATGGACGGCGGCGCCATGTCCGGGGGCAGCTGGGGACCCACCAGCTGCAGCTTCTCGTTGACGATCTGCCGGGCGACGTAGATGTCGGTGCCCCAGTCGAACTCCGTCCAGACGATCGAGATGCCCACGCCGGACGCGGAGCGCACGCGCCTCACCCCGCTCGCGCCGTTCACGGCCGTCTCGATGGGGTAGGTGACCAGCGTCTCCACCTCCTCGGGCGCGAGGCCGTGGGCTTCGGTGATGACGGTGACGGTGGGGGCGGTGAGGTCCGGGAAGACGTCCACCGGCATGTCCCGGGCGACCAGGGCGCCGGCCACGAGCAGGAGCAGCGCGGCGGCTACCACGAGGATCCGGTTGCGGACCGACCAGAGGATGATGTTGCTCATCAGCGCCGGCCTAGTGCTGGTGGCCATGCTCGGGGATGGCCCCCGAGGCAGTGGACAGCTTGATCTCGTAGGCGCCGCGGCTCACCACCCGCTCGCCGACAACCACACCAGCGAGCACCTCCGCCCAGCCCCCGTCGACCGCGCCCAGGCTCACCCGCCGCTTGAAGAAGGACTCCCCTCCTTCCATCACGTAGACCGTCTGGAACCCGTTGTCGTCCACCACCGCGGACAGCGGAACGGCGAGCACGTCGCGGGTGTCGCCGACGAAGACCGTGACCTTCGCGAACATGCCCGGCTTCAGCGAGCCGGGGTTGGCGAACTCGAACAGGACGGGCACCGTCCGGGTCATCGGGTCGATGGCCGCGCCCACCGCCACCAGGCGCGCGCCGGTGCTGTCATCGAGGAGGAACCGCTCGCTGTCCCCGGAGACGGAGAACATGGCGCCAGTGGCCGACTCCACCTGGACCGCCTGGCTCTCGAAGACCCGGGCCTCCAGCCACAGTCGGTCTGCGTTGATGACGCTGAGCAGGCGCTGGCCAGCGTTCACCACCTGCCCCGGGACCACGTCGGCCCAGGAGATGACCCCGTCCACCGGCGCGCGCAGCTCGAACCCGCCCCCGGCCTCGGAGTCGCCGCTCCACGCCGCCAGCCGACGCTTCGTGGCCTGGACCTGCGCTCGACCCACCTCCAGGGCAGCCCGGGCGGACTCCAGCTCCCGATCCGAGATGACCTCCGGGTGCAGGCTCTCGGCCCGCTCCGCTTGACGCAGGGTGACCTGCAGCTCGGCTTCGGCCCGACGCAGGGTGAACTCGGCCTCGGCACGGTCACCGCCGATGGGCAGCACCGACCCGAGCAGCTCTCCGCGACGGACGGCCATGCCCAGGTGCGGGACGCGAACCGGCGTCACCAGCCGGCCCGCGAAGGGCGCGACCAGCTCGCCCGCCTGGCCCGCGACGGCCTTGAGCTGCCCCGTGGCCTGCAGCCCCCCGCGGATGGGGCGAAGCCCCGCAGGCTCCGTGGCGTACAGGGTCTTCCACTGCGACTCCTTGAGGTAGCCCACCGTGGGCTCAACCGCCTCCTCCTGGGGTGTGCCGGCGACGGCCGCGTCCACTGTCGGGTGCACGAACACGTCATCGACCCGGACCTCCCCCGCCGCGGGGTGCCCCTCCAGGACCAGCGAAAGGGTGGCGGACCCTGCCCGGGTGGGCTTCACGACGGGCTTGAAGATGCCGTTGCGCAGCAGCTCATCGGCGAAAAAGGCCTCCGATGTGCCGTCGGCGAAGAGCAGGGTCGCGGTGATCCGACCCGAGGTGACCCAGGCAAAGCCGGCCTCGGGGCTCGTGTCCGTGAAGTGGGCGATGAGGGGCGAGGGCTCTCCGACGACGAAGGCGGGGTACTCCATGAACAGCTCGAGGCCGCCCTGGTACAGCGTCACCGCCAGGTCGGGCCGCGGATCCTCGGGCTCCTCCGGGTGCCCCGCGGCGTGCTCGTCCGCCCCGCAGGAGCCCAGGAGCAGCGCGAGCGGCAGGAGCGCGAGCGGCAGGAACAGGAGGAGCGGGGTTCGGACTGGGCTTCGCATGGGCTGCTCCGGGGATGGCCGCGAACTACTACACACCAGTAGTAGGACCGTCAACCGACCTGCTCCCGGTTGATGGCAGGAACGGGACGCGGCGAGCCCGAAGCAGGGCTGTCTACTGGATCAGGGACTCGACGGCGTGGTGGAGCCAGTCCGATCCGGCGGTCGCGAGGACGGCGGCTGTGCCGAGCGCGAAGAGCACGAGGAGCGGCGCGTGGGAGCGAGCAGCGACCTGCGGGGCGTCGAGGAGCACCCGCACCCGGCGTTCGACGGACGTGTAGCCGAACCCCATGCTCATCGCGGGGGGCCGGACGCGCTGCACCCTCGCCACCGCGATCAACGCCCGGGCCACGGCTGGGGCACCCAGACGATCCGCGGCCTCGGCGTCGCTCGCCTCCTCTGCGGCGTCCAGGAACGCGGCGCGCACCAGCGAAGCCACGCCGGGCGCCGCGAACAGACCCGCCCAGGTGATCGCGGCGAGCGCCTGCGGGTCGCGCCGACGCAGGTGCGCCGACTCATGCTCGATGACGGCTTCGAACGCGGAGCGGTCCAACCGGGACTCCAGCGACGCGCTGATCAGGATCCGCGGGCTGAAGATCCCGACGGCCAAGGAGAGCCAGGGCGAGCCAGGTACCCGCACCTGGGGGAACCGGGCATCCTCAGTCCATCGACCGAGGCGCTGCAGCGCGGAGATCGAGCGCACCGCCTGCCACTGTCGCGCGCCCAGCGAGACCGCGCGGGTCGCCAGCCACGCCATCGCGCCCGCCCCGGCCAGGGCCAGCCCCCCCGGATCGGTGGCAGCGTGCAGAGCGCACAGGTGCCGGTGGTGATCATGAAGCGCGCAGTGGTCGGCCTGAACCCCCGCCGCGTGCAGGACGGACGGCAGGATCAGGGCGACGAGGACCGCCAAGCCGGTGAGCATCGGCAGCACCCCTGCCAACAGGGCGAGATCCGCGCGACGCGCCGACGTGGTCCGGGTGGTGTCCGCCCGCCGCAGCCAGGCCCAGGCCCCCAGGGACACGAGGCACGCCGCCGCGGCCGCGATGGCGGTCGACTCCAGGGTGAGGCCGATCCACCCCATCATCGCGCGGACCGCCGCTCTTCGATGAGCTGGGCCAGCCTGTCCAGCAGCGCGTCGTCGGTGCCGGCCGCGTCCACGAACGCAGCCAGACCCAGCTCCCCGTGAGCGCGCAGGATGTCGATCGCCAGCTGATCGGCCACGGACTGCTCCCAGGCCACGGCGTCCATGGTCGCGCGGTACCGCCACGCCAGACCGTCCTTGACGCGCTCGAGCAGGCCCTTGCGGTGCAGGCGATCGAGCGTGGTCATCACGGTGGTGTAGGCGCGCTTGCGGTCCGGCTCGAGGCGCTCGGACACCTCACGCACGGTCAGGTCCGGCTCCGCCCAGACCACATCCATGACCCGGGACTCGAGTTCACCCAATGAGCTCATGACTGCTGCCTCCGGAGCAGGTCGTAGCACGCAAACCTACTACGGGCCACCGTAGGGGGCGCCTCACCCGGGTGATCGAGCCTCCTTCTGCTACCTCGGACAGACGCTGTCGGGGGCCAACGTCACCGATCGGTAGCAGCCGAAACGACCGCCTGGTCTCCGGAACGGCCCACGACGGGGAACGTCGACCGTCGCCGCTCACGGCATGCCGCTTGCAGCGCTCGCTTGACCGACTGCTGTCCGGTCTCCGTTGGAGCACGATGAACCCGACACCCTCCCGGCCCTTCTCGCCCTGCCTCATCGGAGCTGTGGCGCTCCTGGTTCCCCTGCTTGGGTGCGAACCCGAGCCTGTTCCCGAGGTCGTGACCCATCCATGGGACGGCTACGAGCTGGACGGGGCAGTGGTCGCCTCGGTGAGCGTCGAGGGGTGCTCCTTGCCGACCGCGGCGAGCCTCACACGGCAGCTCGAAGCGGTCGCAATCCCGGCCGAGACAGACGTCGTCGTGTCCGCGGGCGAGCCGATGGTGTTGGGTGACGACAAGCTGGGCTGGGCGATCACGCAGCACTTCAATGGGCTGTGGACGCTGAACCTCGATGGCAACGGCTCGACCTCGCTGGTTCGGGGCATGCCCCCGGCGGTGCCCACGGTGACGGAGGACTTCAAGGCGGTCTGGGCCGACCTGCGCGAGGCGAAGGTGTGCGGCTTCTCCCTGGTCTCCTGGCAGTTCCCCGCCGCCACGGTGCAGACGGTGGCCTGGCTCATCGACGCCACCACGTTCCACGAGTCGGTGACGGACAGCACGATCCTGCAGCCCCAGTCGGGGTTCGGGGACCGTACGGATGGGCGCTGTGGCTCAGCCCGGTGGATCGGTGGCTCCCTGGGGGCCGATCTCGCGGTTGGCTCGCCGATGGGCTTCAAGATGCAGGTCGGGATCTGCGGGGACTACGTCGAGCCCGACGCGCCGACCGAGGGCCAGGACGACGTGCAGCCATGGGATCTGGTCTGCGGCGAGGCGCTGCCCATGATCGAGAGCAACGTGCCCTTCGGACACTTCGAGTGCGGTGACGTCGAGTACCTGAGCCACCCGCGGTGCTGCGCCGCGAGGCTCACTTGCACTCTCGCCCTGGGCCTGGGCGGCTACGAATACTCCATCTCCCGGACGCCCACGGCCATGGCCTGTCCAGCCCGCCCTTGGGAGGTACCCCAGGAGGACGACTGCGAGACCGAATGGTGATGAGATTCCAGGCCCCCGTGCGGGGCCTTGGGTTCACAGATGCTGAACGCCCCGACGCTCCGCTGGAGTCCTGTTGTGCCTGATCCCATGACCGTGAGGCTCGTCTGCTTTTCCCAGGTGCGCTACCTCATGGGCACCGATTCGCTGCTTCTCGAGTTGCCTGTGGGGGCCACCGCCGCTGCCGCCGAGGACGAGCTGCGGCGCCGGCTTCCGGACCACGCTCGCGCGCTCCAGATGCGGATCGCGATCAACCAGGAGTTCGCGGATCGCTCCACGGTCCTGAGGCACGGCGACGAGGTCGTCTTCCTACCACCGATGCAAGGAGGCTAGATCATGACCAGCCCGTCGCCGGCCTCGGATGCCCGGATCGACACCCACATCACCGACCAGCCGCTCCCGCCGCTGGAGGCGGACGATTCACAGCAAGAGCTCGGCGCCGAGCTGATCTTCCACGGGCGAGTCCGTGGCTCGGAGGACGGGCGGGCCATCGTCGCCCTGGAGTACGAGCGGTACGAGGGCCTGGCGGAGAAGGAGCTCGAGCGGGTCGCCCGCGACGCAGCGCAGCGCTTCCCCATCGACCGCCTGGTCTGCTGGCACCGGGTCGGCCGCGTGGAGGTCGGCGAGGCCTCCATGCGCGTCGTCGTCTGGTCCTGCCACCGACGCGAGGGGTTGCAGGCGATGGACTGGTTCATCTCGGCGCTCAAGCAACGGGTCCCGTTCTGGAAGTGGGCCGTCACCGCTGATGGCGAGCGCTTTCCCTCCACCTGCGGACACCATGAAGAGGAGCACGACCACAGCCCCGCCGATTCCTGAGAGCCCGCCTGCCGACGCCCCCGGCATCGGCCCCCCTCACCCGCCGATCGACACCATGCTGCCCTCGAACGGGTTGCTGCCGTCCTCGGTGGACAGGTGCCGCTCGGGCTTGCGGCGGATGGCCAGGCGGATCGCGATCTCCAGCTCGTCGTCGCTGCAGCCGGAGCGCAGCAGGTCCCGCAGACTCAACATCTCCGGCTCGTAGGCCAAACAGGTCTTGAGACGGCCGTCGGTGGTGATCCGCACCCGGTTGCAGGAGTCGCAGAACTGCCGCGACATCGCGCCGATGGTGCCCACCTCCACGGCGCTCCCGACCACCTTGAAGTTGGTCGCGGGGCCGGCGCCTGGCGGGCCCGCCACGGGCACGAGCTCGAAGCGCTCCTCCAGACGGCGGCGCGTCACATCCCAGGGCACAAGACCGAACCGGCTCTGCCCGAACGGCATGTACTCGATGAACCGGATCGTGACCGGCAGGTGGGAGAAGTGCTCGACGTAGTGCACGACCTCCAGGTCGTTCAGCCCCTGGCACACCACGACGTTGAGCTTGAGGGGCAGCCAGCCCATCGCGACGACCGCCTCGATCCCGGCCAGCACTTCGTCCAGCTGGTCCCGCCGCGTGAGCTCCTTGAAGCGACAGCGGTCCAGCGTGTCCAAGCTCACGTTCACGCGGTCCAGCCCCGCGTCCCGGAGAGGCCCCGCCATCTTCCTCAGGTTCCAGCCGTTGGTGGTCATGGCCAGATCGCGCAGGCCATGGGCCCTCGCCCGGTCCGCCTGCTCCACCAGCTCCACGATCCCCTGGCGGACCGTGGGCTCGCCCCCGGTGAGCCGGATCTTCTCGATCCCCATCTGGGCAAGCACGACGCAGAGCCGGCCGATCTCCTCGAAGCTGAGCATGCTCTGGCGCGGCATGAACTCAATGTCGTCCGGCATGCAATACACGCAGCGGAAGTTGCAGCGATCCGTCACCGACAGCCGCACGTAGCTGATCCGTCGCCCGAAGGGGTCGATGATGTCGCCTCGGGAGCCGCCCTGCATCGGGCTCACGGCGGCGCCACCAGCTGCTCCGCCGCGGCGAGTTCCTCGGGGGTGTTGACGTTGCGGAAGGACCGCCCCTCGGGATCGACTTGTCGCCAGCGCTCCTCGGCGATCCGCTCCATGCGCACGGCGCCGAACCAGCCTGTCATCCGGAACTCTCCCGACAGCAGCGCCTCCTTGATGGCGCCCAAACACCGGTGCCCGTAGACGGCGTGGGTGGGTTCGAACTCACCTGCCCGGATCGGCAGCAGCGCGTCGGCCCCGGGGGAGGGCCAGGAGCGCAGGAGGCGGACGAGGGCTGGATCCAGCAGCGGCATGTCGCACGCGGCCAGGAACACGAAGGGCGTGTCCGCGAGGGCCAGCGCCGTGTACAGCCCCCCCAGGGCCGCCCGGTCAGGAAGCAGGTCATCGACGATCCGGGCCGCGGCGGGCAGCTGGCCCAGGTCCTGCCAGCGCCGCTTCACCACCAGGACCCCTCCGCTGCACTCGGGCGCGAGGCGCTCGATGAGGTCCGGGAGCAGGGGCCGGCCTCGGAAGCTCAGGCTCGCCTTGTCCATGCCCATGCGCTTCGACCAGCCGCCGGCGAGCAGCACCCCAGTGAGGTCCCGGGTCTGCTGGGCGGGCCGCACGAAGCGCTCCACCAGGAAGTCCGCGCAGGGCCCCGGATCGTTCAGGGGGAGCAGGGGACCGGGCGCGTTGATGGGGTGGTCGCTCACCGCGGCGATCAGCTCACCCGGCCCGAAGCTCGCCGGATCCAGCGACTCCCGGGAGCCGGAGCGCGCCACCATGATCTTGGGCATGCCCGACTTGCGGTAGCCCTCGGAGATCACGAGATCGACGCCGTCGGCGTAGCGCTCCACCAGGGTGCGCAGGGGCAGATCGCCGTCCACGACGCCCATGAGGGCGAGCTGGGTGTCGTTGGCGATCAGGACCTTGTCGGCGCCGGCCTGCCGCAGCCGCCAGGTGTCCTTGCCGGGCTTGTCGACCTCGAACCCGTGCACGTCGTGCTTGATGACCATCACCCGCACGCCCCGATCCCGCAGGGCGGGCAGCAGCTTCTCGAGGAACGTCGTCTTCCCGGTTCCCGACCGGGCGACGAAGGAGACCACAGGCAGGAGTCCGGACATCGGCGGAGTGTAGTCGCGCCGGCGAGGCCGGGGCGGCGGTCGCCATGTCCCGCCCAGGCGCCCCGAGTAGCGTGGCAGACCGTGAACCGGATCTTCCCGATCGAAGGGGCCGCGCTCATCCTCGTGGGGATCGGGGTGGCGGCGTGGGCGCTCTGGGGGCAGGACCGCCGCGACGACGAGGTCGTCGCCCCGCCCGTGGAGGAGGGATCGCCGACGGCCCCCGGCGTGCGCTTCGTGCTCGGCACCATGTTCTCGCCGACCGCCGGCTACGAGCGCACGCAGACCTTCATCCAGTGCCTGTCCGAGGAGCTGGGTGCCGAGGTCGAGCTGCTGCAGCGGGAGACCTACAAGGAGGCGAACAACCTGCTGTCCACCGGCCTGGGGGACGTCGGCCTCGTGTGCGCTGGCGCCACGACCGACCTCGCCGTGCGGGTGGCCTTCAAGGCGACACTGAGGCTCACCTCGAAGGAGGACGGGGGACGTTATCGAGCGGTGCTGCTCGTTCGCGACGAGGATCCCGCCAGCTCCCTGGCCGACCTGCGCGGCTCCTCCTTCGCTTGGGTCGACCCCTGGTCCCTGACCGGCTACGCAGCGCTGCGGGCGACCCTGCACGGGATGGGTCAGGACTCGGACTCCTTCTTCGGCCAGGCCCGCTTCACCTACTCCCACGACCGATCCGTGGAGTCGGTGCGCTCGGGGCTCGTGCGGGCGGCGGTCGTGGACGAGGTCGTCGTGCGCAGCATGGAGGACACCTCGGGGCTGAAGGTGGTGTGGGAGTCGGAGTATTTCCCCACGCCGGTCTTCCTCGTCCCCAAGGATCGCCCGGACATCACCGAGGCGCTGCGCCGCCTGGGTGAGCGCCCGGGGTGCCTGGAGGCCCTGGGGGCCGACGGCCTCGAGCCAGCCAGCTGGGAGGACTACGACCGGGTCAAGGACGTCGTGGACGCCGCTCGATGAGCGGTCCGGTCCGCCGGACCTCGCTGCGCTACCGGATCGCAGGGGTGATGCTGGCCGCGTCCCTGGCCTTCGGCATCGCCGTCGTCGCCATCACTTGGGTGGAGACCGAGCACATGCTGGAGCGGCACACCCGGGCCGGCACGGCAGCGAGCCTGCAGGCCGCCTCCCGGTCCGTGGCCGACCGCGTGCTCGTGCAGGACGCGCTGGCCCTCCGGGAGGCGACCGCAGAGCTGCTCGCCGCCAACAGCCAGTGGCTCGCGGTGACGGTCACCGACGCGACCGGCGGGATCATCGCCTCAGCGCCCCTGGACCTGCCCGACCGACTGCTGGCGGACCTGCCGCGCGGCGCGGACGACCAGGTCGCGAACGGCGGGGATCTGGTCGTTCGCCTGCCGCTCATCAGCCCGGACGTCGGCCACCTCACGGCCATCGTGTCGGGCCGCCAGAACGCCCTGGAGACCCGAGCGACCGTGCGCCGGCTGGCCCTGGCGGTCGCCATCCTCACCGTCACGGGCATCGGCACCGCGGTGCTGCTCGCCCACTGGTTGACCCGGGACCTCGTGCGTCTCTCCGAGCTGGTCGAGCGCATCGGCGAGGGCGAGTTCGGCGAGACGGTGCCCGTGCCCGAGCCCGACGACGAGGTGGCCATGCTCGCCCGGGCCATCAACCGGACCTCCCGGAGCCTCGAGGAGGCCCAGGCGCGGCTGGCGACGCAGCAGACCCAGCTCGTCAACGTCGAGAAGCTGGCCGCCGTGGGCACCATCGCGGCGGGGATCGTGCACGAGATCGCCAACCCCGTCGCAGGGGCCGCGAACTGCATGCGTCGGCTCCGGAGGCCGGACCTGAGCCCCGAGCGACGGGAGTCCTACGTAGAGGCGTCGATCGACGGGCTGGAGCGGGCCGGCAAGGTGCTCCAGGACCTGCTCGTCTACGCCCGGGGCGCGCCCCCTTCGGCGCAGCTGTCGACGGACGAGCTGGATCTGCGGGAGTCGCTGGAGCAGGTCCGGTCCATGATCGCGGTCAGCTCGCAGGTCCCGGTGCGCCTCCAGGATGGCCCCGACGCCACCGTGACCTGGCCCTGGGGCCGGGTCGAGCAGATCCTGGCCAACCTGCTGCTCAACGCCTGCCAGGCGGCGATCACCGAGGTGGCTCTGTGCTGGCGCCTGGAAGGAGACGACGTCGTGCTGGAGATCACCGACGACGGAGCGGGGATCCCCGAGGAGAACCGGGAGCGCGTCTTCGAGCCGTTCTTCACGACCCGGGAGGTCGGCGAGGGCACGGGCCTGGGCCTTGCCGTGTCCGCGTCCATCGCCGCCACCCTGGGGGGGAGGATCGAGCTGCTCCCCCGGGGGGGAGACACCTCCGGCACGGTGGCCCGGCTCCGCCTGCCCCGGGTCTGCACGCTGGAGGGCGCAGCGTGAGTCGCGCTCCCCGGGTGCTGCTCGTCGAAGACGAGCCCACGGCGCTGCTCGCCCTGGGCGACGCCCTGGAGGACGCCGGCTACGAGCTGGTGTGCACCGCGGACGGCGCCCGGGCGCGGGCGCTCCTCGGCTCGACCTGCTTCGACCTGATGGTGGCCGACGTTCGCCTGCCCGGCTGCGACGGCTACCAGCTCGCTCGGGAGGCCCTGGACAAGTCCCCCCCCGTCGCGGTGATCCTGATGACCGCGTTCGGCGAGGTGGACCGGGCGGTCGAGATGCTCAAGGTCGGGGTCCGGGACTACCTGACCAAGCCGTTCTCCGAGGAGGAGCTCCTGGCGCGGGTGGCCAGCGTGGTTCAGGAGCTCGCCGCGAGGCCGCCGGCGTCCGACGAGCCGGTGGCCGAGTCCCAGGCCATGCGCGAGCTCCTCAAGCTGGCCTGCCGGGTGGCGCGCACCGACGCGACGGTGATGATCCTGGGGGAGACCGGCGTCGGCAAGGAGGTGGTCGCGCGCTACGTGCACGGGTGCTCTCCACGGACGGGGCATGCCTTCGTCGCCGCGAACTGCGCCGCCATCCCCGCGGAGCTGATCGAGTCGGAGATGTTCGGGCACCTCCGGGGCGCGTTCACTGGCGCGACGGCCGCGCGCCGCGGCTGGCTGCGCAGCGCCCACGGCGGCAGCCTGTTCCTGGACGAGGTCGGGGAGCTGTCCCAGGCCGCCCAGGCGAAGCTGCTGCGCGCCCTGGAGACCCGCACGGTGACGCCGGTGGGCGCCGACAAGCCCGAGGTCGCCGACTTCCGCCTGATCACCGCGAGCAACCGGTCCCTGGACGAGCAGACCGCGACGGGCAGCTTCCGGTTGGACCTGCTCTACCGCCTCAACGTCTTCGAGCTCACGGTGCCTCCGCTTCGGGATCGCCCGGAGGACATCAGCCCCCTGGTGGGGCACTTCCTGGGGGAGCTGCGCAAGCGCTCCGAGGACGTGCCCATCGGGATCACCGCGGGGGCCCTGGAGCTGCTGTCGGTGCACCCCTGGCCCGGCAACGTGCGCGAGCTGCGCAACGCGGTGGACCACGCGGCGATCCTCGCCGGCTCGGAGCGGATCCAGGCCGAGCACCTGCCCGCGAAGCTGCGTGGGCAGGGTGAGGCTGAGGATCCCCTCAACCTCAGGCAGTCCACCGACCGCCTCCAGGCGCGTCAGATCCGGGCTGCCCTGGCCATCGCCCTCGGGCACCGCGTGCGCGCCGCCGAGCTGCTCGGCGTCTCCCGCAAGCACCTGTGGGAGCTGATGAAGCGGCACGGCATCGAGGGCTGAGCGCCGGACCCGGCGTTACCGATCGGTAGCGCGGCCCCTCTCCGGGCGTGGTCGATCCACCCCAGCCCGCACCCCGCGCCTCGCCCTTCGGCGAGCGACGTTCCCGCAGCGACCTCGTTCCTGGCTGGTGGCACGGCCCGTGCAAAGCCCCGGCGCGAGTTCGGCACACAAATCACCACGCGAACTCGGAGGGTTCCATGGAACACGACCGCAACGAGCTGGAGGAGACCCGCCGCAGGTTTCTCAGGAACGGTGCCGTGGTCGGAGCCGGCCTTGCCGCAGCGGGTCTCGCCGCATGCGAGCCGCCGGTCGACGACGACGACACGACGGGCGAGGACTGCCCCGACTACCCCCGGGCCTTCCCCAACCAGGACACGAGCGAGGTCCGCTGGGGCTTCCTCATCGATCTGAAGGCCTGCCGCGGCTGTCACGCCTGCTCGGTGGCCTGCAAGACCGAGAGCGACGTCCGGCTGGGCGTGTTCCGCAACTCGGTGGCCGAGGGCGAGTCCGGGACCTACCCCGACACGAAGTACCTCGCGATCCCCTGGCTCTGCAACCACTGCGAAGCCCCGTCCTGCCTGGACCGCTGCCCCACCGCCCCGATCAAGGCCAGCCTGGCCATGCCCAGCGGCGCCGAGGTCGAGTACTGGGCCCGCGCCACCTACCAGCGCCCCGACGGCCTCGTGCTCGTCGACCAGGATCGCTGCGTCGGCTGCGGCCGCTGCGTCGAGGACTGCGCCTACGGCGCTCGTTTCCTGGACTGGGCCAAGACGGCTGGCGGCGACCCCGCCTCGGTCGGCCTGACCATCGCCAACCCCAAGCCGGCCGACAAGTGCGACCTGTGCGTGCACCGGCTCCAGGAGGGTCTGGTCCCTGCCTGCGTGAACACCTGCCCCGCCGGCGCCCGGACCGTGGGCAACCTCAACGACCCGAGCAGCGAGATCAACGCGCTCATCGCCGCCGGCGGCAGCGACGTCTCCTCTCTGAAGGAGAACTCCGGCAACGAACCGCGCGTCTTCTACATCGGCCTCGACGAGGCCATCTTCGACGACGCCTACGACATCCGCCTGGACGCAGGGCGCCAGTTCGAAACCCCCGGCGTGTAGCCAGGAATCACGGAGCAAATCATGACTGAACGCAAGTCGAATCCAGACGCCGCGGTGGTCTCCCGCCGTGGCTTCCTGCGGTCCCTCGGGACCCGCAGCGCCGCAGTGGTGGTCGCCGGCCCCGCCATGCTCGCAGCGAGCGTGGCGCACGCCCAGGACTGCCCCGAAGACGCCGTCGTCTTCTCCAACGCCATCGTCGGGACCGTCGCTGACGGCTCCGGCACCGACTACTCACCGACCACCGGCCTCGAGCGCACCGCTGTTCCCAGCGCGTGCTGGCAGTGCGTCTGCCGCGACGGGATCATCGGGTTCGTCGAGGACGGCCGCCTGCATCACATCGAAGGCAACCCCGCGCTCAAGCGCGGCATGGGCAAGATCTGCGCCCGTGGCCAGGGTGGCGTGGGCCAGGCCTACGACCCCGACCGGCTGCTCTTCCCGATGCGTCGCGTCGCGGGCACCGAGCGGGGCGCCGGCCAGTGGGAGCGCATCACCTACGAGGAGGCGCTGACCGAGCTGGCCGCGAAGATGGCCGAGGTTCGGGCCGACGACCCGGGCAGGTTCATGTTCCATTACGGACGCATGAAGGCGTCCTCGGACAAGATGACCAAGACGTACTTCCTGCCTGCCTACGGCAGCAAGAGCTACGGCGGGCACACGTCCATCTGCGAGTCCAACAAGTGGACCAGCCAGGAGCTGGTCTGGGGCAAGCACTACGACGTGGCCGACGTGTCCCGCTCGGGCGCGGTGCTCATCTTCGGGTCCAACCCGCTGATCACCCACACGAGCCACATCCCGCTGTCCACGCGGCTGTCCAACGCCATGAAGGCCGGCGTGCCCGTGTACACGTTCGACCCCCGCCTCACGGAGACCGCGGCGAACTCCACCGAGTGGGTGCCCCTGACCCCCGGCACGGACCTCGCGGTCGTCCTGGCGATGGCGTACCACATCGTGACCAGCGGCCTGGTTCCGCCGAGCGGTACGGACTTCATCAACGAGTGGACGAACATCGACAAGGGCACGTTCGACACGCGCATGGAGCGCCTCCAGGATCTGCTGGAGCATCCGGACCAGTACATCGGTGATCTGGCGGCCACCGCTGGGTTCAACCCCTACTGGGACGCTGCCGATCAGCCGTCCGGCGGCTACACCCCCGCCTGGGCCGAGGGCATCTCCGGAGTGCCGGCCAGCAAGATCGAGGCCATCGCCGAGGTCTACGCCAACGCCAGCCCCGGCGCGACGATCATCAGCTACCGCGGTGCAGTCATGCACTTCAACGGCACGATGACCGAGAACGCCGTCCAGATGCTCGAAGGCATCTGCGGCAACATCGACGTCGAAGGTGGGCGCGTGCATGCCGTCGGGGCCAGCTGGTCCTACAAGACGACGTACCCGGTGCCCGGCGGCTCCACGAGCGGCAGCAGCCACGACCGCAAGTCGCAGTACGTGGCGGCCAGCCACGGCACGAGCCACCAGGTCCTGGACACGATCGCCGAAGAAGACGCGGCCGATCGGCCCTCGATCTACCTGGTCTACTGCTACACCCCGGCCTACGCCAACGGGGACATGCAGCGGCAGATCGACGTCCTCAAGGATCAGTCGATCATCCCCTACCTCGTGGTGTGCGACGTCGCCTACTCCGAGGCCGCGATGTACGCGGACCTGCTCCTGCCGGACACGACCTACCTCGAGCGGTGGGACTGGGAGGACATGGTCTCCTTTGACCAGATCCACGAGTACTACATCCGCCAGCCGATCATCGAGCCGCTGGGCGGGGTGAGGAACTTCCAGGATCTCCTCATCGATCTGGCCGGGCGGCTGAGCGCCGGAGGCGGCGATCCCCTCGAGGGCGTGGCCGCCATCGGCAGCATGCAGAACTTCGTGCAGGCCGCCTGCAACGACACCGCGGTCGTCAACGACGCCGGGGTGGCTGCCGGGTACGCCAACGGCTTCGAGTTCATGAAGGACGTGGGCGCCTGGTGGGATCCGACCGAGACCCCCAAGTACCGCGCCTACCAGGACGAGGTGACGGTGACGATCACCGATCCGACCACCATCGACGACGCGGACGCGGCCGACTACACCTGGCAGGACGACGAGGGCATCGTCTGGGAGGGCACGAAGGCCGAGTACAACACCGGCTACCGCAACGTCAGCAAGTCCTACGGCCACTACAAGGGCCAGGCGATCGATGACAGCGGGACGATCTACAAGGGCTTCGCGCCGGACAAGATCAACAAGTCCGGGTGGTTCGAGCTCGACAGCAAGATCCTGCTGGCCAAGGGCTACCCGGGCATGCCCGTGTGGATGCCCATCCCCGAGCACGAGGGCCTGACGGCGGACGAGCTGTTCCTGCTGACGTTCAAGATGCCGACGCAGACCCACTCGCGCACCCAGAACTGCAAGTACCTCTCGGAGATCACGCACCACGAGCCGTGCTGGATCAACCCGACGACGGCGGCTGCGCTGGGGGTGACGGACGGCGGCGAGATGCGCCTGACGCTCAACCGTGAGCTCTACAACGACAAGGATCTGGACCCGACCAAGAAGATGGGCTCGGAGCAGACCTCGATGGTGGTCGAAGCCAAGGTGACCAGCCGGATCCACCCCCGGGCCATCGCGATCTCCCACCACCTGGGCCACTGGGCCTACGGTCGGTACGCCAGCGGGAACGCCTCGCCGGTGGCGAGCGACGCGGATCAGGCGGCGCAGATCGCCGCCGACACGGACGCCACCGAGATGTGGTGGGACAAGCACGGCTTCCGGGGCAACTGGATCACCCCGAACGCCGGCGACCCGATCGGAGGCGGCCTGCGCTACTTCGATGTGGTCGTGAGCGTCGAGGCGATCTAGCGACGAATCGAGGGGCGGCCGGTCATGGTGGCCGGTCGCCCCTCCCCGTCGGCTGACGGCACATCAGCCGACCCACGAGATGGCACAAACCCAGCACGGAGGCACGACGTGCAAACAAGCACCGAACTCAAAGAACGAGCTGCGACCTACCGGTTGCTGGCCCAGCTGTATCGCCAGGAGCTCACCGAGCCTCTGGCCCGGCGCATCGTCGACACCGAGGTGCTCGATTCCCTCGCGCGCTATGGCTACGAGCGGCCCAGCGACTTCGCGGACGCGCAGAACCTGAGCAACCTCAAGCGCGAGTTCACCAAGGTCTTCATCGGCCCCGGCAAGCACATCGCGCCCTACGGCTCCGTTCATCACCCCGACGACAAGAAGAAGGGGCAGCTGTGGGGTGAGACCACGACCACCGTGCGTCTGTTCGCCAAGGAGCACGGTCTGAGCTTCAAGGGCGAGGTCTACGACGGCATGCCCGACCACATCGGCCACGAGCTCGAGCTCTTCGCGCTGCTGCTGGAGGGGGAGGCTGAAGCGGTCTCCTCCGACGAGGCCGACAAGGCCGAGCGGCTCGAGAACTCCCAGCGCTACCTCCATGGGCAGCACCTGAGTCGTTGGATCCCGGTGTTCTGCAACAAGGTCGAACAGGAGACCGACGGTCTCTACGCCGCCATCGCGCGCCTCACCCGGGATCTCCTCGGGGATGAGGCCGAGCGGCTGGCGGAGGCCTAGGCCGCGATGAACGATGGTGCCCGATTCGGTCGACGCTCCCCCGAGCGCACTGGACGTGCGGGCACCACCCGGATGCCATGGCTCCGCGGCGCCATGGTGTTCGTCGTCCTCGCCGGGGTGGGAGTGCCACCTGCCCCGGCGCAGGCGCGGACGTCCTATACAACCCACATCCCCAATGGCGCCGAGTTCGGCTGCGCGGTCTGCCACGACCAGGAGCCGCTCCTGAACTCGTTTGGGTGGGACACGGGCCTGACGCTGCCCATGGGTCGTGTCGAGTGGTCGATGCTGTGGTCCCTGGACTCGGATGGGGATGGCCAGACGAACGGCTTCGAGCTGGGAGATCCGTGCGGCAACTGGGCCCGCGGCGGCGAGGACCCGGAGCGAGAGGACGACCTGTCCGATCCCGCCGATCCCGCCAGCACGGTGCCCCCGGAGATCCCCGAGCCCGAGTGCCCGTCGGCCGACGATGACGACAGTGCGGTCGTTGATGATGACGATTCCTCTGAGCCAGAGCCCGAAGCGTGCGGCTACTCCCTCGCCGCCGCCGCAGGGCAGTCGCCGACGGGTCTCGCGCTGGGGGTGGCCCTCCTGGGCCTGATGCTCTTCGGTCGGAGACGACCGTGAGGGCGCTCCCCGCCGTCACCGGCTTCGCGCTGGTGCTGATGCTCGTGCTCGTGGGGTGCGGCCAGCCCACGCCTCGCTCCGACGGCGAGGCGGGCTCCGGCTTTCCCCACCGCGGGGACTGGATCTGGGGGCACGGACCCAACGCCCGGGCCAACGAGAGCGCCTGCCTGGTCTGTC
>CALAGR010000532.1 GCA_937891735.1 uncultured Pseudomonadota bacterium | reverse complement strand
CCGAGGAGCAGGCCCGGCTCGACGCGGAGCGGGCCGCCGAAGCGAAGCGCGCCGCCGCGGAGGAGGAGGCCCGGGCCGCCGAGGCGCAGGCCCAGGCGGCCGCTTCCGAGTCCGAGATCACAACCGTTGAGGAGGCGGGCGACGAGCAGCTGGCCGGCACCCCCGGGGAAGCCGTGCCGGAGGCCGGAGTGATCCCCCAGGCCGCCGCCGAGCCGGCCGATCGTGACGCGTCCGGGGGCAGCCTGGCCGCGCTCCTGGCGGAAGAGGCCCGCCTGGAAGCCGCCCGTGCGGGGTCCGGGCCCACCCCCGAGTCCATCCCCGAGGTTACCGAGGCGTGGCCCGTGAGCGCGGGGCTGGAGGCGGCAACCCCGGCCCAGGTAGCAGCCGCGGTGCCCGCCCAGGCGGCGGCGCCCGCCGAGGCCCAGGCAGAGGTGACCAGCGATCCTGCATCCAAGCCGGCTCCCGGCGCCGAGCCGACCGAGGCCGTGCCCGCCGCGGACCCGTCGGCCAGCGCGGTGCTGCCGCCCACGTGGATGCCTGGCAGCGTTCCGCCCTGCGATCCCAACGATCTGGCCGTGACCCCCCTCCGCGATCTCGTGCTGAAGCAGACCTTCGGCAGCGGCGACGAGTCCCGCGCGCTGCTGCGCTCCACGAGGGGGGACGAGTTCGTGGTCGAGAAGGGCTCCGTGGTGGGCCCCGACGGCGCCCGGGTGGTGCGCGTGGCTCCCGGCGAGGTGTTGATGGCGGTCATCCAGTTCGACATGACCGGGCAGCCGGTGCTGGTGCAGCAGGCGCTGCGCATGGCCCCTCCCCGCTGAACTCCCCCCCGGTGCTCCCGCGCGCGCTGAGCGCTTCGACGGTGGCCCCCGCGCTCCTGCCGTGGTTCGACGCTCATGGCCGCACGCTGCCCTGGCGCGGCTGTGGCGACCCGTACCGCATCTGGGTCAGCGAGGTGATGCTGCAGCAGACCCGCGTGGACGTGGTGATCCCCTACTACCAGCGGTTCCTGGAGCGCTTCCCCACCGTCGGGGCGCTGGCCGCCGCGGACGAAGAAGACGTGCTCGCGGCGTGGTCGGGCCTGGGCTTCTATCGCCGCGCCCGCAACCTGCACGCCGGCGCGAGGCAGGTGGTGGCCGACAACGGGGGACAGCTCCCCCGCGCTCCCGCGGCCCTCGGCGCCATCAAGGGCATCGGCCGCTACACCCTCGGGGCGATCCTGTCCGCGGCCTGGAACGACCCCCTGCCGATCCTCGACGGCAACGTCATCCGCGTGCTCAGTCGGCTGTTTCGGGTGGACGGCGCGCCGGACCGCGCGGACACGCTCCGGGTCCTGTGGGGCCTCGCCGAGGAGGTGCTGCCCCAGGACCGTCCGGGAGACTTCAACCAGGCGTTGATGGATCTGGGCGCCACCGTCTGCAAGCCCAGCGGGCCCCTGTGCTCCCGCTGCCCTCTCGCGCGGGGATGCGAGGCGCTGGCGGTGGGGGACGTGGAGGACTATCCGCGCCCCAAGCGCAAACAGAAGCTGACCTTCGAGGTCCGGGTGGCCCTGCGCATCGACCTGCCGGACGGGCGCTTCCTGCTGGAGCGGCGCCCCTTCGACGGCCTGCTCGGCGGCCTGTGGGAGCTGCCGGGGCGCACGGTGTCCGTCGGGTCCACGGCAGCGCGCGCGCTGGGTGGACTGGTCAGCGATCTCGAGCAGGATGCCAGCGACCTCGGCCCGCCGGTGCCGGTCGGCCGCGTGGAGCACCGCTTCTCCCACCGCCACTGGACCGTGCACGTCTACCAGGCCGTCGCCGGCACCCCGCCTCGCGCCGCGGGGACTCCGTCGTACGCCGCCGACGGCCCGGAGCGCCGCTGGATCGACGCGGAGGAACTGCCCGAGCTCGGCCTGCCCACGGTGAGTCGCAAGGCCATCGACCTGTCCGCCTGCAACCAGTCGCTGCGCTGACATCAGACATGATCACGGTCATATTCCACCCATGACCCCGGACATGGCCGCGCGCGACCTGACCCTGCTGACCCGGCTCCGCTGGGTCGCGATCATCGGTCAGCTCGCGGTGGTCGTCCCGGCGCTGCGGCTCGGCTGGCTCGACCCGGCGCTGCTGACCGCGTTCCTGGCCGTCGTGGGCGGCCTCGCGCTGCTCAACTTCGCCACCCACCGCTGGATGCTCGGGGACCGCGGGCTGAGCGGCTACCTGGTGCTGGTGCAGCTGTCGCTGGACGTCGCGGCGCTCACCAGCCTGCTGCTGCTGTCCGGCGGCGCCTGGAACCCGCTCGCGCCGCTGGTCTTCGTGCACGCCGCGCTGGGCGCGCTGCTCCTCAGCGGTGGCCGGAGCGTGGCCCACATCGCCCTGCTGATCGCAGCCCTCGCTTCGATCACCCTGCTCCCGCTGCTGCCCCCCGCCCTGCCCGTGCGCCCGACGCCGGTGAGCGTGGTGCTGCCGTCGCAGGTGCTGGTGGCGGTGGTCATCTGGGGCTTCACGCGGTGGCTGTCGGACACGCTCAAGGAGCACCGTCGACTCCTCCTCAACCTCAAGGAGCACCAGGAGCGGGGGGACCGGCTGCGGGCGGCGGGAGCCCTGGCGGCCGGCGTGTCCCACGAGCTGGCCACGCCGCTGAACACCCTGCGCATGCGTCTGGAGCGGCTGGGACGCAGCAAGGTGGACGGCAACGACCCCGACCTCGTGGCGGCGAACGAAGCGGCGGAGCGCTGCGAGGCCGTGCTTCGCAAGATGGTGGGCAAGCAGCTCGAGCCCGGAGAGCTGCGCATGGAGCGGGTCGAGCCCGCCGCCCTGGTCCAGCAGGTCTGCTCCAGCTGGTCATCGGGAGGGCGCACCGCGGAGCTGCGGGTGGTCGGGGCGCCCATCGCCCCCATCGTGCTGCCCGCCCTTGCCTTCACCCAGGCGCTGCTCAACCTGCTCGACAACGCCGCCGAGGCCATGCCCGGACGGGCTCGGCCGGTGGACGTGGAGGTCGACGGGACCGGGGGGCGGTTGCGCATCGCGGTGTCGGACACGGGCTCGGGCTGGCCGGATCTCGTGCGCCAGAACCTCGGGCAGCCCTTCTTGACGACAAAAGCCGACGGAACGGGCCTCGGCCTGTACAACGCGCATGCGCTCGCGGTTGCCCTCGGCGGCCGGCTTCTGCTCGAGGATCGGGTCGGAGGAGGCGCTGTGGCCGCGCTTGTCCTGCCGTTCGAGGCGTTCCCCCCAGGAGTGCTGCCGTGAACTCAGCCATCGATCCGGTCGACCTGCTCATCGTCGAGGACGACGCGGGGCTGCGTGAGACGCTCCAGCTGGAGTTCCAGGATCGCGGCTACCGCGTGTGGCAGGCGGCGAGCCTCGAAGCCACCCAGGGCCTGCTCGAGGCGGGGATGGTGCCGCGCTTCGCCGTGGTGGATCTGCGGGTGGGAGTCGATGACGGCGTCGAGATCGTGCAGGTCCTGCTGCAGGGCGCCCCGGAGGTCCGCGCCGTGATCCTGACCGGCTACGGCAGCCTGTCCACGGCCGTGACCGCGGTGAAGAGGGGGGCGGTCAACTACCTGGCGAAGCCCGTGTCGATCCAGCGCCTGGAGCGCGCGCTCTGGACCGACGATCCGGATCCCCAGGAGGTGGCGGTGCCCGAGAGCCGCGAGAGCCTGGCCCTGCACGAGCGGGAGTACGTCGAGTACGTGCTGCTGCAGTGCGACGGGAACATCAGCCAGGCGGCGCGGTGGCTCGGGATCCACCGCCAGTCCCTGCAGCGCAAGCTGCGCAAGTTCCGGCCCGGCTGACCGGATCCTGCCCTTCGTCATTGCGTTGACTTGACCCTTGTCCTGAGTACCATCCGGCCGCCGAGATAGGAGAGCCCGCCCCCATGCAGCCCCAAGTCCCTGTGAGTAATGACGAATCTGGTGCCGGGCGCTCGTCCGGTCTGATCGTGCTCGCGGCCTTCGTGGTGCTGATCTGGGTGGTGATGGGCTACGGATCGACGGCGAAGTACTTCGAGTCCGAGGACCACATCGGCCTGACCCTGGCGCACATGCAGGAGGCCGGGGCGACCGCCACGGTCGAGCAGTGCGTGGACGAGGTCCTGGAGTGGAGACCGAACTGCATGGCCCTGGTCGGCCTGTGCGACGCCTCCATCGACCGGGTGATGTCCGCCTGCCTCGCGGGCCAGGACCGGACCGAGGAGTGTCTCGGCCTGAGGGACAAGATCGGGCACACGGGCATGGGTGTGAAGGAGTGCCGCGAGCGCGGCATCGAGCGGCGCGAGGGGCAGGACAAGGAGTGCGCCGGGTCGTACGGCCAGCTGTCCGCGTACTGCAAGGAGCTGCTGCCCGAGGCGTTCGCCCACGTGCGGCTCCAAGGAGGTGGACGGTGAGTCGCGTTTCCAAGCCCTCTGTCGTCCGCGACCTCTGGGAGCTGACGAAGCCGAAGATCACCCGGATGAACGTCCTGATGGCGCTGGGCGGCTACGCCCTCGCGGGCGGCGCGTTCGATGCGCCCCTGGTGGTCACGGCGCTGCTCGGTACGGCCCTGGCCGTCGCGAGCGCCAACGTGCTCAACCAGTACCTGGAGCGGAACATCGACGGGCGCATGGCCCGGACGGCGGGACGGCCGCTGCCCACCCAGCGCATGAACCCGCGCGTCGCCCTGTGGTTCGGGATCGGGCTGGGGGTGCTCGCGACGGCGATGCTGTACGCGCTGGTGAACGCCGTCACCGCCGCCCTCGGCGTCTTCGCCCTGCTGTCCTATGTGCTCGTCTATACGCCCCTGAAGCAGCGCACTCCGCTGTCCCTGCTCGTGGGCGCGGTGCCCGGCGCGATCCCCCCGCTCATGGGCTGGACCGCCGCCAGCGGCGTCATCGACCCCGGAGGCGTGGCGCTGTTCGGCATCCTGATGGTCTGGCAGCTGCCGCACTTCATCGCCATCGCGCTGTACCGCAAGGACGACTACGCCCGGGCGGGCTTCAAGACAGTGCCGGTGGTGCGCGGCGACCGCGTCGCGAAGGCCCAGGCCATCGCGTGGTCGCTGGCCCTCGTGCCCATCACCCTGACGCTGATCCCCCTGGGCGTGGCGAGCTGGATGTACGGAGGAGTGGCGCTCGTGCTCGGCCTGTGGTTCGTCGGATGGGCGGTCCGGGGGCTGCGGGCGGACGCCGGGGTCAAGTGGGCCCGGGGCTTCTTCCTGTTCTCGGTGGCCTACCTGCCCGCGTTGATCCTCGCCCTCGCCGTCGATGTCAGCATCTTCTGAGACGAAGGCGGCCGGTGACGGCCTGCGCTGGTACCAGAACCCCTGGGTCTGGGGCGTGATCTTCGGCCTGGTGTTCATCCCGCTGATCCGGCCCCTCACCCGCCACGTCCCGGCGCCGCCCCCCGTGATGGGCCAGCTGCCGGTGTTCAGTCTCGTCGATCAGGACGGCGCGCCCTTCGGCACCGAGCAGATGGCGGGAGACGTGTGGGTCGTCGGCTTCTTCTTCACCAGCTGCCGCACGGTCTGTCCGCGCATCCTGGCCGCCATGAACTCGCTTCAGGACAAGTACGTCTCGTTCGACCACGACGTCCGACTGCTCACCGTGACCGTCGATCCCACCACCGATACGCCCGAGGTCCTGGCCACCAAGGCCGCCGAGATCGGGGCGCAGGCCGGGGTGTGGAGCTTCATCACGGGGGATGAGCCCGAGGTGCGTCGGCTCGT
Source organism: uncultured Pseudomonadota bacterium (assembly GCA_937891735.1). Lineage (GTDB taxonomy): Bacteria > Myxococcota_A > UBA796 > UBA9615 > UBA9615 > JAGSHC01. The sequence goes on along the minus strand of CALAGR010000532.1, from coordinate 26,527 downwards.
CGAGGGCGGCTTCGCCACGGCGATGGGCGAGCGCGAGGTGGAGCCGGGCGGCGCGCTCCTGGACATCGCACACACCGAAAAGCTCGTGCTGATCGACTGGCAGGGCCGCATTCGCGGCTACTACGCCATCGACGAGCTCGGCCTGGACGAGGTCTATCACCGGTCGCGCCACGTGCTGCGGGAGCGCAAGGAGCTCGAGCGCGCCGCGAGGCGGCATGGGTCTATTTCTCCCGAGGCCACAAGGGGAGATGCGGTTGTGCATCGATTTGCTGCATTGTCCGCGGTCCCCGAATCCTGTCTTTAGGGGCCGCTACCTGCACATGCGGCCTTCCGCAGGCAGTTGTTGACGTTATGGGGCTCTGTTAGGGTCCGCGCGCTTTGTACCGGGGGCCGGTAGAAAGCTCAGTGAATACACGGCTCTGGCTCATCAGACGCCGAACAGCAGAGGGGCAGGAAGTGGCTGTCATCTTCCCGCGCTGGACCAACCATCTTCCGACCGTTCTCGCCGCCGTCGTGCCCCTGGCCGCCGTCGTCGTGACCGGAGCGATCTGGTACTGGTTCTCGCCCTGGTTTACCGATGTCGGATACCAGCCCGAGCAGCCCGTTGCGTTCAGCCATCGGCTGCACGCGGGCGAACTGGGCATGGATTGTCGGTACTGCCACAACACCGTCGAGCGCGCGGCCACCGCCGCCGTGCCCCCTGCTGCAACCTGCATGAACTGCCACAAGGTGGTGAAGGCCGACAGCCCGCTGCTCAAGCCGCTGGTCGCCAGCTTCGAGGGCGGCGAGGAGCTGGCGTGGTCCCGGGTGCACCTGCTGCCGGATCACGCGTACTTCGACCACAGCGTGCACCTGGCCGCCGGTGTCGGGTGCAACCAGTGTCACGGCCGCATCGATCAGATGGAGCGCGTGACGCAGGAACAGCCCCTCAGCATGAGCTGGTGCCTGGACTGCCACCGCGACCCCGTCGGCAAGCTCCGGCCCCGCGAGCAGGTCGCCAACATGGCCTGGGACGTGACCACCGCCGACTACACCCGCAAGGCTGACGAGCAGGGCGCCCCGATGGACGTATCGGGCACGCGCACCCTCGCTCCGCCGAACCACTGCTCGGGATGCCACCGATGAAGCGCCTCCCTGTCGTGAACACGAAGCGTGAGTGGCGCTCTCTCGATGAGCTCGCCGGTCAGTCCGATGCGGACATCGCAGTCCTGGAGTCCCCCGAGGGCGCCCGGGAGTGGGAAGAGTCCGAAGGCCTGAGCCGGCGCGGGTTCATGGGCGCGGCCGGCACCACGGTCGCCGCCAGCGCGGCCCTGCTCTCCGGCTGCATCCGCAAGGAGGCCGAGTTCATCGTGCCGCTGACGGAGCGGCCCGAGGATCGGGTCCCCGGAACGCCGGTCAACTACAACACCGTGGCGAGCCTGGCCGGCACGGTCCTGGGTCTTCGGGTCAGCGCCATGGACGGTCGCCCCACGAAGATCGAGGGCAACCCCAACCACAGCAACAGCTCGGGCGCGGCCAGCGTCTTCGCGCAGGCGTCGATCATGGGTCTGTACGACCCGGACCGCACCCGCCTGCCGCGCAAGGCCGGCGCCGAGGCCACCTGGGCCGACGTGGACAGCTGGGCCGGATCGGCCATCAAGGGCGACGGCGACGGCGTCGCGCTCCTGCTGGACGAGACGAGCTCCCCGACGGTGGCGCGCCTCATCGGCGAGCTGCTGGGCAAGCACCCGCGGGTCCGCGTGTTCCGCCATGACCCCCTGGGCCAGGCGGCCCGACAGGGCGCCGCGCTCGTCGGGCTGACCGGCTACGGCGAGGCGCTCTCGCTGGAGAACGCCAAGGTCATCCTGTCGGTGGACGCCGACTTCCTCGGGGTGCAGGGCGACGTCGTCCGCAACAACCGCGGATACGCGCAGAGCCGCGCGGTCACCGACTCCAAGGCCGACATCAGCCGCCTGTACGCGGTGGAGCCGGGCTTCAGCAACACCGGCGCCATGGCCGACAACCGGCTCCGGCTGCGGGGGTCCGCCATCGGCGGCTTCCTGGCCGCGGTCGCCGCCAAGGTCTTCGCCTCGGTGCCGGCCCCCGAGGGAAGCCGGGGCGCCGTCGGGGCGCTCAAGGCCGACGCAGCGGGCAACGCCGCGTGGGTCGACGCGGTCGCCAAGGACCTGGTCGCCAACCGGGGTCGCTCGGCGGTGGTCGTGGGTCTCGGGCAGCCGGCCTGGGTGCACGGCCTCGGCCTGATGCTGAACACCGCCCTGGGCAACCTCGGCAAGACGGTGAAGCTGGTCGCCAACCAGACGCCCGCCGGGCTTCCGGCGATGGACGAGCTCACCGCCGTCATCAAGGCCCGGTCGGTCAAGACGCTGATCATGCTGGGCGGCAACCCCGTCCTGACGAGCCCCGGCTTCGCCGACCTGATGGGCAGCATCGAGACGACGGTGCACCTGTCGGACCGGCTGGACGAGACCTCGTCCAAGGCCACGATGCACATCCCGGTGAGCCACTACCTGGAGTCGTGGGGCGACCTCATCGCCAGCGACGGCAGCGTGGCCGTGCAGCAGCCCCTCATCGCGCCCCTGTTCGGCACCCTGAGCGCCATCGAGCTGCTCGCCCGGCTGTCCGGCGCCCACGACCAGGGCGGGTACGAGCAGGTGCGGGCCACCCTCGCGACCTACGCCGGCGACCTGTCCTTCGACACCGCCTGGCGCCGCTGGCTGCACGACGGGGTCGTCTCCGGTCCTGCTGCCGGCGTTGACCCCAGCAGCCCCAGCGCGGCCGTCCCGATCCCGGTCGTCGACGCCGAAGCTGGCCCGGACGACGCAGCGGTCGAGGCCGCGCCGGTGGCGTTGGCCACCTGGGACTTCAGCGGGCTGGCCACCGCGGCGCGTGCTGCGGTCGCCGCCGGATCGGGCCTCGAGGTCGCGTTCCAGCTCGACATGCGGGTCTACGACGGGCGCTTCGCCAACGTCGCGTGGCTCCAGGAGCTGCCCGACGCGGTCACCAAGCTCAGCTGGGACAACGCGGCCGTCGTGTCGCCGGCCACCGCGGGCAAGCTCGGCGTGGGTCGGGGAGACCTCGTCACGCTGACGGTCGGTGGCCGCACCCTGTCGGTCGCCACCTTCGTGGTGCCGGGCATCACCGATGACGTCGTCGTCCTGACCGTGGGTCACGGACGCGGCGAGCCCGCCGGTCGCTTCGCGGGGGGTGGGTTCAACGCCTGGCCTCTCAAGGGCAGCGGGTGGTTCGACGCCGTCACGGTCGCCAAGACCGGCGAGACCTACGACCTGGTGACGACCCAGGAGCACGGTCGGCTCGACCCCAAGGTCGAGACGCCCATCGGGCCGTTCCAGCCGCCGCGGCGCACGATGGTCCGGGAGGCCACCGCCGCCGAGTACGACGCGAAGCCCACGTTCGCGCAGGCGAAGCCGCTGTACGCGCTGCACTCCCTGTGGGAGCAGCCCAACGTCACCAGCGGGCACCAGTGGGGCATGGCGATCGACCTGAACACGTGCACCGGCTGCAACGCCTGCACGGTCGCCTGCAACGCCGAGAACAACATCCTCGTCGTGGGCAAGGAGCGGGTCGCCAAGGGCCGCGAGATGCACTGGCTGCGTCTGGACCGGTACTTCACCGGCGACGAAGACAACCCCGAGGTCGTCTTCCAGCCCATCGGGTGCGCCCAGTGCGAGACCGCTCCCTGCGAGCAGGTCTGCCCGGTGGGAGCCACGTCCCACAGCCCCGAGGGGCTCAACGACATGGCCTACAACCGGTGCATCGGCACCCGGTACTGCTCGAACAACTGCCCCTTCAAGGTGCGGCGGTTCAACTACTTCAACTTCGCCAACGAGAACCACGAGGCCAACGACCTCCTGCGCATGCAGATGAACCCGAACGTCACCGTCCGGTTCCGTGGTGTCATCGAGAAGTGCTCGTACTGCGTGCAGCGCATCACCGTGGCCAAGGTCGCGGCGAAGCGCTCCACGAACTCGGGAATCGTGGCTGACGGAGCCATCGTCACGGCCTGCGCCCAGACGTGCCCCGCCCAGGCCATCACCTTCGGTGACATCAACGACCCCAACAGCGCCGTGAGCCGGTTGAAGGCCTCGCCCCGCAACTACGCGTTGCTGCAGGACCTGAACATCCACCCGCGCACGACCTTCCTCGCGAAGATCCGCAACCCGAACCCCGAGCTGGCCTGATGAGCACGAAGGTCTACACAACAGACCACCAGCTTTCAGATCCCGTCGCAGAGCGGGCTCCGCTGGTCCTGGGCGGCCTGGACTTCCACGACATCACCGAGCTGATCGCTCGGCCTGTCGAGGGCAAGACCCAGCCGATGTGGGTGCTGGCCTTCCTGGCCTCCCTCGCCCTCCTGAGCGTCTACGGCATCAGCGTCGTGTGGCTGGTCTGGGAAGGCACCGGAGTCTGGGGTCTGAACAACCCCGTCGCGTGGGGCTGGGCGATCGTCAACTTCGTGTTCTGGGTCGGCATCGGCCACGCAGGCACGCTGATCTCGGCGATCCTGTTCCTGTTCCGGCAGAAGTGGCGCACGGGCATCAACCGCGCGGCCGAGGCGATGACGTTGTTCGCCGTGGCCTGCGCCTTGAGCTTCCCGACCATTCACGTCGGTCGCATCTGGCTGCTGCCGTGGGTGTTCCCGATCCCGAACCAGATGTGGGCCTGGCCGAACTTCCGGTCGCCGCTGCTGTGGGACGTGTTCGCGGTCTCCATCTACGGCACCGTCTCGCTGCTCTTCTGGTACACGGGCCTCGTCCCGGACCTCGCCACCATGCGGGACCGGGCCAAGGGCAGGATCGCGCAGCTGCTGTACGGGTTCTTCGCCCTGGGGTGGCGCGGCAGCCACCGCCACTGGGTCAACTACGAAGCGGCCTACATGATCCTGGCCGGTCTCTCGACGCCGCTGGTGCTGTCGGTGCACACCATCGTTTCGTTCGACTTCGCGACCTCGCAGCTGCCCGGCTGGCACACCACGATCTTCCCGCCGTACTTCGTCGCGGGCGCGGTGTTCTCTGGCTTCGGCATGGTGCTGACCCTGATGATCCCCTCCCGGAGCATCTTCCAGCTCAAGGAGGTCATCACCGTCCGCCACATCGAGAACATGGCGAAGATCATCCTGCTCACGGGCTCGATGGTCGGATACGCGTACTCGATGGAGTTCTTCATCGCGTGGTACTCGGGCAACGACTACGAGGTCTTCGCCTTCGTGAACCGGGCCTTTGGCCAGTACGCCTGGGCCTACTGGATCATGGTGAGCTGCAACGTCATCACGCCGCAGTTCTTCTGGATCAAGAAGTTCCGCACGACGCCCATCATCGTGTTCATCCTGTCGATCTTCGTGAACATCGGCATGTGGTTCGAGCGGTTCGTCATCGTCGTCACGACCCTCGCGGCGGACTTCATGCCGTCCTCGTGGGGCTACTACAGCCCGACGATGTGGGACATCGGCTGCCTGGTCGGGTCCTTCGGCCTCTTCTTCACGCTGTTCACCTTGTTCGTGCGCTTCCTTCCGATGGTGGCGATCGCTGAGGTCAAGGCCGTCCTGCCCGAGGCCGACCCCCACTGGCACGGCCACCCCGGAAACCACGCGCACGACGAGGCCGCCGCCTAGGCGGGGTTGGGAGGACGACGATGGCCAAGCAGCTCTACGGCGCCCTGGCGCGATTCGAGAACACGGCGGCGCTGTACCACGCGTGTGAGCACGTGCGGGACGCCGGCTACATGAAGTGGGACGCCCACACGCCCTTCCCGGTGCACGGGCTCGAGAACGCGATGGGCCTCAAGCGCAGTCGTGTGCCCTGGGTCTCGCTGGTGTTCGCCCTGGGTCTGGGCACCATTCCGGCCTTCATCGGGCAGGTGTGGGTGTCCTCGATCGCGTCACAGCAGGTGATCTCAGCGAAGCCCATGATCCCCTGGCAGGCGTTCGTGCCTGTCACCTTCGAAGTGTCGGTGCTGATGGGGGCCATCGGAGCCCTGCTCGGCATGGCGGCCCTCAACGGGCTGCCGCGGCTGCACCACTCCTTGTTCAGCAGCAAGGCGTTCGAGGCCGCATCGGACGACAAGTTCTTCATCTCCATCGAAGCACGGGATCCCAAGTTCGACGCCACGGCGACGAGCGAGTTCCTGAGCGACCTCGGCGCGACGCTCGTCGAGCTCATCGAAGAATAGGAGCGACGATGTCACGCTTCTTCAAGGGGACGTTGGTGGCGCTGGCTGCGGCCGCGACCCTCGGAGGCTGCCGCGGGCAGGTCTCCGACAAGCCGCCGCTCCACCCCAACAAGAACATGGACCAGGTCCGGCGCTACGACGCGCAGGAGCCGAGCGCCTTCTTCGCCGACGGGCGCTCCTCGCGCATCCCGGTGGCCGGCACGGTCGCTGTCGGTGAGCTTCGGGAGGACACCGTCCTCGCCGCTGGCGTGGACCAGGCGGGCGACTTCGTCTCGTCGCTCCCCGACGGCATGAAGCTCGACGCGGCCCTGCTCGACCGCGGCCAGGATCGATACGACATCTTCTGTTCGCCCTGCCACGACAAGGCGGGCACGGGCAACGGGATCGTCAAGCAGCGCGGCTTCGTGCCGCCGCCGGACTTCTCGCAGGATCGCGTTCGGGAGTTCCCGGTCGGTCAGATCACCAACGCCATCGCCGAGGGCGTGCGGACCATGCCGCCCTACGCTGCGCAGATCCCCGCGAACGACCGCTGGGCCATCGCCGCGTACGTCCGGGCGCTGCAGATCAGCCAGGGTGCGTCCCTCGCCCAGGTGCCGGCCGACGTGGCCGGAAAGCAGGGGTGGAAGTAGTCATGAGCGCTCATGTCGCAATGCCCACCGTCGCGGAGTACACGCTTCCGGAGGCCCACTCCTGGCGGAAGATCCCCGTGGCCGCGCTGGTCGCCGGGATCGTCGCCATCGGAGTCGGCTATTTCCTCGACTCCAGCGAGCACCACAAGCAGTTCTGGTTCAGCTACCTGATCGCGTGGCTCTACGCCGCCAGCCTGGGGCTGGGCTCGCTGTTCTTCACGCTGGTCCAGCACGCTGCGCGCGCAGGGTGGAGCGTCCTGGTGCGGCGCACCGCCGAGAACCTGGCGGGCACCCTGCCGCTGCTCGGCCTGTTCTTCCTGCCCATCCTGTTCCTGGGCGGGCACGACCTGTACCACCACTGGATGGACGCCGAGGTCGTCTCGCAGGACGCCATGCTTCAGGCGAAGTCGGGCTACCTCAACGAGGGCTTCTGGCACATCCGCGGGGTCGTCTTCCTGCTGGTGTGGGCCGGGCTGGGCTTCTGGTTCCGTCGGCAGTCCATCAAGCAGGACACGATGGAGGGCAGCGCCGCCGACCGCGAGGAGTTCAGCCGCCGGCTCGAGCGTCGCGCGGGTCCGAGCATCGCGATCTTCGCGCTGACCCTGACGTTCGCGGCCATCGACTGGATCATGAGCCTGGACCCCCACTGGTACTCGACCATGTGGGGCGTGTACTTCTGGGCCGGCTCGTTCATGTCCGCGCTGGCCCTGCTGGGCGCGATGCACATCATCATGCAGCGCGTCGGGCTGCTGAACCGCATCATCAACGACGAGCACTACCACGACCTCGGCAAGCTGACGTTCGCGTTCACGATCTTCTGGACGTACATCGCCTTCAGCCAGTACTTCCTGATCTGGTACGCGAACATCCCCGAGGAGACCTCGTGGTTCGCGCACCGGGCTGGCAACAGCTGGGAGTGGGTGGGCCTCGCGCTGCTGCTCGGCCATTTCGCGGTGCCGTTCTTCTTCCTGCTGCCCCGGACGATCAAGCGGATGCGCGGCACCTTGCTGATCGGCTGCTTGTGGATGCTGGGCATGCATTTCGTGGACCTGCACTACATGATCATGCCGGCGATGCACCACCACGGTGTGCACCTGACGCCGGTCGATTTCCTGACGTGGTTTGGGATGGTGTCGGTGCTCATGGGCATGTTCGTCTGGAACGCCAAGGGCGCTGCTCTCATCCCCATCCAGGACCCCCGGCTCAAGGAGTCGGTCGAGTTCGTGAACATCTAGGCACGGACGCGAGGAGTTCCCGATGAGCGATTCCCACTCTCACGATCACGAGCCGTCGGCTGACCCCCAGGTCGCTGATCTGGAAGCGCGTGGCGTCGAGCACGACAGCTCCAAGCTGTTCCCGGTCAGCATCGTGCTGCTCGGCGCGCTCGCCCTGATGGTCTTCACGATCATCATCTGCGTGCCCCTGGTGATGAACGTCACCAAGGGCCTTGTGAACGACCGGCAGCTGGTGCGGCCCACGCCGGACCTCGATGCGCTGCGGGCCACCGAAGCGGAGCTGCTCGGCACCCCGAAGAAGCTCGAGAGCGGCCTGTACCGCATCCCGATCGAGGCCGCGAAGGCGTCCCTGCTCGGAAACCCGGCGCTCCTCGCGTCCGCCGGTGCGGCTCCCAAGGCCGAAGTGGACGAGGAGGCGGCCGCAGCGGCTGCCGCCGAGAGCGCCGCGATGAGCGACGAGGAACTCGCCGCCCTCGGTCAGGCCCTCTTCAACGGCCCGAAGCTCTGCATGGCGTGCCACAAGGCGGACAGCACCGACCGCGTGGTGGGCCCCGGCCTCAAGGGGCTCTTCGGCCGTGAACAGAAGCTCGCGGACGGAAGCACGATCACGGTGGACGAGGCCTACGCGATTGAGTCGCTGCTGGACCCGAACGCCAAGGTCGTGGAGGGCTTCCCTCCCGCGATGACCCCCCAGACGTACACGGACGCCGAGCTCGCCCAGCTCATCGCGTACCTCAAGACCCTCTAGCGAAACCGCCCCGATCGTGCCCACCGTGCTCCAGCCACGCATGCTGACGCTCGCCCTCGTGGCGGTGTTGTCCTGTGCCTGGATCGGGGACTCGCACGGCAAGGAGTACGTGCCGCGGGAGCTGCGCGAGATCGGAGTCGCGGAGCGGCTGGGCGACAGCGTCGATCAGGACCTGCACTTCGTGGATCAGGACGGCGAGCAGGTCACCCTGCGCGACTACCTGGACGACGGCATCCCCGTCCTGCTGACCCTGAACTACTACCGCTGCAAGATGCTGTGCAACCTGCAGCTGAACGCGCTGGTCCCCGGGATCAAGGGCAACGGCCTGAAGCCCAACGACGACTACCGCATCGTCACCGTGTCGATCGACCCCCGGGAGGGGCCGGCGGTGGCCTCCGCCAAGCGCCAGACGTATCTCAAGGCGCTGGGCATGGGCGCCGACGTGGACTGGTCGTTCCTGACGGGCACCAAGGACCAGATCGACAAGCTCGCCGACGCGGTGGGCTTCAAGTACTCCTACGACCAGCAGACCGACCAGTACGCGCACAGCGCCGCGGTCTACTTCCTGTCGCCGACGGGCAAGATCACCCGCTACCTGTACGGCTTGAGCTACCTGGCTCGGGACGTTCGTTTCGCTCTCCTCGACGCGGCCGAGGGCACCCTCGGCACCACCGTCGACCGATTTCTTCTTTCCTGTTTCCATTACGACGCTGAGCTCGGGTCGTACGCGGCGGAGGCGTTTGAAATCATGCGTCTCAGCGGCGTCGCCATCGTGCTCGCGCTCACCCTCTTCCTTGGTGCGATGTGGCGGATTGAGCTGCGGCGTCGTGCGACGGAGGTGCTTTGACGATGGTCGGTAATCCATTCGGCAGCGTGCTCGGCGCAGTGGCTGAGGGGTCCTTCTGGATGCCCCCGAACGCCTCGACGACCACCGAGTTCGTCGATCCTGTCTTCTATTACATCCTCGCTCTGACGACGCTCTTCTTCGTCGCCATCGTGGTCGTGGGCGCCTACTTCGCGATCCGGTATCGGAAGCGGAGCGACGCGGATCGCACACACCCCACCGCGGGCAACCACAAGATCGAAGCGATCCTGGCGATCATCCCGTCGATCCTGCTGGCGACGATCTTCTGGCTCGGCTTCCAGGGGTACATGAACCTCGCGGTCGCGCCGGGCGACGCCATGGAGATCCGCGTCACGGGTCAGAAGTGGTTCTGGACGTTCGAGTACCCGACCGAGGGGGTCACCCTGATCGCCTCGCCGGACGAGACGAAGCGCCGCGCGGACGACATGCAGCGCGAGACCGGCCTGGTGGTTCCGCTGGGGCAGCCGGTCAAGCTGATCGGCAACTCGCGTGACGTCCTGCACTCGATGTTCATCCCGGCCTTCCGCATCAAGAAGGACGTGATTCCGAACCGGTACACGGCCATCTGGTTCGAGGCCACGATGGTGGGCGAGTTCAACTTCTTCTGCACCGAGTACTGCGGCAAGGACCACAGCCGGATGCTGACGAAGGTGATCGTGAAGACCCCTGAGGACTACGCGGCCTGGATGGCGGACGAGCGCAAGCTGAGCAACGCCCCCAAGGACGGCAAGACGCTGTTCGCCCAGGGCGGCTGCACGGCGTGTCACTCGATCACCGGCGCCGTCGGGGTCGGGCCTGCCCTCAACGCCCTGTACGGCACCGACGAGACCCTCGTCGACGGCAGCACCGTCCTTGTGGACGACAACTACATCCGCGAGTCGATCGTGAATCCCACCGCGAAGGTGGTGAAGGGCTTCGGCCCGGTGATGCCGCCCTTCGCCGGGCAGTTCGAGGACGCCGAGATCGACGCCCTCATCGACTACATCAAGAGCCAGAAGTAGAGGCGGGCAAGACCATGTCTGACACTCCGCAGAGCACCGGGGCCACGGCCGGCGACGCAGGTCACGACCACCACGACGAGCCCAGCTACCTGAGCTACGGCCGTGAGAAGGGCCTCTTCCAGTTCCTCAAGGGCTGGCTGATCACCGTCGATCACAAGCGGATCGGGATCATGTACCTGATCTCGGTGCTGGCGTTCTTCGCGGTGGCCGGCTTCACCGCCGTCGTCTTCCGCATGGAGCTGATGACCGCGGCGCCGGACCTCCTCACCGGAGACCAGTACAACAAGGCGTTCACGCTGCACGGCGGCGTGATGGTCTTCCTGGTCATCATCCCGTTGACGCCGGCGGCGCTCGGCAACTTCCTGCTGCCGCTCATGCTCGGGGCGAAGGACGTCGCGTTCCCGCGGCTGAACCTCGCGTCGTTCTACATCTACTGGATGGGGGCCTTCCTGCTGCTGTACGCGGTGCTCGCGGGGGGCTTCGACACGGGCTGGACCTTCTACACGCCCTACAGCACGACGGCCGTCGGCCCGATCACCTGGGCGCTCCTCGGAGCCTTCACCCTGGGGTTCAGCTCCATCTTCACGGGCCTGAACTTCATCGTGACCATCCACAAGATGCGCGCGCCGGGGATGGGCTTCTTCCGCATGCCGCTGATGCTGTGGGCCCTGTACGCCACCGCGCTGACCCAGCTGCTGGCGACGCCGGTCCTGGCGATCACGCTGGCCCTGGTGATGATGGAGCGGATCATGGGGGTCGGCATCTTCAACCCCGAGCTGGGCGGCGACCCGGTGCTCATGCAGCACTTCTTCTGGTTCTACAGCCACCCCGCCGTCTACATCATGATCCTGCCGGCCTTCGGCATCATCTCCGAGCTGGTGGCGGTGCACAGCCGCAAGCGGATCTTCGGCTACGGGGCCATCGCGCTGAGCTCGGTGTCCATCGCGCTCATCGGGTTCCTGGTCTGGGGACACCACATGTTCGTGTCCGGGCAGTCCGAGCTGGCGGGCGTGGTGTTCAGCTTCATCACGTTCTTCGTGGCGGTGCCGACGGCCATCAAGATCTTCGCGTGGGTGGGGACGATGTGGGGCGGCTCGGTCCGCTTCAACACCCCGATGCTGTACGCGCTCAGCTTCATGTTCCTGTTCCTGATCGGCGGGCTCACGGGCCTGTTCCTGAGCACCATGTCCACCGACGTGCACCTGCACGACACGTACTTCGTGGTGGCGCACTTCCACTACGTCATGGCGTCGGGCGCGGTCATCTCCTTCCTGGGGGGCCTGCACCATTGGTGGCCGAAGATGTTCGGCACGATGTACAACGAGACCCTGGGGAAGATCGGCGCCCTGATCATCTTCATCGGGTTCAACCTGACCTTCTTCCCGCAGTTCGTCGTGGGTTCGCGCGGCATGCCGCGCCGCTACCACGAGTACCTGCCCGAGTTCGAGAGCCTGCAGCGCATGAGCTCCTACGGCTCCCTGGTGCTGGCGGCGGGCCTCCTGCTGGTGATGTTCTATCTGCTCTACGCGCTGTTCCGGGGCCCCAAGGCGCCGGACAACCCGTGGGGCGCCGTGACCCTGGAGTGGGAGACCGCGACCCCGCCCATCGAGCACAACTTCCACCACACCCCGGTGTGTGTCCGTGGCCCGTACGACTTCCCGGAGATCGACGAGTCGCTGGGCAAGGGACACCACTGAGCCCCTGCCGCTCTACCGGAGACTATTGATGTCAAACGCGCACGCGTCGGATCCGAACCGCCCGGCCTGGGTCGCCCACTTCTTCCAGAGTGGCGCCCAGCAGAACGAGGCAGCCAAGTTCGGAATGTGGCTCTTCCTGGCTCAGGAGGTGCTGTTCTTCAGCGGCCTCTTCATGGCCTATGTCGCCTTCCGTTGGATGTACCCCGAGACCTGGCTGGCCGGCGCCGACCAGCTCAACAAGGTCATGGGCGGCATCAACACGGTGGTGCTCATCACCTCGTCCTTCACGATGGCCCTGGCCGTCCGGGCGGCACAGACGAAGAACCCGAAGGCGCTCAAGATCAACCTGGCGCTGACGATCCTGTTCGCCTGCGTGTTCATGGTCGTGAAGTACTTCGAGTACACGCACAAGTTCCACCTGGGCATCTTCCCGGCGGGCCACTACGCGTACACGGGGAGCACCGGGCTCATGCCGGTCTTCTTCGCGATCTACTACTGCCTGACCGGCCTGCACGGCATCCACGTCGTGATCGGGATCGGTGTGCTGCTCTGGTTGCTGGTGCTGGCGCAGCGCGGCCGCTTCATGGACGGGAACTACGTCTTCCTCGAGAACGTGGGGCTGTACTGGCACCTCGTGGATCTCGTGTGGATCTTCCTGTTCCCGCTGCTGTACCTGGTCAAGTAGGAGGGCTGCACGATGGCAACGCCCAAGAACACGTCGCTCTCCCCCGGTGGCTCCCACGCCGGTGAGATCCACGAGCACATCACGCCCCTGTCCGTGTACATCGGGGTCTTCGGGGCCCTGCTGGTCCTGACGACGCTGACCGTGGCGATCTCGTACCTCGGGATCCCGCAGCCCTGGTCGCTGATCGTCGCGATGATCGTGGCCTTCACGAAGGCCAGCCTGGTGTGCAGCGTCTTCATGCACCTCATCTGGGACAAGCGGCTGAACCTGCTCGCGTTCCTGGGTGGTCTGTTCTTCATGAGCGTCTTCTTCACGCTGACGATGACGGACCTGCTCACGCGCTCCATGGTGGATCCGCTGCACGGCGGCCAGGTGGTGCTGCACGAGCAGCAGGACGCCTACCTGGCGTGCATGAACGAGAAGCAGGACTGGGACGCGTGCCAGGACAAGCAGCCCAAGGGCTACACGTACGCCGATCCCAACTACTCCGAGGACCACGCTGCCGCGCCGCACGGGGCGGCGCCGGCGGGCGCTCACGGCGCTGCGGCCCCCGCGGTCGACCACGGCAAGGCCGGTCACTAGAGCCGTCCCCGTGTTCCGACCAGCGCTGTGCCTCCTGCTGGTCGTGCTGGGTTGCGCTCCGGCGCTGTCCGGCGAGCCCCGGGTGTGGACGGCGGAGGTGATGACGACCCGCATCGAGGTGCAGTTCGTCGGCCCCACGGGCACCGCCGCTGACGCCGAGGCGGTCTTCGGCATCTTCCGGGACGTCGACGCCCTGGCCAGCGAGTGGAAGGACACCTCGCCCCTGGCGGCGCTCAACGGGGCGGCGGGGGGCGCTCCGCAGGTCCTGCCCGACGAGCTGTTCGCGCTGCTGCAGCGCTCGGTGTCGATCGCCGAAGCCACCGGCGGTGCCTTCGACCCCACCTGGGCCGCGCTGTGGGGTCTGTGGGACTTCAAGGCGGCGAGCCCGCGCCCGCCCGACGACGCGGAGCGGCTGCGGCGAGTGGCCCTGGTGGACTGGCACAAGCTCGAGCTCGACGGCGAGGCGAAGTCCGCGCGCCTGGCGGTCAAGGGCATGCTCGTGGGCCTCGGAGGCATCGGCAAGGGCTGGGCCCTGGACCGGGCGGTCGCGATGCTCAGGTCGCGCGGGGTCACCGACTTCGTGCTCTCCGCCGGGGGGCAGGTCTACACGTCGGGGAACGCGGCGTCGGGCCGGCCCTGGAACGTGGGGATCCGTGACCCGCGGGGCGAGTGGAACGACTGGTTCGCCCTGATCTCCGTGAGCGGGGCGTCCGTGTCCACGAGCGGGGACTACGAGCGCTGGTTCGAGCACGACGGGGTGCGCTACCACCACATCCTGGATCCCCGGGACGGGCTGCCCGGCCGCGGGTTCCGGTCGGTGACGGTGGTGAGCCCCGACGCGACGGAGGCCGACGCCCTGTCCACGGCCTTGATGCTCGTGTCCCTGCAGGACGGCCTGCGGATCGCGAAGGAGCAGGACGTGCAGGCGGTCTGGGTGGACGCGGCGGGCCTCGTGCACAAGACCGAGGGGCTGCAGGGGCGCTTCGTGGAGCGGCATCCGCCGCTGGAGCCTGCCCCGCCACCCGCGGCGCCCTGACGAATCCCGGGGGAAACCCCGATGGGTGATCGAGATCACCAGCCGCTCCTGGCCGGCGTGCTAAACCCAATGTTGTCGAATAGTTGGGAGGCAGGTAAGGCCATGGTCGCGGTTCAGACCCTCTTCTTGGTGGATGATCACCCGGTCTTTCGGCTGGGGCTCGCGGCGCTGATCAGCGCGCTCCCTGGGGCCCGGGTCATCGGGGAGGCGATGGACGGCGAGAGTGCCCTGAGGCAGCTGGTCGGAAGCGCCTGCCCCCCCGACATCCTGGTGGTGGACCTGTCGCTTCCCGGGATGGGCAGCCTGGAGTTCTTGCGCCAGGTGCGCGCGACCTGGCCAGACGTGAAGATCCTGGTGCTCTCCAACCACGACGAGAGTCACTTCGCCCAGCGCGCCATCCGGATGGGGGCCGTGGGCTGCATCATGAAGCGGCAGGGTCCGGGCGAGTTCACCGCCGTGATCCGCGGCGCCCTGGCCGCTGGCCGGGTGCAGGGCCCGGTGTTGGCGGCCTCCCACGGCGCGTTGGCCGTGGGTCTGGATCGAGGCAACGAGCCGGGCTACTCGCTCTCCGACCGCGAGCTCGACGTGTTCCGTCTGACCGGCAAGGGGCTGGCCACTCGCGAGATCAGCGAGCGGCTGCGGATCTCCGTGAAGACCGTGGAGACCCACAAGGCCCACATCAAGAGCAAGCTGGGCCTTCGGCACGCCGCAGACCTCGCGCGGGCGGCCGTGTCGTGGGTGGAGCACGTCAACGAGGTCGGCGCCGCCTGAGCGCGGGTCCTACCCGGGCTTTCCGTCCGGTCGGGGCGCGACCAGGAACGGGGCGAACGACACGAGCCAGCCGAGCAGGGCCAGCGACCACAGCGTGCCGGCGACCATCAGCAGGACCCGCGGCGTGCCGAACAGCGGGGCCGCCGCGCGAAGGGCCCCCGCCGTGACCATCAGCGCAAACGCCGCGGTGGCGCCAGGACCCGCGGCCAGCGTTCGTCCGGTGTGACCGAGGGACACGCGCCCCAGCATCCCGATCGTCAGTGACCCGATGGCGCCGGCCGCCAGGGCGTGCAGCCCCACCGCGGGCGGCAGCAGCGCGACGGAACCTGCCGCCAACGCCGCCAGGCCCACGGGGATCCACCAGCAGCCCACGTGCAGGATCCAGAGCAGCGGCTCACCGAGCGTGCCCAGGCTGCGCCACCGGACCAGTCGGGCCGCCAGCACCGTCGCGGCGCTTGCCAGCAGGGCCGCGCGTACCCGGGGCCAGTCCTGGGCCAGGGGAGCGAGCAGGGCCGCGCCGAGGGCGAAGGGCACGAGCTTCTCGATGGCGGGGATCGACTCCACGCCCAGGTCGGGCAGGGCGTTTCGGGTGAACAGCGGCACGATCCGCCCCCCCACCACCACAAGGACCGCCACGAACACCATCAGCACCACCTCGAGCAGCTGGGACGACCACGCCACCGCGGTCGGGTGATGCAGCGCCACCGAACACGCGGCGAGGAAGGGCAGGGCCGCCAGGAAGCCATAGTTGCGCCGGCTTCCGGCCGCGATGAGCGGACGCCCGATGGCCACCGTCACCCCGAGCAGCCACACCACGTCGGGGGCGGCGGACCAGAGGCCCCCCGGAACGCCCGGCGCGTTGGCGATGCGGCCCAGGATCCAGGCGAGCACCAGCAGCGCGAGGGGTCCGTTGGCGGCCGTGGCGCGACCGCCGGCCCAGTGCCGCACGGCCGTCAGCAGGAAGCCGGCGAGCACGGCGCCGGTGTATCCGATCAGCATCTCGTGGCCGTGCCAGGTCATGCCTGGAAGCACGGTGGGGGCCGCGACCCCGGCGTACAGCAGCAGGAGCCACAGCGGCACGGCGAGCGCCCCGAAGGCGCCCGCGGCGAGGAAGAAGGGTCGGAATCCAGTCGCCAGGACGACCGGTCCGGGAGGGGGCGGCAGGGGCTCCCCGGCGAGGCGCAGAGGGATCTTCATGAGTCGATGGGGGCCAGGCGGGCCGAGAAGTGCCGGAGCCGCTCGGGCTCCTGCACGATCTTGAGCCCCCGCAGCCGGTCCTTCCGCTCCGCCACGCGGGCCGCGATGGCGATGACGTAGTCGATGTGGCTCTGCGTGTAGACCCGCCGGGGCAGCGCCAGCCGGACCAGATCGGCGTGCGCCGCTTCACCGAACATCAGCGTCCCGATCTCGACGGTGCGGATCCCGCCCTCCACGTACAGCGCACACGCCAGCGCATGGGCCGGGAACTGGCTGGGGGGGATGTGGGGCAGCGACGCGCGGGCGTCGATGAACACGGCGTGCCCGCCCGCTGGACGCACCACAGGGAACCCGACGGACTCCAGGCCGTCGGCGAGGTAGCGCACCGTCGCGAGGCGGTAGTCGAGGTAGTCCTGCTGCAGCACCTCGCGCAGGCCCTGGGCCATCGCCTCGAGGTCCCGCCCCGACAGCCCTCCGTAGGTGGGGAAGCCCTCTTGCAGCACGCCCAGCTCACGCAGCTGCCGCGCCAGCTCGGGCTCCCGCAGCGCGAGGAAGCCGCCCATGTTCACCAGCGCGTCCTTCTTGCCGGACATCAAGCAGCCGTCGCACAGATCGAACATGAACCGCGCGATCTCGGCGGGGGTCTTGTCGCCCCAGCGCGGCGAGTCCCGACGCACCAGCGCCGCGTTCTCGGCGAAGCGGGCCGCGTCCAGGAAGAGCAGCGCGCCGTACTTCGTCGTGAGCTCGCGCACCACCTGCAGGTTTTCGGGCGCGACCGCGTGGCCCCCCAGGGCGTTGTTGGTCGCGGTCATGATGACCAGGGGCGCGTTGCCCTTCTTCAGCTCGCGCTCCAGGGCCACCAGATCGATGTTCCCCTTGAAGGGGGTCTCCGTGCGGGTGTCCTCGGTGGCGGGATCCGGCAGGTCCACGGCCTCGGCTCCGGCGGCCTCGATGTGGGCGCGGGTGGTGTCGAAGTGGGTGTTGCCGAGGACCCGCTCCCCGGGCTTCACCAGCACCCGGCACAGGATCGACTCGGCGGCCCGCCCCTGGTGGGTCGGGATCACCTCGGGCATGCCGGTGACGTCCTGGACCGCGCGCTCGAAGCGATAGAAGGACTCCCCCCCAGCGTAGGACTCATCGGCTCGCATGATCGCCGCCCACTGCTCCGTGCTCATGGCGCCGGTGCCCGAGTCGGTCAGCAGATCGACGAGCACGCGGGAGGCGTGGATCCCGAACAGGTTCCAGTGCGCCTCGATGAGGAGCATCGAGCGCTCCTCCCGGGTGGTCATGGTGAGGGGCTCGACCGTGCGAATGCGGAACGGCTCGATGATCGGGATCGGCGGAAGGGAGCGTGGGAGCGTCATGGCCTGCCTAGATGAAGTCGCGGGTGGCGGAAGATGCGGCCCAGGTCAGCAGGGCCGCTGCGCTGCGTGCGGTGGTGCGGGGGTGGCGCACGCTCCTGCCCAGGTGCCGGGCGAGCGTGCGGGGATGCGAATAGAAGCGGCGGTACAGGGCGCGCTCGGCGGCGAAGCCCGACGCGCCGGGGGCGCCGACGCGCCGTCCGGTGGGCAGGCCCGACGGGTCCAGCGCGGCCTCGTCGGTCCACAGCGCCGTGCCCGGCCAGACCTGCAAGCGGGTGGCGATGACGTAGTCCAGACCGAGGCTCACCGCGAGATCTGCGGAGCGCCGGGCTTCGGCGACCGAAGCGGCGTCCTCGCCCACCACGAAGAACCCGGACACCTCGATGCCCGCGGAGCGCAGGGCGGCTGCTCCGCCGGGGATCGCGGCGGGGCCCAGGCCCTTGGACATGGTGTCGCGCTGCGCTTCGTCGGCCGACTCGATGCCCACGTAGGCGCGCCGACAGCCGGCCCGGGCCATCGCCCGACACAGCTCCTCGTCGAGCCGGTCCAGCCGGGTCAGGCAGGACCACGTGATGCGCAGGTCCGCCTCCTGCAGGGCCACGCACAGGGCCAGGACGCGCTTGCGGTCCAGCGTGAACGTGTCGTCCAGGAAGCGCACGTGGCGGATCCCGATCCGCCTTTGGGCCCGCAGCTCCTCGATGAGGCTGGAGGCGCTGCGCCAGGCCATCTCCTGGCCGTAGGCGCGCACGCAGAACGCGCAGGAATAGGGGCAGCCCCGGGCGCTCGTCACCGCCCCGATGGGCCCCGGCAGGAACGGCTCGCCGTAGTGCTTCAGCGCGATCCTGGTGTGATCCGGGAAGGGCAGGGCGTCCAGATCCTGGATCCGTGGGCGCTCGGTGGTGAGCACCAGCCGGCCGTCCTCGATCCAGGCCAGTCCGGGGATCCCGGTCCACTCCCGGCGGCCCGCGTCCAGGGCCTCGCACAGGGCCAGCAGGGTCTGTTCGGCCTCGCCGCGGATCACCAGATCGACCCCTGGGTGCCTTCCGATGGGCTCGGGGGTGGTGGTCGGCAGGTGCCCGAAGATCGCCGTGATGGCGCCTGGGATCGCTGCCTTGAGGGAGGCGAGCTCATCGAGGTCCTGCGCCAGGCTCCCGAAGCCCGCGAGCGCCACGATGAGGGTCGGCGCGTGTGATCCGCACAGCCCGACGACGCCGCTGGTCCCCAGGCCCTCGGCGATCGCATCCACCAGCGTGACGTCCGCGACCCCGCGGCCCCGGAGCAGGGCGTCCAGCCCCATCAGCTCGGTGGGCGGCACGAGGAAGTTCGGCGCCTGGTAGCTCGCCACCCACCGGCGCTGCAGGCGCTCGGGGTGGGGCAGGTTCACCAGCAGGACGTGCGGACGCATCAGGCGCGCCCCCCCGGCGGGCTGCCGGCGAGCACCGCGCGGACCCCCTCGACCGTCAGCGGGGGGGCGGGCAGCACCCGCTCGGCCACGCCGGCGATGAGCAGGGCCAGACGGCCCGGCAGGGGCACCGTGCGGGCCCTGGATCCGAGACCCTGCAGGGTC
Source organism: uncultured Pseudomonadota bacterium (assembly GCA_937891735.1). Taxonomy (GTDB): domain Bacteria; phylum Myxococcota_A; class UBA796; order UBA9615; family UBA9615; genus JAGSHC01. Next base: position 6,967 of record CALAGR010000532.1, on the reverse strand, counting down.
CGCCGGCTCAGGGTCAGGAAGGACAGGTCCTCGGGGCCCGCGAGCGTCCAGATCCCCGCCGCGTCCGGGGCGCGCGCCGCCTCCACGCAGGCCCGGGCGGCGTCCTGCACCTGCACCGGCCGAAGCGGCGCTCCACCGCTGATGACGGGGACCAGGGGCAGGCGCCCCAGGTTCTTCAAGGTGCGCTCGACCTGGCTGCCCGGCCCGATCAGCACGGGGGGGCGCACGATGACCCAGGGTACGGTCCCATCGCGCACCACCGCCTCGGCGTCGGCTTTGCTCCGCGAGTACGCGCCGTGGTCTGGCCGTCCCGCGGCCACGGAGCTGACGAGCACGAACCGCCCCACCCCCGCGGCTTTCGCGGCGGCGAGCACCGCGCGGGTGCCGTGCACGTTGACGGCCTGCAGCGCGCGCTCATCCCGGCTGCCCATGAGCGCCGCGAGGTGAAGCACCGCATCTGCGCCGGCCACGAGGGCACGCAGCGCCGCCGCGTCGGCGAGATCGCCGGGGACGACCTGCACACCATCCGGAGCGGACGAGCCCCGGCGAACGAGGCAGCGCACCTGTTCGCCCCGCTCGAGCAGGGCCTGCACAACCGCGCGTCCGAGAAACCCGGTTCCGCCGGTGACCGCGACGATCACGGAGACAGGTCGGTCGAGGGAATGGCCCGCTGCGCGCTGTTGGCGCCGCCGAGCAGGAGGTCCCAGCGGACGTGGGCGTCGTCCCGGAACACCTCCCGGGTCGCTGCATGAGGCGAGAACAGCAGCGTCTGCTTGCTGTCCGCCCGGGCCATCTCCTGCCGGCAGGCGTCCTCCTCGCCAGGCTCGACGCCGAGCAGGAAGAGGTCCAGCGCCCCCGCGTCGGTGGCGGGGTCGGGTCGGGGCGATGCCCGGTGCACCGTCTCGGCTGCGTGCAGGACCCGGAATCCGTCTGGCAGCCGCAGCTCGATGGAGTACACCCCCGCGGTCTTCGGCGAGTCGTGGGTCGCCCGGAGCAGCCGCACGGTCGAGATCGGCGCCCGTCGGGCGTAGTGCAGCAGCTTGCGCAGCTCACCCAGAGGTCCCTCGCCCACGTGCACCCCCGGACGCAGCGTGATCTCGATGCCGTCCCGCAGCAGGGTCTCGTTCGGCATCGCCGTGAACACCCGGTCCCGGGCTTCGGGGACCTTGTCGCGCAGCCACGCGGCCACCTTGACGTCCCCCACCGCCCAGCACGTGGGATGCAGCCGCAGCAGCGTCGGCGCGTCGGCGACGTGGTCGGGGTGGCCGTGACTGAGCACGATCCCGGTGAGGGGGGTCAGGTCGAACAAGGGCAGGCTGCCCGTGGCCTGAAACCCCGACCAGTGGGGGTCGATCGCCACCCGCCGCTCGCCGTCCTCCAGGAGGAAGCCGGACCAGCCCAGGTAGCGCGCTGTGGTCATCGCACTTCCATGCGGTCCAGGACGCGGCGCAGCCGGTTCCACGCGCGGCGCCCGAGGGACTCGTCCAGCCGGTGCAGATCCACGTACTTCTGGATGACCTTGAGCTCCGGCGCGTAGCTGAACGCGCGCTTGCGCCACCGGAGCTGCTCGGCCTTGTTCAGGGCGCTCACCACCCCGTTCTGGAGCGGGTTCAGACCCACCGTGCGCCACGTCGCGAAGGCGCACAGCGACGTGTAGGAGATGATCTCCAGGCGGTCCTGCTGCTTCGGCGTGAGCCACGGCAGGTTCGACTTGTTCCAGTAGAAGCTCGACCAGTCCTCGAGGCGCTCGGGCGGCTTGAAGCCGTGGGCGAGGGCGTCGGCGTAGAACTCCGTGCCCGGGTAGGGCGTGAAGATCTTGATGTCCGAGATGTCCATGCCCGGGTGGATCGCCATGAGCTCGTCGATGTGATCGAGCGTCATCTGCAGATCCGCCTCGGTCTCCTGGGGGTGGCCGACCATGAAGCCCATGAGCGCGCCCATGTCGTGCTTCTTCGCGGCCCTCGCGATCGCGATGTTCTGCTCCGGGGTCTGGCCCTTCTTGAGGATGTTCAGGATCCGCGGCGACCCCGACTCCGGCCCCCAGTACAGCCGCACGCAGCCGGTCTTCTTCAGGAAGCCGATCCGCTCGTCGTTGAGGTAGCTGGCGTGGAACGACATGCCGTAGGTCAGACCGCGCTTGGCCATGCCCTCGGCGATGGCGGCCGTGCGCGACCACTTCACGGCGAAGTTGTCGTCGTTGAAGAAGATCGAATCGAAGTCGTACCGCTTGGCCAGGTGGTCCACGTCGTCGAGCACGTGCTCGGCCGCCTGGCCGCTCCAGGTCGAGTCGTGGAACTGGGGCCCGTAGCAGAACGTGCACTCGTGGGGACAGCCGCGGCTGGTGATCATCACGAGGGTGCGGCGGCCGAGCCCGTAGCCCTCCATGATGAACGGGGACAGGTCGCAGGAGTCCCAGTCGTACACCAGCGGGGGATGCTCGCTGCTCTTCTGCTTCGGCAGATCGTTGAGCTGGATGACGCCTTCGCTGTCGGTCCACACGACGCCCGACAGGCCCTCGGGGGTCGCCCCCTCGGCGTACCGGTCGAGCAGATCGGGCAGCAGCCCCTCACCCCACCCGCGCACGATCACGTCCACCGCCGGGTGGGCGATGGTCTGCTCGGGGAGCTCGGTGGGCAGGATGCCGCCCCAGATGGTCGGAACGCCCGGGAGGTGCTCCTTGACCCAGGCGCTCCGCGCGAGGGCGTAGCTCAGCTGGGGGCCCATCATGGAGCTCAGGCAGACCGCCTTGAGGCGGGGGCGGAGGGCCGGATCGAGCAGCGCCGTGTCCACGTCGTCGAGGCGCTCGTCCAGGAGCAGCGGCTCGTAGCCCCGGGCCTTCAGGTCGGTGGCCAGGGCCATGTAGTTGTACGGAGCGAACAGGAGCGTGGGCCCCGTCCGCGGCATCACCATCGCCACTACTCCCCGGTCACCCATCACATCCTCCTGCCCGGTGGCGTCGCGCCGCCCGGGTGCATCTCGTCGTTTTCCCCCCGCCCGCGTCGGCGTGTGCAGGTGTCACGCGCACGCCCCCTGACCGGTCGCCGGCACGGGCTGGTAGTCGCAGGTCGGGTCTTGCGCCATGTAGTCGCCGGTCACCGCCCACGCCCGCGCCCGGGAGCCTCCGCAGACCCGCCGGAAGGCGCACACGCCGCACTTGCCGCCCAGGCGGTCGGCGTCGCGCAGCCGCTGGAAGGTCGGGTGCTCGCGGTAGATCTGTCCGAGCCCGCCGGGCTCGCTGACGTGGCCGCAATGGAGCGGAAGGAAGCCGCTCGGGTGCACGTATCCGACGTGCGATACGAAGACGACGCCGCTGCCGTCGTTGACGCCCCGCCGGGCCCGCCCGATGCCATCGGACAGGCCCTTGACGAGCTGCCGGCTGACCTTCCGCTGGATCAGCGTGCGCCGGAAGTGGGGGGCGGCGGTCGTCTTGACGTCGAAGGGGGCGCGCTCCGCGATGTCCGCGAGCTGCTCCAGGGCGGCCTCGCAGGCGGCCGGCGACAGCATCGAGTCCGCGCCTGCGCGCCCCGTGGGAACGACGAAGAACGCCGCCCACAGCTGGATGTCGAGGTCCCGCAAGAGCGCCTCGAAGGCACCCATCTGGTGCACGTTGGAGGGCGTGAAGGTCGTGTTCACCTGGGTCGTCAGCCCCACCGCCCGGGCCGTCCGGAGCGCCGCCAACGAGGCCTCGAACGTGCCCGGGAACCCGCGAAAGGCGTCATGGGTGGCGGCGTCGGTGCCGTCGATGGAGATCGCGATCCGCGCCAGCCCGGCCGCGGCCAGGTCGCTGATGAGCGCGGGGGTGAGCAGCGGAGTGGCGGACGGCGTCAGGGCCATGTGCAGGCCCCGCTCCTTGCCGTAGCGGACCAGGTGCACCAGATCGTCCCGCTGGGCGGGGTCGCCCCCCGTCAAGACCACGATGGGCGTGCCCATCTCGGCGACGCTGTCGAGCAGCGCCTCACCCTGCTCCGTATCCAGCTCCCACTCGCTGCGCTGGGGGATCGCCGTGGCGCGGCAGTGAAGGCACGCGAGATCACATGCGCGGGTCATCTCCCAGAAGACGATGAACGGAGCGTGGGCGAAGGGGTGCATGGGTGGGACCACTGCACTCGCCATGCCAGTTGGGGGGCGGCAGGATCCCGCTGGAACCGGCCCGCCAGAGCCCCCGCGTGTGCCATTCAGCACCGCGGGCGCACCCTGGCTGCTACCAGGCCGACTTGCGCAGGTACATGATGATCGAGTCGATCTCTTCGTCGGTGAGGTTGGCGACCGCCACCGGGGAGTTCTCGTCGAACGGGCGCATGGGCGTGTTGTCCTTGCCGTTCTTGATGATCGCGCGCAGGAAGCCGTCCGTGGCCTGGCTCAGGAACGCCGCTCGCCCCACGCCGGTGCCCGAGCCGAGCTCCGAGTAGCCGGCGCCGTTGCGGCCGTGACACGTCGCGCAGATGTCGCCGTACAGCTTGTCGCCGGTGGCGATGTCACCGGTGAGCGGCGCCTCGTTGAGCTCGATGCCCGGGGTGCTCTGCCAGCTGCGCACGAAGGCCACCACGTCGGCGATGCCCGAGTCCTGCAGGATCGGGCCCCAGGCGATCATGTTGGTGCCCACGCGGCCCTCGGTGACGGTCCGCTGCAGGAGCTCGTTGGAGGCCGTGGCGAGGTAGTTCGCGCTGTTGATGCGCGGGCCGACGCCGATCTGGCCTTCGCCCTCGGGGCCGTGGCAACCCACGCACATCGCGTAGGAGGCCTTGCCGCGCGCGATCTGCTCTGCGTCTCCGGGAGACTGGTCGTCGCGATGCAGGTCGTCGGCGCCGGCTGCGGAAGGCAGCAGGAACATCGCGACCAGGGCCAGGGTACGGGCAAACATCTTCACGTTCTCTCCTCGGTCTGTGTGCTCTGGCACACTGGATCCAGGCGCTGTGCGATAAGGCACGTCGTTCGCCAGCCAGAATGCTGGGGTCGGCGTTACCGCCTGCGCTGTGCATGAACCGGACCATGCTGATTCGAACGGGACCGGAATCCACCGGGCGGTGGCGTGGTCCTTGCTCTCTCGCCGACTCGATGCGCTTCCTGTTCGTTTGCCTGCTGGCCCTGGTGTGCTCACCCTGCCTCGCCATCGCAGACGGGGGGGCGGCGAACGCCGTGTGCGACGAGTGCCACGCCGTGCCCGACCTGCGGTTCACCAGCGACACGGGCGAGCGCAAGCTCTACACCATCGATCCCGGGCGCTACGCAGAGTCGGCGCACGCGGGGGCGCGGTGCGTGGACTGCCACGACGACGGGTACGGCGACACCCTGCCCCACAGCGGCCGGACGACGTATCCGCTGTACCTGTGCGTGGACTGCCACGAGGGGCTCGGTGATCTGGAGTCCTTCGGGCTGCCGGATCGGCGGGAGGAACTCGTCGGCAGCGTGCACGGAAAGGTGCTCAAGCCGCGCCTGGACTGCCACGACTGCCACGATCCGCACGTCTTCGACCTCGTGTCCGCCAACGACGCGGCGCTCGACCGGATCCACGCGAGCAACGCCCTGTGCCTCGCCTGCCACGGGGCGCCGGCGCAGCGCGCCTTCGGCTACGAGGCGCTGAACGACGCGGCCCAGACCCACGACTGGTTCCCCAACGCCGCGCGGCACCTCGCGCGCGTCAAGTGCGTGGGCTGTCACTCCCCCGCGGGGCCCGGGGCGGGGCACGACATCCTGCCCACGGCCGACTCCCTCACCACCTGCGAGGACTGCCACAGCCGGTCCGATCCCCGGTACCTGGGCAGCTACTCGGTGTCGAATGGCGCGGCGCGGGATGGGGAGTCGCGGGCCACGGCCCTGGACAACGTGTACGTGATCGGCTCCACCCGCAGCGTGCTGCTGGACCGGGCGAGCCAGATCGGCTTCGCGTTCTTTCTGCTGCTGGTGCTGGGCCACGGGGTGCGCCGGGGCCTCTCCCAGGCGCGCTACCGGCGGCTGAACTGGATGCACGTCGAGGGCCCCCGGGGCTTGAAGGCGTGGCACCTGCTGCAGGTGCTGCTGATCGCGGGGCTGCTCGTGTCGGGCTTGAGCATGCACTACGGCGACTCGGGCCTGGCGCCGTTGTCCTTCCGGCTGGCGGTGCGAAGCCACAACGTGCTCGGCGTCGCCAACATCGCGCTGTGGTTGGGCTTCGTGGTGCTCAACGCCCGCAGCGGGAACCTGCGCCACTACGTCGAGCGGCTGCGCGACCTCGCTCGGGATCTGCCGCTGCAGGCGCGCTACTACGCGATCGGGGTGTTCGCGGGGACCCCGGAGCCCTTCCCGATGCACGAGCCCACGAAGTTCAACCCCATCCAGCGGGTGGCGTACCTCGTGGTGATGTACGGCCTGGTGCCCACGGCGATCATGACCGGGGCGGTCCTGCTGTACCCGCTGGTGGCGCCGGAGCACGCGCTGGGGCACCCCGGGCTGTGGCCGATCGCGATGGCGCACCTGGCCACCGCCTACGGGCTGACGATGTTCATCGTGGTGCACGTCTACATGACGTCGGTGCGGCCGCCGGACGCCGAGGACGATCCCACCGTCAGTGCACGATGATGATCGCCTTGCTCCACACCGGGCAGGCTTGCCGGCACAGGCCGCAGCCGGTGCACAGATCGTCCTGGATGGTGGGGTGCACGCCCACCATCTTGACGGCCTTCGTGGGGCAGGCCGGTGCGCAGGCGCCGCACTCGGGGCCCTGGAACGTGAAGCAGCTCGACGTCTGGATCTCGGCGAAGCCCAGCAGGAAACGGGCCGGCTCGGTGGGCAGCAGCGCGCCGGGCTCGCAGGCGGTGATGCAGGGCGTGTCTTCGCACAGGTGGCACGCCACCTCGTTGGGGAGCATGGCGGGGGTGCCGGCGAGAGGGCCCGCGGGCATGCGGCCGATCGCGCCGTGGGGGCATGCGTCCATGCAGGCGTCGCAGCGGGTGCAGGCGTCGAGGAAGGCGCCCTCGGACAGGGCGCCGGG
>CALAGR010000531.1 GCA_937891735.1 uncultured Pseudomonadota bacterium | reverse complement strand
CTGACGGGGCCACGGCCTCGGTGCTCGGCGGCACGGTCCTGGCCGCGGGCTTCGCGCTGCGTGGCCCCCGCACCCGGGCGCTGGGCTTCCTGCTGGCGATGCTGCTGTGCGTGGCCGGGGTCTGGGTGCTCGCGGGCTTTTCGTCAGGCGCTTCGTTCTATCGCCAGGCGCCCTACTGGATCGCGTGCTCCTGGATCGCCACGGCGCTGCTCGGCCTGGGCGCGGGCGCGGCGCCGGGCTGGGGAAGGGGTCTGCTGCTCGTCGTCCTGACGCCCTGGTTGCTGGGGGTGGCGGGGCACGCCGCCGCGGGCCCCACGAGCTGGGACCTGAGCGGCGCACCGGACCAGATCACGGACTACCTGCGGGACGACGTCGATCCGGCCGCGGGGGACGCGCTCGTGTACCTGTGGGACGGATACGGCAACGACCTGCCGCACCTGCGCGACCCCTTCTACGCCGCGTTCGAGCCGAGGGACCTGATCCCCTTCGTGCCCGCCAGCGAGCCGATGGCCCTGTGGACCAGCCGCTGGAAGGGCGCCGGGCGATTGACCCAGATCCGCGACGCCGCCATGCGGGGCGGGCCGGTCGACGCCGAGCTGTCCGCCGCGGTGGTGGCGTGGACCGCGGACGGCCGCGTCGTGCACCTCGTGCAGCCCGGCTGGGAGGAGCACCGCGGCGCGCCCTGGCCCGAGACGATGCGCGCGCAGCTCGCGGACGCGGGAGTGCGCTGGACGGAGTGGCAGGTCGGCCGCTCCCGCCTCGTACGCCTGGAGCGGTAGTCCCCCCGCCTCGCCGCGATCAGGGCACGTCGAGCACCGTGGCCGTGTCGAGCTGGAAGCGGGTCCCGCCCCCGCTCCGGGCCCGCTCCACGATGCGCGTGGGATCCAGGCCGACCCGCAAGAGGTCCTTGCGCAGCCGGTGCACCAGCGTGTTCAGGTCGTAGTGCGAGCGGTCCGGCTGCCGCGGCCAGACCAGGGGGATCACCGCCTCATCCGGCACGAACTCGCCGGGCTCGAAGCCGTCCGGCGGCGCGAGCAGGATCGCCACCAGGCGGCAGCGCAGCTCGGACATGCGACACGTGATCGACTCGCGCCCGATCTCCAGCTCCAGCTCCCCACCCGTGGGCAGGTAGCGAAACCTGACCCGTCGGAGCACGGCGAGGTCGCCCATGTTGGTCGTCGCGTTGCGCGCGTTGGGCGACGCGGACTCCACCGTCAGGTGCACGGGCCCCCAGACCACGCCCTGTCCGTCCCCCACAGCCCGGATCTCCTCCGCCCGAAGCGGCTCGCCGTCCAGCTCGAAGCCGCCCTCGGACGGCTCCAGCAGCAGCGCGTCCCCCGCCGTGAAGAACGTCAGGCCGGCCGGCGGCAGCTCGGGGATGTACAGGTCGTCGTGGCGCGATCCGCCAACGGAGAACGGCGCGCGCGGGACCCGGTACCGATCTGCGCCCACCCGCAGATGGAAGGCGTCCACCTCCGGGCGCGACTCCGCGTCCACCAGGAACGTGAACGCCGCCCCCGGCAGCTCCAGCCGGTCTCCCGACTCCACCAGGGCGATCTGCTCGACCTGCTCGCCGTTCACCAGCGTCGGGTTCCGGCCGAGGCTGTGCAGCTCGTATCCGGTGGAGGTGCGGCGGATCAGCGCGTGCTGACTCGACATGAACTCGTCGTCGATGACGAGGTCGCACGAAGACGCGCGCCCGATGAGCACCCCATGGGCGCCGACACGCCGACGGACTCCGGAGGCGGTGACCAGCCAGGCCGCCTCGTCCCCGGTCTCCGTCATCAGCTCGCTCGCCTCGTGCGGCGGACGACGCCCGTCGCGAACACCCCCAGGAGCAGCGCCAGGGGCCCGCTCGGACCTCCCCCGGCGACGTCGTTGCTGCAGCCGCAGCCGAGGCCCGGGTCGCCCGGGTTCACGGTGTCGTCGTCATCGGTCGCCGGCGGCGTGAGGTCGTCGTCGTCCCCCGTGTCGTCGTCACCGGTGTCGTCGTCACCGGTGTCGTCGTCCCCCGTGTCGTCGTCGTCGTCGTCATCGTCGTCGTCGTCGTCGTCGTCGTCGCCGGGGACCGTCGCGTCCACGCCGTCGCAGTCCTCGTCCACGCCGTTGTCCGGGACGTCCGTGGCGCCGGGGTGGATCGCCGCGTCGCCGTCGTTGCAGTCGGGTCCCCCGCACTGGGCCCCGAAGGAGCCGTCCAGGTCCAGGTCGCAGCACAGCGGCTCCTGGCCGCAGGCCGGATCGGCGCAGTCGGACAGGCCGTTGAAGTCGTTGTCCAGGGCGTCGTCACAGTCCTCGGGGCAGCCGGTGCCCGCGCTGACGTCGAAGCTCAGGGTATAGGTCGGGGTGTACAGCGCCCCGTTGCCGTCCTCACAGGGCCCGGACGCCTCCGCGGCGTGGCCCACGCCGTAGGCCTCCACCACGATGTAGTAGGTGGTGTTCGCGGCGCACGTGAACGTCACCGAGTCGTCCGCGGCGTAGGAGTTGGTGGCCCCGAAGAGGCAGTCCGCGAAGGGGTCGCAGCTGTCCCCGAGCACGTACAGGTCCACGTCACAGGGCAGGTTGGTGACCAGCAGCGTGACGCTCCCGGACACCTGGCAGGTGAACTCGTACACCCCCTCGGGCCCCAGCTGCTGCTCCTCGGCGAAGGGGTCCCCGCAGGAGTAGCACTGGCTGGACGTGCAGGCGCCGCCCAGCTGGCTGGCCGCGGTGTGCACGACCTGGCTGTTGATCTCGGAGTTGCAGGTCAGCGTGTTCAGGATCGGCACGTTGGCCGGGCACGATGCGCTCGCCGTGGACGGTGCCCCCAGGACCACGAACAGGCCCAGGAGCAGCAGCGCCCCGTAGGTCGCGCGCAGGTACGTCTTGATGTCGCCGGATTCCCACATGGCCACTCCCGTGTTCGGGTCTTCGAGGTACGGGATCGTGGCACGGCCGACCCGCTGCCGGTGCTCCTCCCGTCGTGGGCTGCCCCAGCCCATGTTGTGCAGCACGTACGGCAGCTCGAGCTCGCACAGCGCCTCCCGGGCGATGCGCGCGTAGGGCGACGCCTCGGCGGACCACAGGTGCAGCGGCTGCTCCGGCTGCCGGCCAGGTCGGCGCGTCCGGCCACCGGTCCCCCGCACCAGGGAAGCCAGGGATCCCAGCGGCATGCTGATATCGCTCGTCATCCACCAGGGCGCGGAGCGCTCCCCGTAGGTGGCGTACAGATACGCGACGATGGCGCCGCTCTCGTACATCCACAGGTCCGCGTTCGGATCGTGCAGGTAGGGGAACCGGGCCTGTCCTCCGTGCTCGGCGACGAACCTGCGGTGCACCAGCCCCCCCTTGGGGCAGGGCCTGATCTCGGCGTCCAGATCGAGCGCGGTCAGCGCCTCCCGCACCTTGCGGCAATAGGGGCAGCCCTCGAACTCGTACAGGACGAGCCGCTGGGCCGGCTGGCGGGACACGCGGTGACTGGCGTAGTAGCCGAGCCCCAGCCGCAGCACGCTCGCGGTCCAGGCCGTGGCGACGTCGATGGCGCGCGCCAGACCCATCAGATGCTCAGTTCCTCGCCGCAGATCGAACGCACGACGCTGGTGACCCAGGCGGTGATCTCGCGGGTCGGATCCTTGTCGTCCACCCAGGTACCGGTGCCTTCGTCGTACGAAAAGTGCAGGCCCTCGCCGCCGCCCGCCACCCAGATCTGACGCGGGCCGGGCTGGGTGGTGAGAATGCACTTGCCCCCGCTGGCCGCCGTGAGGTCCAGGCGCCCGCCCATCACGTCGCCCTCGATCACGTCCGGGTCGACGGCGTCGGTCGCGTCCATGATGCGCTCGTAGAGCTCGGCCACGAGGCGGCTGTAGGTGCTGTCGTCCATCTTCGCCCTCCGCTTTCGTCCAGCGGCCCGGAGTGATAGCACGTCGGAACGTGCCGACCTCGACCCGTCCACAGCGCATCGCCTTCTGCCGGATCTCCCAGGAGTCCAACGCGTTCTCCGCGCTGCCGAGTTCGCTCGACGACTTCCGGGTGACCCACTGGTACGAGGGCGACGAGCTGCTCGCGAGGGGCGCCAGGGACGGCCACGAGGCGCCGGGTTTCGTGAAGAACGCCGAGCTGTCCGGCTTCCTCGCCGCCTGCGCCGAGGCGGGCCCACGGATCGTGCCGGTGCCGATGTTCTCGGTGTGGGCGGTGCCGTCGGGGCCGCTCGCCCACGACGCCTGGCAGCACCTGTGTGATCGGATCACGGCGGGGCTCCAGGACGCGATGAAGGCCGGCGGCGTGCACGGGGTCTACCTGTGCCTGCACGGCGCGCTGGCGGTGTGGGGGGTCCCGGAGCCCGAGGTGGGCTTCATCCGGGCGGCGCGCGCGGTGGTCGGGCCCGACGTGCCCATCGCGGTGTCCCTGGACATGCACGCGATCATCACGCGCGACCTCGTCGAGGAGCCGACCTTCGTGGTGGGCTACCGCACCAACCCGCACCGGGATCACGCCCAGACGGGCCGACGCGCCGGCGCCCTGCTGATCCGCACCGTGCTCGGCACCGCGAAGCCCACCCTGGCCTGGCGGTCGCTGCCGCTGGCCCTCGGGGGCGGCACCACCCTCGACTTCCTGCAGCCCATGCGCGGCCTCTTCCGGGCGATGCGTCGGCTCGAGAAGGACCCGCGGGTGCTGGCCGTCTCGCTGTTCCAGGCCCACCTGTGGGGAACCCACCCCGAGCTCGGGTGGGCGGCGGTGGTGGTGACGGACGACGAGCCGGCCCTCGCGGAGCACCACGCCGAGGACCTCGCGGATTCGCTGTGGGAGGTGCGACACGACCAGGCCCCCGCCTTCCCCAGCGCCGCCGAGGCCATCGGGCAGGCCCGCAGCGCGATCCTGGCCCGCCGTCTGGGCACCGTCTGCATGTGCGACGCGAGCGACGTGGTGGGCGCCGGCGCGGTGGGCGAGAGCACGCTGCTGCTCGCCGCCATCCGGGGGGAGGCCGCGGATCTCAAGGTGCTGTTCCCCTTCCGGGACGCGCTCGTGGTGGACCAGCTCTGGGACAAGCCGGTGGGCCGGCGGGTGGACGTCGAGCTCGGCGGGCGCGTCGATCCGACCAGCCCCCGCATCGGGCTGTCCGGGGTGCTGCTGGGCAGCGACGAGCAGCCGACGCTGGGCCGCCGGGTGGCGATCCAGGTAGGCACGACGAGCATCGTGATCACGAAGGGTCCGCCCCTGGCGTGGAAGCCAGCCTTCTACGGGAGCCTCGGCCTGCCCGTCCGGCGGGCGGACATCGCCGTGGTGAAGTCGTTCTTCCCGTTCCGGCTCTACTTCGCGGCCTGGAACCGCAAGACGATCTATGCCCGCACCCGGGGCGCGACGGACTTCGACCGGCTGCTGGACCTCGAGCTCGCGCGTCCCACCTGGCCCAAGGACCCGGTGGCCGAGTGGCGTCCCGCGGACCGCGCCCGGAGGGGCCTGACCTAGCCGGGCGGGTTCAGTGGGCTCTTCGGCCGCCAGCACCTCCGAGCTGGGGGAGCTCTCAAAGCTGGGGTGGGTTCAGTGGGCCAAGCCGGTGATGGCCGCAGAAACCAGCCGCCGGGAGAGCATCCCCCGCTGCACCTTCTGCGACAGCTCCTCGGAGCACCGCTCGGCCAGTCGCGCCAGGATCGGCCTGATCAGCTTGCGCATGGACCGGTCGCCGACCTCGTGCTCCGTCAGCGGGCCGATGTCGATGCCGGCTTCGTCGAGGGTGGCGATGGCGCGCAGGCAGTCGAACATGTTCCGGGCGCTCCGCGAGAACGCCCAGACGTAAAGGCGCCCGATGCGCTCGACGCCGTCTGTCCCCCGACGGCAGACCGCCTCGTGTCTCGCCTCGGCACACCGGATGAGCTTCTCTCATCCCCGAGTGCCCATCACCCTCACGGCTTATGGACATTGATGTCCGTTGATGGCTACATTCTCCTCGTGCGAATCCAGCGCCTCGGGCTCCTCGTCCTTCCCATTCTGGTCGCCTGCCCGTCGGCAGGACCGGAGTTCTCCGTTCTCGTCGAAGATCTCCCCGGGGGCACCCTCTTGTCGGGCTGGTCTGACGGGGACGACACCATCGTCGTCGGGGGTCAGCTGGGATCCGGGCCCGGTGTTCTGGTCCATCTCCGAGAGGGCTCCCTCTGCGTCGAGGAGGACGTCTCCGACCGCGCGCTGTGGTGGATCCACGGCTCGCGGGAGGGCGAGTGGTACGCCGTGGGCGAGGCCGGGACGGTCCTGCACGAGGTCGACGGGGAGCGCATGGTCGAGGACCTGCCCACAGACGCCACCCTGTTCGGTGTCTTCGACGACGGCGTCGCCGTGTGGGCGGTCGGGGGGAGCTTCGTCAACGGCAGCGTCGGTGAGATCTGGGTGCGACGCGACGGCGCCTGGACGCTGATGGCAGGCGATCTCCCGGGGGTCGTGTTCAAGGTCTGGGAGGGATGGTTCGTCGGGGACGGCGTCGCCTGGAGACTCGGTGAGGGGGACAGCCTGGAGCCTGTCGATCTCGGCGGCGAGAAGGTCCTGACCATCCGCGGACGCGACCAGGAGGACGATCTCTGGGCGGTCGGCGGATACGGAACACCCGTGGTCCTGCACGGCGGCGCAGGCGGCTGGTCCGATGTCTCCGCCGCCGGACTCGATCAGCCCCTCAACGGCGTCTGGACAGCGCCCGGAGAACCCGTATGGGTCGCTGGGATGCGCGGTCTCGTCGCCTGGTCCAGCGATGGACAGGAGTGGACTCAGCCCGATGAGCGCCCGAGCTCAAAGGACCTTCATGCCGTCTGGAAGCACGGTGACGACATGCTGTTCATCGGCGGCGACCTGCTGGGGGGCGAAGACCAGCGGGGCGTGATCGTGCGCTGGGGCCTCCCCGCCGCTGAGGTCGTGCCCGAGGACTGCCCATGACCCCTGCCAGCCACCGAACCCCGTCGCCGCTCGCGTTGCTCGCCTTGCTCGCGCTGTTCGCGCTGCCGTCGGTGGGCCGCGCGGGGACCGGCGTACAAGTCGGAGCGCCCGCCCCCGCCTTCGAAGCGAAGGACGTCGATGGGGCTCCCATGCGACTGGCGGATCTCAAGGGGAAGGTCGTGGTGCTCAACTTCTGGGCCAGCTGGTGCGCGCCGTGCCTGGCCGAGCTGCCGCTGCTCGACGCGCTGCACGGCCGCCTCGCCGGCCGGGAGGCCCTCGTCCTCGCGATGAACGTGGACACCCAGAGGGGACCGGCGCTGGGCGCCCTGCGGAAGCTCGGGCTGTCGCTGCCCGTGGCGCTCGATCCGAAGGGCACCGTCGTCGCCGAGTACAGCCCCCCTGGGCTCCCCGCGACCTACGTCATCGGCCCCGACGGCACCATCCGCTCCGTTCGAAAGGGCGAGATCGACGCGGCGGGAATGGTGGAGCTCGAGTCGGAGATCCGCGCCATCCTGTCCGAGTCGCCATGACTGCAGTCCGTCACGCTGCGGCCCTGATCGTCGTCGCATCGGCGATCGGCTGCGGCGCACAGAACTCGAGGGCGGTCTTCGAGCGCGACGTGGTGCCGGTCCTGGAGTCCACCTGCGCCGCGAGCACCTGCCACGGCGTCGCGCCGGGAGCCGAGGACCGGGGCGAGGTGATCGATCGGACGCAGCTCTTCTTCGACCTCGACGCGGTCGGCCGCCTCGCCGATCTGGACGCCGCCTACCTGACCGCCAAGGACACGATCGACACCTCGGCCGCGCCTGCGTTCTCCAGCCTGCTGCGCAAGCCGCTGGCGGAGGGGTGGGGTGGGCTGCCTCACCGGGGCGGCGACAACTTCGTCTCGTTGAACGACGACAAGCTCGCCGCGGTCGCAGCCTGGATCGAGCTCGAGGAAGGCGGGGGCGAGGTCCCGGCCCCCCTGACCGACCTCGAGCGGAGCTTCGCCGAAGAGGTCCAGCCGCTGCTGTTCGGGATGACCTGCGCCGCCTCGAGCTGCCACGGGCTGCAGGCGGCGATCCCCTACCGGCTGGACAGCGGGATCGGCGGCGAGGTGTCCGACGGGGTGAGCCGCGCCAACTACCAGCAGAGCCGAGCCATGCTGGCCCTGGGTGGCGACCCGCTGCAGTCCCGGCTGCTACGCAAGTCGCTCCCGTTGCACGACGGCGGCATCGTGCACAAGGGCGGCAACAGCTCCTTCCTGGCGGGGCTGGACGACCCCCGCCTGGCTCCCATCGCGGAGTGGGCGTGCCTCGAGCGGCTCGCCGCCACCGGGCAGGACTGCCTCGCCGAGGGCGACGCGTCGGCTCAGGGGCTGGTGTTCGTGCGCGGTCCGCTGGCGCCGGGTGAGCCCTTCGATCTCGACCGCTTCGCGCCCGGCTCGGACCTCTTCTACGTGCCGCTGTCCGGCCCGGAGCTGACCCCCGGAGAGCCGGTCAACCTGACCGCGGGCCTGCACGACGCCCCCGCAGACATCCGCGATCCCGCCGTCGACGCCTCAGGGCGGCGCGTGGCCTTCGCCATGCGAACGTCCGCCGATGAGGGCCACTCCCTGTGGGAGATCGACCTCGACACGGGGGCCGGCGCGCGGCTCACCGATGCCCCGGGGATGCTCCCGGGCGGAGGACTCGCCACCGACCGGGATCCCACCTGGGCGCCGGACGGGTCCCTCTGGTTCGTCTCCACCCGTGGGGGAACGCTCGCTGACGCCGGCCGCTTCGAGGATCCCGACCTGTACGAGCTCGACGTCGCCTCGGGCGACGTGCGGCGCCGGACCTGGACCCCCCATGCCGAGCGCGCGCCGACCTTCCTGTCCGTGGGGAAGGTCGCGGGGGAGGTCGTGTTCTCGACCCTTCGGGACGCTGTGGGCGGCCAGGAGGGCGGTCACCTCTTCCGCTTCCCACCGGACCTGCACGTCGAGTACCACGTGCACTTCGGGATCAGCGCGCCCGAGGACCTGTTCCTGAATGCCCGGGAGCTGCCCGATGGTCGCTACCTCGCCACCCTGGGCGACCTCGGTGGGGTGTGGGACGCAGGGCGCCTCGGCGTCATCGACCGGAACTTCGGCCCGGAGATCGGGGCGGACCAGCCGGCGGCCTCCGCGCTGCCGTTCTACGCCCCGCCGCTGGCCCGGCTCGACCCCACCGCGCGCAGCGTCGGCAGCACCCCGATCCTGTACCGCGAGGCGACCGCGCTGCCCGACGGGCGCCTCGTCGCGGCCACCGCAGCGGGGCCCGTCGATCTGGGCGACCCCGACGCGCCCTTCGATCTGCGCATCGAGCTGCTCACGTTGGTGGAGGCCCCCGACGGCTCCGGGGCCGTGCTGCAGGACCGTCGGGTCCTGATCGACGCGCCCGGGCTCCACGACCACGACCCTCAGCCTGTCTTCGTCGGCTGGGCCGGGCCCGCGTACAACCGAATCGAGCTTCCGGCGGGGGAGACGGGCCGGTTCCTGCACAACGGGCTGCCGATGAACGACGCGATCCTCGAGTCGCTGGAGCCGGCCGGGCCCAAGCCGCTCGACGGCGAGAGGTTCGAGCGGGTCCGACTCGTCGAGGCGCTGTCGCTGACGCCCGCTCAGCGGCTCCCCGTGCCTCCCGACGAGACCCGGGACGGCCACGAGGGCGCGACGTCCACCGGCATCGGCAGCCACCCCCCGGCGCGGGTGCTGGCGGACCTCCCGCTGGCCTCGGACGGCACCTTCGGGTTCGACCTGCCCTCCGGGGTTCCGTTTCGGGTCCAGGGGCTCGACGCGCGCGGGCTCGCCTCGGGCGCTCCCCACAACCGCTGGTACGACGTCAGCCCCGGGCAGGTGATCAAGCAGGGGGTGGGTCACACGAACCCCCGCTTCTACGCCGCCCAGTGCTCGGCGTGCCACGGCGGCCTGGACGGCGATCCGGCGAGCGTGTTCGTCGCACCCGACGTGATGACCACGGCGACCGTGACCTTGTCGCGGTTCGAGGGGGCGGATCCCCGTCGCCCCATCTCGCTGCCTCTCGCGGGTGACGAGACCCGGATGGAGGTGGACTTCCAGCGCGACGTGCAGCCGATCCTGGCCTCCTGCAGCGCCGCGGGGTGCCACTCGGCTGCGGATCTCGCCGGTGGCCTGAGCCTGACCGAGGACCCCACCACCTGGTACAGCGACGCCTACGAGAGCCTCCTGGCCCCGGGCGATCGTTCCGGCGGCGGCTTTCAGTGGGTGGACGCGGCGACGCCGAGCGCGCTCCAGAGCCACCTGGTGGAGTGGCTGCGGGGCGAGGAACTCGAAGCGGCGGGCGAGATCCTGGAGCCGGGCTCGCCCCACGGAGCGCTGTCCGACAGCGAGATCGCCACGATCCAGGCCTGGATCGAGCTGGGCGCGACCTGGGTAGGGACCCTGGAGGATCCCCCATGATCCGCCCCCTGACCGCGGCGTCGCTCTTGCTGTGCCTGGTGTCATTGCCCGGGTGCGTGACCGGGCCAGGGACCGGGGCGCTCCTGCCCGTCGGAGATCCGGAGGTCTTCGCGGCGGAGGTCCAGCCGGTCCTGGCGGCCGGCTGCAGCAACCCCTCCTGCCACGGCAACGCCGGCCGACCGTTGGAGGTGTACGCCCCCTTCATGCACCGGCTGGACCCGGACCGGGTGCACCTGGACGAGCCCATCACGGAGGCCGAGCTGGTGTTGAATCGTTTGCGCGCCGCGGCGTTCCTGAGGGACTGCGACGATCCCGACCTGTCCGCTCTGCTCACCAAGCCGCTGGCGCCCGCCGCGGGGGGCTGTGAGCACACGGGGGGGACCGTGTACGAAGACGACTCGGAGCCGGACTATCAGACGCTGCGCGCCTGGGCGTCGGAGGCCATCGACGAGGCGGGGAGGAGCCAATGAAGCCGTTGTCCCGTGGGGTCCTCCTGTCGGCGCTGGTCGCCGCGATGGCGAGCATGAGCGGCTGCGTCACGCTCACCACGTGGGAGCGCTCGACGCTGATGTCCCGGGTGATGCAGGACTCCGGCGCTCCGCTGGAGGCCTCCTTCGAGGAGCACGTGCACGCCGTTCGGGAGGCCGTGCAAGGCGCCACCGCCGCCGCGGGATCGTCGTGCGGCTGCAACTGATCCCGCTGGTGGTTGGCGCCCTGGTGGCCTGGGCCCTCCCGGTCGCCGCGCGGCCCGTCGAGCCCGGCGCGGCGGGCGCGCGGGTGG
>CALAGR010000530.1 GCA_937891735.1 uncultured Pseudomonadota bacterium | reverse complement strand
CGCGCTGCGGGGCCTGGGGCGGCTGGGCTGGCGGGGCGGCGCGGACGCGGTGGGAGCCCTCCGGGACCGGTTTCGGGAGGAGCCCGTGCAGATCGAAGCGGCCTGGGCGCTGGGCGAGATCGGGGGCGGCGACGCCGTGCGGGTGCTGATGGACGACCTGCGCAAGCGGCCGGATCGGGCCGATCCGACCGAGGACGAGGCGAGGTGGATCGCAACCTCGCTGCGCCGCTGCGGAGTGCTGGGGCGCGAAGCCATCCGCGGCGCCCGGGCCATCGCCATCAGCAGCGGCGAGCGGCGCCGGGTCGATCAGATCGCGGAGCTCGCGGGCTTGCCTTGAAGGGCTCCCCGCGGGCGGCTACGTCCCGGGCTCCTTGTCCGGCTTGAAGTCGGCGACCAGGCGGTCCACCTGCCGGGTGAGGTCGTCGAGCACCACCCCGTGGGACGAGGCGTTCACCAGCGCCGGCAGGGCCAGGTTCTTGCGGGCGCGGGAGCGGTACTCCGCCCCCTCCGAGCTCCCTGGATCCAGCTCGATGACCTTCTCGTACAGCGCCTTCGCGACGGGGTAGTCGTTCTTGTACATGGCCATCTCGCCCTGCTTGTCGAGCAGATCCGAGGCCATCTGGAGCTGGTCGTTGCCCACGATGCTCTTGCGCGCCTCGACCCGGCCGGGCTTGCTCTGGAGGGCCGCGTAGGTGTCGCTGCCCAGCTTGTGGATCCGCTCCAGCAGCATCTCCACGCGCTCGTCCATGGCGGCGCCGAAGCGCTTGCGGCTGAACTCCTTCTGCAGCTTCGCGTAGCCGACCTCGATCTCGGCCAGGTTGCTGCTCCAGTGGGAGTGCAGGGCGCTGAAGGGGTCGCGGCGGGACAGGTCCTTCCAGCCCTCGTACAGGATCCGCTGGGCCCGTCGGGACTTGCTGGACTCCTCCTCCGCCTGCACGAACTCCACCACGCCCATCGCGTCCAGCGCGAACACGAGTCGGAGCAGGGACCGCTCCTCGATCTCGTTGAGGGCGACGAGCTCCTTGAGGGTCCAGGCCGCGGGCAACAGCTCCAGGGCCACGTGGGACTCGTAGCTGGTCATCGGCAGCTGGCGCAGCAGGTCCTGGCGCGCTTCGATCACCCGCACCCGAAGGTCGTACAGCTTCTCGGCCTTCAGGACGAGGGCGTCGTCGTCCGCCGCGTTGAGCAGCTCCATCTGGGCGTCCCACAGCAGCTGCAGCACCGACACGGGCGCGTTCTTCAGGACGAGCCGGATCTCCTCGAAGGGGTGGAAGCGGAACCGCCCGAAGTTCGCCCCGAGCAGGTTCCTGGTGATGCGCTCCGCCCTCTTCGTCAGCGCTTCGTCCAGCTGCCGCGCAGTGATCGTGCCCTGGGCGATGAGGATCTGGCCGGCCATGACGCCCGTGAGGCGCTGGAGCCGCAACGCCTCGGTCCACTGATCCTGCCGGACGTGGCCCGCCTGCAGCAGCGCGTCGGACAGGTACTCGCCCGCGTGGGGCGTGTTGCCGCGGTAGTGCACGGGGCTGCCGTCGATCAGATACGCCCAGCGGATCTCCCGGAACCCGTCGATGGCGAGCACCCCCGTCGCCTTCGTGCGAAGGAAGTGGAGCAGCGCGTCGCGCCACGGATACCGGGCCAGATCGCCGTGCTCGGTGGCCGTGGGCAGCAGCCGTTCGCTCTGCAGGTCCGCCGGACCGGGTGCCGCGTAGATCGCACGCTGGACCGCGTCCGCCGATCTGGGGGCCTCGGGAGGCGGCGCCCGCAGCGACATCGACTCCGCCGGGGGGGCCGCGGTGGGTGCGCGAGGGACCGCAGCGGCAGGTCGAAACGCCTTGGGCTTGGGCCGGAAGGCCGGGGGGGCGACGGCCGGAGCGGGCTCGGGCTGGCGGGTCACCTCGGCGGCCTCGCCCAGGCCCAGCCCCACCAGCCGCTCCCGCAGCTCGGCGGTGAGCGGATCGAGCTGCAGGATCGTGATGGCCGGAGTGGCCTGGGTGACCCGGCCGCTCAGCTTGACGAGGCCCGCCGCGAACGCGGGCCGCAGCACGACGTCGACCTCATCGCCGTTGCTCGGCATGGGGTGCACGGGGATCAGCAACGCACCGTGCCGCAGGCCCTGCCTCCACAGGCGCTGCAGGGCCGGCAGGTCCTTCACGGTGTGCACGATCTCAGCCATCGATCAGTCTCCCCCGGGCTCTGCGGCGCGGTCTCTACAGCTCTTCTTCGCCACCGTTGCGGAGCAACCATCGCCCCGCGCCGACCGCCAACATCAACACGCCCATGCCCAGCAGGACGGCCACCGTCTGGTCGGGCGTCAAGCCCGGGAAGACGACCTGTCCGGTGTGGGAGTGGGTGTTGAAGTGATAGACGCCGCCCCCGACGAGCAGAAAGACGAGTCCGGTCAAGGCAGGGATCACGGCGGGTCGCTCCAGGGGCAGGACGGCAAGGTTAGCGCGACACGGGTCAGTACAGGATCCGCCACACGATCTGCATGCCTCCGGCGAGCCGGTCGCCGATGTAGCCCTCGATGGCGAATCGGCGAAGCTGGCGAGGTCGCCACTGCAGCTCGGCTTCCACGTTGTTCTCCCGCGTGTCGTTGACGCCCCAGCGGAACCGCGACAGCAGGAACAGCTCGGGCGACAGGGCCTTGCCCGCCTCCACCGATCCGCTGCTCATGTCGTCCCCCAGATCCACCTCCAGCTTGTCCAGCGGCGTGTACTTGCCCAGCAGCTTCGTCCCGAAGCCAGCCAGCGCCGAGCTGATCGTCTTGGCGACGCCCTGCCCTTCCCCGCTGGACACCTCGCTGAGCGGACGCCCCACGATCAGCACGCTCATCATGTCGGCCTGGTCCGGCAGTTCCTCGCTCGTGAACGTGATCGAGGGGGTCGCGAGGGTGTCGCGCACCTGGACCGTGATGGTCCCGTAGCTCGACGGGAAGTCGGCGTCGATGTCGAGCTGGCTGTCGTACAGATCACCCACCAGGGTGAGCTTGCTGCCCGGGACGATGTCGAACTTCTTCGTCAGCACCGTCATGGTGCTGTCCCGCGTAACCTCGATGGCCCCCTCGAAGCGCCGCTGCCGATCCTTGAAGGTGACGCGCACGTCGCCACCCAGGTTCACGTCCGGCTCGATGCTCCCGATCAGGTTGAAGGCCCGCAGCGCGTCGTCCCGGGCCTGGGCGAGGCCCACCGCCAGCTTGCCGTGCACCTTGTTGCCCAGGTGCACCATCACGTCCAGGTCCAGCCTGTCGAACAGCGAGGGATCCGCCAGCCGTTGCTGCTTCTTGCGCAGTTCCTCCAGGCTGCGCTCGCCCGGGCCCGCCGCGGTCTTGTCCCGATGCACGTACAGGTTGTCGGGCAGCTCCAGGCTCTGGACGGACCGCCCCGTGGCCTCTTGTCCGAGGTCGATGTCCACGTCGTCGATGTCCACGTTCCCCCGGACCACGAGGTTCGGCCAGGTGCCCGTGGCCTTCAGGCTCGCGTCGAGCTGGGCCTTGATCTCCTGGGTGTACATGCCCCACAGGCGGAACAGGGTCACCTCCAGGTCCACCTCGGCGGGCTTCCACCCCTCCAGCGCCATCACGCCGCGGACCGTGATGCTCTTCTTGCCCTGCACCCGCGTGTCCTTCGTGACGTTCGGCTTGAACACCAGATCCAGGGGGTTGCGGACCAGCGGCATCGTGTCGAGGGACAGCTCCCTTACCTCGATCGCGGTGGGGCTCAAGGCCACGTCGATGTCGATGTCCTCGTAGGACACGGACGTCTTCTGATACTGGAAGCTGCCGTCAGACATGCGCAGCGCCACGTCGGGACGGGGGTCGAGCAGCGAGCCCTCCACATGGCCCGACACCACGAGCTGCCCCTCGGGCTTCATGGCGCCGGGCAGGAACGCCAGCAGGACCGGGAGCGGGAAGGCGTCGCTGCGTACCTCCCCGCGCAGCCCGGGCTGTCCGAACATCTCCTGCACCGACTTCGAGCCGTCCAGGGCGAGGGGCAGCGGAGCTTCGGCCTTGAAGAGCAGGCGCCCTGCGTCGGGATCCTTGGCCAGCAGCGCCCGGGCCTTCTCCCGCACCACCTCCCGCTCCTCCTCCCGGGTGAGCACGGCGCTCTTGCGGGCGGCGCCCTTCGCCGAGGCCGCCTTGCCTGCCTTCGCCGCGGTCTTGCGGGCCGCGCCGGTCTTCTTCGGCTTGCCGTTGCGGCCGCCGTTGCGGGCGCCATTGGCCTCCGCCTCCGCCAACAGCTCCTCCGGCAGCAGGGCCGGCACGATCTCGAGCTGGGTGCTCAGCCGGCCGTCGGTCACCGACGCGCTCAGCTCCACCTTCTTCAGGGGCCGCTTGCCGACCCGCCCCCCGAGCAGCTTGAGATCCACCTGGATGGCCGGGGTCTGCAGGCCTCCGCCGACCGTCAGGTCCCCCGACAGCGCGCCCGACAGCGGCTCCGCGGACGGCGCGATCACGTGCACCAGGGTCATGGGCAGGCGGCGCAGGGTGGCCGAGGCCTCCAGGTCGCTCAGGATGTGCGGAAGGTCGGCCCGCCGACGCTCCCGCGGTCCCAGCCGGCCCATGATCCAGTCGGCCAACGGGACCTGGGCCCGCAGGCCGACCTCCAGCACCGTGCCCTCCTTGGTGGTGCGCACCTGCGTGTCCCGCAGCTGGAACACCCCGTCGGCCAGCTCGTAGGCGGCCCGAACGTTGACCTCGCGCGAGTTCGTCCCGCGCCCGACGTCGGCCTCGGACCCGGTCTTGGCCTCCAGCCGCCCCAGATCCACCACGAGATCGCTCAGCAGCACGGCCCCCGAGGCGGTAGGCGCGGTGCTCGTGCCCGCCAGCGTGATGGAGCCGCGGACCCGTCCACCCACGTAGGCCTCCGGAAGCGGCTTGCCGAGGCCCGGCTCGAAGCGCGACAGGGGGCCGTCCAGGAGCTTCAGCTCCGCCGCCAGCGGGGCATCCTCGGGGACCCAGAAGGGCAGCCCGCCCTTTCCGTCCATGCGGAAGTGCACGGGAAGGCCCGCGATGTTCAGCTCGGCGAGCTCCGAGAGCTTCGCGGTTCCCGAGAAGACCTCGTCCCCGAGGGCCAGATCCAGGTCCAGATCCACCGGACCACGGCCCCGCGTGGCGAAGTCGCGCAGCCTGGTGTGCAGCGTGAGCTGTGGGGCCGCGAGGCTGCCGGCGAGCTTGACCGTCAGGTCCTCGAGCTCGCCCGACATGCGTGCATCCTCCGGGAGGAAGGCGTCGGTCTGCACCAGATCGAATTTGAGCAGCCGCACCACGGCGTTGGCCTGCCCCTTGGGATCGATGGTGCCCTGCAGGATGAACCTGCTCTTCTGTTCGGTCTCCGCGACGAGCCCGCTCGCCTCGATGGACCCGTTCACCAGCCGGAACACGAACTGTTGCGTGGTCGTCAGCCGGAGCGTGCGGTACGAGGCGGTCAGATCGCGCCCCGTGATCAACACCTGGGGCAGCGATCCCCAATCCACGCGCCCGTTGAGCTCGGCGCCCAGATCCGCGCCCGACTCCACCTCCGCGGCGAAGTCGATGGCGGCGCCGTCCAGGGCGCCGTCGATCATGGCGGTGCTGATCACCTGCTTCGCCACCACCAGTCCCGCGAGCCCCACGCTGACCGGGCCATGCACCTGGGGGGAGCCCTCCTTGGGCATATCCAGCGTCACGTCCCAGGTGACCTGACCGGTCCGCACGCTCGTCCCCGCTGCGTCCAGGGCGACGCCCGTCAACCCCACGGTGGCCGTGCTGCTCAGGGCCACCACCGACGCCGGGGTGCCCCAGCAGCCATCGGCGGTGACATCGAGGGTGGCGGCGCCACGGGTGAAGGGGGCGCTCGTTCGGCGGCGCAGGTCCTGCAACGCGCCCAGACCGCCGCCCACGCGCACGTTGAAGCAGCGCCGGGTCAGGTCCACCGTGCCGGAGGGGCGCACGGTGCCCCGGGCGAGGCCCACGGTGCTGCCCTTGAGGGCAACGGTCCAGTCCTGCAGCCGCGCCGCCAGGTGGGTGGGCCCGATCAGCATCTTCTGGTACTCGACGGGCGCGAGGTCCACGACGGCGTCGCCCTGGAGCGTGTCCGGCGACCTGCCCGTGCCGGTCCAGCGAACCGCTCCCGTCAGCGGCGGCGGGAGCTGCGGCACGTCCAGGATCTCGGCGAGATCGAAGCGCGTGAGCGCCACGTCCAGGTGATGAGCCAGCGGCTTCACCAGCCCCACGCCCGCTTCGACGATGTCGAGTCGCCCCCCGGCCTCCGTGGTCAGGACCCCGGCCATCCGGAGATCCGCCAGCTTGCCTCGGAGGGCCAGATCGCCGGACACCACACCCTTGAGGGGCGCGGCGGGGGCGAACTCCCGCACGTCGGCGAGGTCGAACCGCTCCAGGTGCACCACCAGCTCGGGATGCAGGTTGCTGACGAGGCCCAGCGAGCCCTGCAGGCCGACCACGTCCTCCTTCCAGCGCACCACGATCTCGTCCAGATCGAGGATGTAGCTGTCCATGATCGCGTTGCCCGACAGCTCGGCGCGGGGGATCTCGATGGGCGCGTGCAGATCCCCGCCGGCGACCCGCAGGGACGTGTCGTGCACGAAGCCGCGCAGGGAGTAGGAGCCCTGGACCACGATCTGGTCCACGTCCACCACCCGGCTGCCGTCCGCCCGCTCGAACACGAAGGCGCCGCCCCGCAGATCGATCTGCCCCACCTCGATGTCGATGGGCAGCGGCTTTGCGCCCTTGCCGGTCTTCTCCTTGGGCGGGCCGGGCTTCACGAAGGCCGCGACGACGTTCAGCGTGCCGTCCGCTCGCTGCTTGAGGGTGAAGTGCGGGTCCTGCACGATGGCGTGCGCGACGGCCACGTCCTTGCGCAGCAGGTCCCAGAACTCCCACTCCAGCGCGATCCGGCTGGCCGTGATGAAGGTGTCGCCGGTCTCGTCGGAGACGGTGACGTCCTGCAGCTCGAAGTGCGTACCCAGCGCGCCGGAGTAGCTGCCCACCGTGATGGTCGCCGGCAACGCGCTGTTGACGAGGGGCAGGGCCTTGTCGATGACGTACCGCGCGAAGCTCTCGGAGCGCAGCAGGAGCGTCAGGGTCACCAGCAGCACGCACACCAGGATCAGCAGCAGTCCCACGAGGCGAGCGAGGCGCCTCTTGATGAAGCGGAGGACGACCCAGAAAGGGACCATCCAGGCCTTCATCCACGCGGGGCGCGGCCGGGCCATCAGAACGACTCACCCAGGTTGAAGTGGATGTTCCACGGGAAGCGCTCCTGGATCCCGATGAACTCCGCGGGCCAGCGGCGGATCCGCGCCGCGAAGTCGAGCCGCACGCGCCCTATGGCGAGGTCGTAGCGCACGCCTCCACCGACGGAGAACTGCAGCCCGTCCTTGGCGTAGAGCGCCTCCTCCAGCGCCTGGAGCTCGGGGTCCTTGACGAGGGTGTTCGTGGAGCCGTCGCCCCAGGTGCGCCCCGCGTCGGCGAAGCCCGCGATCCACAGGCCGCCGACGGGCCGCGCCCGAAGCTCGACGGAGCCGCTGACCCCGGTCCGCGCACCCAGGGGCACGATGCAGTCGCCGCTGGTGCAGTCGTCCTCCAGGCCGCGGGGGCCCAGGTACCGCGCCTTCCAGCCCCGCACGTCGCCGTCGCCGCCGATGTACACGCGCTCGCTGACGGGCAGCACGTGCTCGTCTCCCCAGGTCTGCAGGTGCTCGCCGCCAGCGCGCAGCGCGAGCACCACACGCTGGGGAACGATGGGCACGAAGGCCCGCAGCTCGCCGGACACCTTGATGTACCGGAAGCCCAGGAGCGTGCCGTCCGCCAGCCGGCCGAAGGGGAAGGCCTCGTCCACGGAGAGCTGGGCCAGGAAGCCCTTGTCGGCGGCGAGGGGGTTGTTCCGCAGATCGAGCATGACGCTCTGGCGGAAGTAGGACAGCAGGTAGTTGTCGGGGAAGTCCGGGGACAGGATGTCGGACGGGGGATCACACTGACCCGGGAGCTTGCCGACCTCCGGGCAGGGGGAGATCAGATCGGGAAGCGGGCCGATGTGCGCCGCGAACAGGTCGAAGAAGGCGAGGTTGTAGGACAGGTCGAGCTTGAGCGACTTGAAGGGCGCCCAGCCGAGTCCCGTCGTGACGCTGGGGGTCCAGAACTTGTAGCCCTTCTCCACGCCCAGCTCGACCTTCGCCCCGGCGCGCACGGTGAGGCGGCGGGCGGGGAAGTCGGGCCACTTGAGCTCCAGTTCGAGCGCGGCGGTGGGGAAGTGATCGCTGGGGGACAGGTAGCGATAGCCGCCTCTGAGGTTGGCGGTGGCCTGGATCAGCTTCCGGCCCAGGTTGATGTGGCCGAAGGTGATGTCCGCGGGCTGCAAGGTGAAGCCCTGGATGTCCCAGGCGAAGCCGGGCGAGAACTCGAAGCTGCGCGGATGCCGCTCTTTCAGGGCGATGTTCACCGGCACGATGGCGCGGCCGGAGGCGTCGGACCCGTGCTCGCCCGACAGGTCGGGGGTGACCGTCACCATCGAGAACACGCCCATGCCGTAGATGGAGCGCTGCATCTTGCGCACGACGCTGCCGTCCCAGTCGGCGCCCGGCGTGACGGACACGTGGCGGCGCACGTAGCGCTCGGCGACCTTGTCCAGGCCCCGGATGAAGACCTCGCCGAAGACGGCCACCGGCCCCGGCACCACGGTGAACGTGACGTCCACCGCGTGCTCTTCGGCGTACGCGTCGATCTTCGTGGTGACAGCGCCGGTGGCGTGCCCGCGGTCATGCAGGACGGCGAGGAGCCGGACCTCGGCGCCCTCCACGTCCTCGACGGTGAACCGGGCCTCGGGGTGCAGGGGGATCGCCGCCTCCAGCGCCGGGCGCAGGCGCTCGTCGGCGAGAACGACAGCGACGGTGCGGATCACGGAAGGTCCGCCCTCGACGACGGTGTGCACGACCTTGACGTACTTCGGCTCCCCGTCGAGGCGGCGGGCCTTGCCCTTCGGCGCCACCTGGGACGCGACGACGCGCGCGTCGAAGTAGCCGCGCACGGCGTAGAAGTTGGCGATGCGGGTGCGGTCGTCCTGCCAGTCCGTGTCGTCAAGGTAGTAGCGCGGCTGGAAGAACGTGAACGGCGGGATGAAGTGCAGGACGGAGGTCTGGCGCTGGGCCAGGGTGGACCGGATCGCGCCGTCAGCGAAGGCCCGGTTGCCGTTGATCGCCACGCTCAAGACGGTGGGCGCATCGCCACGCGCCTTGGCCATGCGGGAGGCGCAGCCCGCCGACGCCGCGGCCAGGAGGACCAGGGCAAAGGCCAGCAGGCGGGACGCAGGTGGAGTGGGCCGTGGCACGCGCGGGCATGTCTAGCAGGCGGCGCCCCAGCAGGGCGCATGGTTGGGCAGGCCAGGGCGCCTAATTGGGCAGGCCGCCGCCCCCGCCGCTCATCATCGCCAGCGGATCGCGCAGGGGGAGCTCGCCGAAGCGGCGCTCGTAGTCCGCGACGCGCTGCCCCAGCACCCGGAGCAGCGACTTGGCGTGCTTCGGCGACAGGATCACGCGGGAGCGGACCTTGGCGTTGGCGCTGTTGGGCTGCACGAACGCGAAGTCGAGGATGAACTCGGTCTCGTTGTTCCCCACAACCTGGAAGTTGCTGTAGACGCCGTCGGCGATGGCGTCCGGGTACAGGAGCTGGAGCTTGCGGGCAACGGGCTGATCAGACTTGTCGCTCATGGGATCAATCGATTCCGAAGATGTTGTCGATGACGTCGTTGTGGATGTGGGTCCACGGCTGCCCGTCGGTGGGCCGGTAGCCGACGACGTCGTACTGGATGATGCCGGGGCCTGCCTTCAACCAGAAGTCGCCCTCCAGCGGGAAGTTGCCGATCGAAGACTGCAGTCGGATGTGCCACACGTCGGTGTAGGACTGGCCGTTGAACTCGAAGGGGCCGGGCTCCTCGCCCACGAAGGTGGTGGTCCAGTCGGCGCCGGCGGTGGTGACCTCGAAGGCCTGCGCGTCGAACACGCTCTTGAGCGCGAAGGGCACGCCGTCGCCGTCGAACCAGACGGTCCCGAACGACACGGAGGGTCCGGCGGGGTTCGCGTCCCAGCCGGCGAGGTAGAAGCCCTTGGAGGTCTCGCGGAAGTAGACCCGGACGGCCCAATCGGACTGGTCGTCCCCGAAGTCGTCCACGATCTCGGACTCGGCGCCGATCCACAGGGCGAAGGTCACGAGCGGCTCGCCGTTGGGGGACGTCTCGCCCTCGCCGATCCAGTACATCGTGTCGGTGCGCCCGTCGTTGTCGTACCGCCAGAAGCGATCCGGCGCAGCGGGGAACAGGTCCGCGATGTTGTTGCCGAGGGTCGACACCGGCTGCTCGCAGCCGGCGGCACCAACGATCAGGAGTGAAGCCAGGAAGATCAAGGGGATGCGCAGGGTTCGCATTCCCGGAAGGTAGCATGCGACTGAACGCCCGAACCGGGTCCTCGGAGGGGGAATGATCCGAGCTCTGCGCGCCGCCATCTCCGCGTTGTGTCTCGTTCCTGGTGCCGCTCTGGCCGGCGACGCGTCCTACAACTGGTGCGTCGACAACGACCAGGACGAGACGCTGTTCGACTGCAGCGACTTTGGCCCCTGCTCCAACAGCACACCGTTCGCCACCATCCAGGACGCATTGGCCGAGGCGGCGCAGCAGGGCGATGCCTCCCTCCACCACATCTGCGTCCGGTCTGCGGCCCCACACACCGAGAGCTTCGTGATCGACAACTCGACCGGCGCGCTGGGCACGTGGGTCCGGGTCGAGTTTCGAATGACGGACCAGACCAGCTATTGCCCCGGCGCCGGCAGTGATCCGGCCATCACCGTCCTGGGCGGAGGGCCGAACGGCACGCAGGTCACCCTGTTCACAGTCTGGTCGGACTTCTCGGGGTGTTCCGAAGACGAGCGCACTGCGGACTTCCTCCAGGTCTCGGATGCGCGGGTGGAGCTCGCGAACGCGCGGCTGGCGAACCTCGAGGGCGACTTCGCCGTGACCAACCCAGGCGCCCAGGTCGCCGTCGTCGCGTCCAGGCTCGAGCGATTCGGGGGTGCCCTGGAGCGGGGCGCGGGCGAGTTCGTGCTCGATGTCTCGGAGGTCAGCGGC
>CALAGR010000529.1 GCA_937891735.1 uncultured Pseudomonadota bacterium | reverse complement strand
CGTTCGACGAGACCGAGGACAACGTGCGCGAGAACGTGAACTTCGAGATCAGCAAGGCCGACAAGGCCGCCGCCCTGAACCTGATGGACGTGGGCCTGCGCTCCCACTCCTACGCCCGCAGCTCCACCGGCAAGGCCCTGGACAAGCTCACCTGGAAGTGGACCGAAGGCTCCCTCGCCAACGGCAACAACTACAGCTACCAGTCCACCAACACCATCGTGGTGCTGTCCTCCGCCACGGACCCGGACGAGTACGATGATCCGGTCCTGGCCCATGAGTTCGGCCACTTCGTGATGTGGTCCATCAGCACCAACGACTCGCCGAACGGCAGCCACCACCCGAAGGATCGCGTCGACGGCCGCCTCGCGTGGAGCGAGGGCTGGGGCACGTTCTTCGGCCAGGCCGCCCTGGGGCAGCCCATGTACGTGGACACGACCCGCGACGCCGCCGGCGCGAGCACCTCGGGCAACAGCTGGAGCATCGAGACCCCGCCCACCGCCGGCGCCTCGGCCCACCCCCTGGGCAACGCCGGCAACACGATGAGCGGCGCCGTGTCCGAGGGCATCGTCAGCGCCGTGCTCTGGGACCTGCACGACACCACGAACGAAGCCAGCGACACGCTCGGCGGCCGTGACGGCGCCATCTTCGGCAGCTTCAGCAAGTACCTGCGCAGCCCGAACGCGAAGTTCGCCGACCGCGGCGTGGGCGGTCGGGACCTGGTGGACTTCGTGGATGGCTGGCGCTGCCTGGGCTACGGAAGCGACGGCGCGGACGATGCGAAGGGTCTGCGCGGCAACCTGCGGGGCCGCCACGGGCTGACCTACGACTTCGCGGTCCTGGCCAGCTGCAAGTAGACGTCCCCTGTACGTCTGCCCGGCGTCCCGCTCCCCGATCCTGGGGGCGGGGCGTCCGCGCTTGGGGCTACTCGCCCCGGCGGGCGATCTCGCGCTCGATGTAGCCGCGCATGCGGGCTGCGTCGTTGGTGGGCACGCCGATGGTCTCACGCTCGAAGCCGTTGTTGTCGTCG
Organism: uncultured Pseudomonadota bacterium; assembly: GCA_937891735.1. Taxonomy (GTDB): domain Bacteria; phylum Myxococcota_A; class UBA796; order UBA9615; family UBA9615; genus JAGSHC01. Next base: position 13,500 of record CALAGR010000529.1, on the reverse strand, counting down.
GCCGGGATGGAGCTGTAGCTGCTCGGAGGGGCCGCCGCGAGATCCCGCAGGCGCTCGGTGTTGGCGCTGTCGGTCCACACCGGGGCGAACTCCCAGGACCACTCAAAGGCCGCGACGCCGGCGTTGCCGTGGCAGCAGGAGCAGGAGCAGGACCCGAGCTGGGCGGTGCTCCAGGCGAGGTCGGGGTCGTCCAGGCGGGCCGGGTCTTCGTCCACCACCGCGGACGGCTGCCCCGGCGCCTCGTCCGTGCAGGGCCCAGCCACCGTGTCGCAGGAGTAGTGGTCGGTGAACAGCTCGCCTTCGGGGGCGCAGGTGCCGTTGATGATGGCGTCCTCGGGCAGATCCACGGCGTCGCTGCCGTCGGGCAGACACGGGGTGCTCGCAGGGCAGGCGGCGAGCAGGGGAGCGAGGGCGAGGAGCAGGCGTGGATTCATCCCTCCGTCATACCAGAGGAGGGAGGCGCGGGGCCTCACGGCCCATCCTGTTCTTCAGGGGCAACGCAGTGGGGGACCCGGGCAGCGGGTATTCTGCCTGCCGGAGGATGTACCCATGGGACGATTGACGACGTTTGCGGTGGCCATGATCGGCCTGCTCCTGGCCGGCTGCCCCGGCGGCGACGCCTGCATGGAGTTCTGCGAGACCACCATCACCTGCAACGAAGAAGCAGGCACCGACTCGTGGCAGACCGAGGTCGACGACTGCTACGAAGAGTACGAGAACCAGGGCCTCGGCACCGCCGCGCTGGACGCGAGCTGGAAGGCGACGTGCCAGAGCTCGCTCGACAACTGGCCCGGTTGCACGCTGTAGGACCCGCGAGGATCCGTTGCCTGCGCTGAAGGGGGCGTCGTGCTGACTGAGGGCCAGGTCGTTGACGGACATGTCGTCCTGTCCGAGCTCGGCGACGGCGGGTTCGCCCGCGTCTACCGAGTGCGGCGGCAGGCCGATGGTGTGCAGGTGGCCCTCAAGGTCCTGCTGCCCGAGCACCTGCAGAAGGAGGCGATCCGGCTTCGCTTCGTGGACGAGGCCCGCCTCCAGCAGACCCTCAAGCACCCCAACCTCGTCGAGGTCTTCGGCATCGTCGCGCTGCCGGGGATCGCCGGCATCTTGATGGAGCTGCTGGAGGGGCAGTCCCTGGCCGCCTTCGTGGAGTCCGACGGACCCATCGAGGACCCGGCCGCGCTGCGGGCCATCGCGCTGCCCGTCCTGGATGGGCTCCAGTTCGCCCACGACCGGCAGGTCGTGCATCGGGACATCAAGCCCGAGAACATCTTCCTGACCCGGACCCAGACGGGGGAGACCGTGCCCCGGATCCTCGACTTCGGGATCGCCAAGATCCGCGGGGAGCTGCGGGCGCCGTCCCGCAAGGGCAAGTCCACGCTGGTCAACGATCTGATGGGCACGCCCGGCTACATGAGCCCCGAACAGATGCGCTCGGCCACGGCGGTGGACCAGCGGACCGACATCTTCTCGATGGGCGCGACGCTCCTGGAGGTGGCGACGGGCCAGGATCCCTTCGCCGGCGACAGCAACATGGACGTGATGGTCGCCGTGATGAGCGGCAGGTTCACGATCCCCGATGCGCTGTCCCGACGGGACCCAAAGCTGGCCGCGGCCATCGCGCGCGCCCTTCAGCCGGAGCGGGACGACCGGTTCGCGAGCTGCCGGGAGTTCGCCGCGGCGCTGCGTCTGGATCCTCCGAAGCCGAAGCCGAAGCCTGCGCCGAAGCCGAAGCCCGCGCCGAAGCCGACCCCGCCGCCGGCCCCCGAGGAGCGACCGAGCCGTCGGCTCGGCCTGGAGATCCACGTGGGGGGACAGGCCGCCGGAAGGCAGGAGTTCGACCAGGACATGGTCACGATCGGGAAGAGCCGGGCGGCCGTCCTGCAGATCGAGGACCCGACGCTGGTCGATCTGCACGCCGCCCTGCAGTACGACGCAGGTCGGTGGACCCTGCTCGACCTCGGATCGGACCGCGGCACGCGCCTCAACGGGGTCGCCATCAACAACAGCTACGTCGCGCCCGGGGACCTGATCGCGATCGGCGGCACGACCCTGCGCGCGCACTTCGGGGCGGAATCGGCGCCGGCGCTGGCTCCCCCGCCGATGCCGGTCGCTCCTTCGGCCGAGGCCGAGGCCCCCGACGACATCGTGTGGGCCCACCGTCCTCGGCGTCGGGAGCCCGTCACCACGCGCCACGTGTCGGGCCCCCTGCTGATCCTGCTGATCCTGGTGGCCGCCGTGTTCTTGACCCTGCTGTGGAGCGGCCTGGGCCTGGGATCGTGACGCGCCGGCTCGCCCTCGCCCTCCTCGCGTCGCTCCTGGCCGCGTGTCCGTCCACCGACGACGACGACGCCACCGACGACGACGACGCCACCGGTCCGCCCTGCGGCAGCGCCGCCGGCGACGATCCGGGCCTGCTCGAGCTGTCGTGGGATGCGGGCAGCCCCACCACCAGCCTCGTGCAGGAGGCCTGGTCCATCTACGGGATCGACCTGGTGGACGTGCCGGTGCACGAGGGCGTGGCCTTCCAGCTCGAGCACCCCGCCCTCATCCACGCCGTGATGGTGTACTTCGCCCAGCTCCCCGAGGGCCCCGACGACACCCCCATCCCCCTGGGCATCTACGAGGACTTCGGCTCCAACGGCTTCGACTACACCTGGTGGCAGGCGGACTGGGAAGGGGACCTGTGCCTGGGCGCCGTCACCACCGACGCCTGGCAGCCCTACGTGCTGGACGAGCCCCTGGGGGTGGACGCCGGCCTCGTGCACGTCGCCCATCTGCGGCAGGGAGCGACCGACACGGCCTGGGCCCTGGACACGGGCAACTCCCCCGACGACTGCGGGCCCGAGAACGACTGCCACTCCTCGGTGCACCTGCCCGAGCACACCTCCGGTGACGACTACTACGCCTGGAACGGCCTGAGCTTCCCCATCCCCGAGCACTACACCGTGCGCCTGCTCATCGAGTACGTGGACGTGATCCCCGACGAGCAGCGGATCTTCCAGGCCGTGCCGGGCCTCGTCGAGTCCATTCGCGCGTCCTGGGGCGACTACGACGGCGACGGCGACGACGACCTCCTGCTCGCCGGCCCGCAGCTCCTGCGCAACGACGGAGGCACCTTCGTGGACGCCAACGGCACCTCGGGCCTGGCCGCCATGCCGACGGTGCAGGGGGAGGGCGGCGTGTTCGGCGACTACGACAACGACGGCTGCCTGGACCTGTTCGTCTACAAGGGCTCCACCTTGATGGGCGACCACCTGCTGCACAACGAGTGCGACGGCACCTTCACCGACGTGACCGTGGTCTCGGGGATCGCCGATCCCCAGCAGTACACCGACTGCTCGGAGTTCAACTTCCCGACGTTCTCGGCGACCTGGTGGGACATCGACTCGGACGGGCTGCTCGACCTGTACGTCGCCAACCGTGAGTGCTACGCGGACAGCGTCTGGTACGTGGACCTGGTCTGGCACAACGAGGGGGGCGGCGCCTTCAGCGACTGGACGGGGACCAATGGCTTCCTGGGGTTCGGGGACGCGCCGACTCCCTCGATCTCCAGCGTCGCCGCGGACGGGGACGGCGATGGGGACGTGGACCTGTACGTGTCCAACTTCCGCCTGCAGCCCAACCTGTACTTCCGCAACGACGCAGGCACCGTCAGCGAGGTCGCCGAGGACCTGGACGTGCAGGGCGAGGCGGTCTCCTTCCAGGAGTCGGTCTACTACGGGCAGTCGCGCTCCGCGACCTGGGCCGACATCGACACCGACGGGGACTTCGACCTCATCCAGGCCAACCTCGCCCACCAGCGGTACTTCGACTTCAGCGACAAGACCCAGGTCCTGCTCAACGACGGCACCGGTCACTTCGGCGACGCGCAGGGCTCCTGGGGCACGCCCTGGAGCAACCTGGGGATCCGCTACGTCGAGCGCCCCTGGACCCCCGTGCTGCACGACTTCGACAGCGACGGCGCCCTGGACCTGATGATCAGCGCGGCCCGGGGCCAGCCCACCGAGTTCTACTGGGGCCGCGGCGAGGGCACCTACATCCACTCGTCGTACGAAGCGGGGATCCGGCCCAGCGACGCGGCCCTCGCCGCCGCGGACTTCGATCTGGACGGGGACGTGGACGTGGTGACGGGCAACGCGATCTACGCGAACACCGCGGCCCAGGGCAGCTGGGTCAGCGTGGGGCTGATCGGCAACGTGGCCAGCAACCGCAGCGCCATCGGGGCCAGCCTGCGGGGGTATGTCGGGGAGCGGGTGCTGCTGCGCTTCCTCAGCGGCGGCAACGGGCAGCAGGACAGCCTGTACCAGCACCTGGGCCTGGCCGACGGGACGCAGGTGGACCGCTTCGAGGTGGACTTCCCGGGCGGAGGCACGGTCTCGTTCGAGGGGCCGTTCGCGGCGGGCCAGCGCTGGTGGCTGATGGAGGACGGCACCACCACGTCGGGTTGGGCTCCGCCCGCAGATCGGTAGTGTTGCGCCCGTGATCAGTCGCCGCGCCTCCGCCGCTGCCATGCGCAGCGCCACCACCTACCCCGCCTGGGAGCAGGCCGCCCAGGACTGGGAGCGCGCCACCAAAGGGCTCGCGTGGCGGGCGGATCCCGAGTCCGCGCACTACCACGCGGCGCTGATCGACGAGCAGCTGAGCACCCTGCGCCGACTTCGGGCGGACGGGGACATCGTGGCCCTGGTGGACCATCTGCACGAGTCGCTGCACCGAAACCTCGGGGATCTGGGGGCCAGCGAGCTGTACGAGGTCACGCCGCTCGGCACGAAGGCCCTCATCCAGGAGTACCTCGCGGAGACCGAGGACACGATCGAGCAGCTGGTGGCGGTGGACATGCCGGGGTTCGACGTCGCCAGGAAGCTGGAGATCCTGACCCGCGCGCTGGGCAACTTCGGGCGCTCGGCCCTGCTGCTGAGCGGCGGCGCGACCCTGGGCTTCTATCACCTGGGGGTGGTCAAGGCGCTGTGGCAGGCGGGCCTGCTGCCGGAGGTGATCTCGGGGGCCTCCATGGGGGCGATGATCGCGGCCGGCGTGTGCTCCCGGACCGACGCCGAGCTCGACGCCCTGTTCGAGCCCGAGGTGCCGGATCTGGAGCGCATCGGCCTGCGCTTCTCGGATCTGCGCACCATGCGCGCGAACCGCTCCCTGCTCGATCCCGACGCGCTGCTGCGCACCATCGAGCGCAACTGCGGCGGCTACACCTTCGAGGAGGCGCACCTTCGGTCGGGGCGCACGCTGAACATCTCGGTGTCGCCGACCCGGACCCGCCAGAAGCCCCGGGTGCTCAGCCACCTCACGGCGCCGGGGGTGTTCGTGAAGAGCGCGGCCCTGGCGAGCAGCGCGGTGCCGGGCCTGTTCCCGCCGATCACGCTCACTCGCAAGTCCCGGGACGGCAGCGAGGCCCCCTACATCGGCACCGAGCGGTGGATCGACGGCTCCTTCGGCGGGGATCTGCCGATGATGCGCATGGGGCGGCTGCACAACGTCAATCACTTCATCGTCAGCCAGGTCAACCCCCACGTCCTGCCCTTCGCGGGCGAGAACCGCTGGAGCCCCGCGGGGATCGCGGTCCGCCTGGCCACCGCGCCGCTTCGGCGTCAGGCGGTGCCGGTCCTGAACATGGCGAAGGTGGTGACCCGGGGCACGCCGCTGCGCCGGTCCCTCAACCTGCTGCTGTCGCTGGCGGAGCAGGAGTACGGCGGCGACATCGACATCCACCCGCGCTTCGAAGCGTCGATGTTCCTGCGCATGATGAAGAACCCGAGCGAAGCCGAGCTGACCCGCTTCATCCTCGAGGGGCAGCGGGCCACGTGGCCGAAGCTGGCCATGATCCGCGACCACACCCGGATCGCCCGGTGCCTGACCCGGTGCGAGAGGAAGCTCAGAGCGTCGCGATGAGGGCCGGCGCGAAGTCGATCTGGTCGCAGGACGTGCACCGGTAGCTGACGCCCCGGAGCGTCCCCTCCACCTTGACGGCTCCCAGATCGGCGCCGTGCAGGTGGCCGTAGATGCAGAAGGCTGCCCCGCTGCCGTCGATGACCGGCGTGAAGCGGCTCTCGGTGCTGCCCGCGGGGATGGGCGGGTAGTGGAACAGGCAGATCCGCAGGTCGCACGGCGCGCCGTCCTCCAGGCGCTGCAGATCGAGCCAGCTCGCGGCAAGCTCGCGGTCTTCGCGGGCCAGCCAGGCCTCGATCTCGTCTTCGGAGCGGGCGTCGCCGTAGTGGGGAGAGGCCCGGAAGTCGCCCCCGCGGCAGCCGAAGAGGCCGAGGCGGGCGCCGTCGCCTTCGAGGATGACCGCGCTCTTCTTCAGGGCCCACGTGTTCGGGGGGAGCAGCGCAGCGAGCTTGCTGCGGCTCTTGGGCCACCACAGATCGTGGTTGCCCTTGACCAGCACCTTGCGCCCGGGCCGCTCGGCGAGCCACGCGAAGTCCGCCACCGCCTCGTGGGCCCGCATCGCCCAGCTGAAGTCGCCCGGGGTCAGCACCACATCCGTGGGGGCCACCACCGCGTCCCAGGCCGCGGCCATGCGCTCGTCGTGGGCCGCCCAGTGCTCGCCGAAGACGTGCATCGGCTTGTCCACGGACAGCGACAGGTGCAAGTCGGAGAGGGCCCAGATCCGCATCAAGGCGCAGGCTACCTCGCCCTGGGGACCCTGGAGCCGCGCCGGCGCCAACGCAGTCCGGCGAGGAGCAGCCACGCTGGGGCAGGGGAGGGGGGCGCGCTGGTGTCGCAGCCGCAGCCCGGCTCCGCGCCGACCTCCACGGCGATCACGTCGGTGGCGGTCAGGCCGGTGGGATCGGTGACGTGCAGGGTGAAGACCGTGACGCCGGCCGGCACCTCGATCTGCACCACCGCGCCCTCCGCCTCGCCTCCTTCCCAGGTCCAGCGGAAGCTGCCGCCGGTGCTGCTCGAGCCAGCCCGCAGCGTCACCACCCGCGCATCCGTGCACTGATCGGGTCCCGCGTCGGCGGTCAGGGGCGGCGGATGGGCGGACACGGGGAAGGCCACGTCGATGGGGTTGGGCCAGACGTGGCCCAGCTCCGGGGCGCCGGGCAGGGGCACCAGCCAGGGGCTCGCGTCGGCCGAGTCCATCACCCAGAACGCGATCTCCCCGGCGCCGTCCCGCGCCAGGACCCGGGGCGCGCAGTCCGGCCGCGTCCAGTGAAGGGCCACGGCGCCGGGGGCGGGCCGGTCCAGGGCGAAGAAGGCCGCCGGAGCCGCGTCCTGACCCGCGGGCAGGTGGTCGCGGGTCCCCAGGCCGGGCCCGTAGATCGGCACGGGTACGGGCACCCGGTCCAGGTCGAGGCGGTACATGACCTGGTTGTAGTCGTAGCGCGGAGTCGGCCGATCCACGCCCGAAAAGGTCGCCGAGTAGGTGCCCTGCAGGTAGACGGTGCGCCCGCCGTCGGCGTCGAACTCCGGGTGGTGGCGCGGGTTGTAGAAGCTGTACTGGTCGTGGGTCACGATCCTGCGGGCCCAGGCCCAGGGGCCCATGGGCGTGTCCGCCACCGACAGCCAGGTCTCCCCCAGGAACGCGTCGTCCCCGAAGGGACGCGCGAAGATCCGCAGGTAGCGACCCAGGTGCGGGTTCCAGAACACCGAGCCGATGTGGTCGCCGACGGCGGCGGGGCCGAAGGGGTCCCGCATGTGGCCGTACAGCAGCTCGTCGTCCCGCACCCCCGGGGTCTGGGAGGTGGTCACCGCGGCGCCGGGGCGCCAGCTGTACAGGGCCCGGCCGGCGCTGCGCACCAGGGCGCCGTCCCCGTCCCGGGCCGTCCAGTTGGCCCAGGCGGTGGGATCCGAGAGGGCCTGAAGCGACCCCTCGGCGCGCACCACGCGGTAGGGGGACTCCAGCCCCTCGGCGCTGACGATGTCGGTGAAGTACACCGAGCCCCGCTCCAGGAAGGCGGTGCCCGAGGGCTCAGCGGGGGGCGACGCGGTCCACGACACCAGGGTCTGGAACGACTCGCTCGTCGGGTCCCAGCGCAACATGCCGGCGCCCAGGGTCGTGTCGAGGGAGGCGACGTTGACGTAGGCCGCGATGAGCTCGTCGGGGCCGCCGTCGCCGGGGATCGACACCAGGCCCGAGGTCCAGACCAGCCCCTCGTCGGACACGTCCGCCACGCCGCGGGAGAAGCCCTCGTCGTCGACGAAGTACGACAGGTCGATGCCCACGGCAGGGTCGAGGCCGCCGCTCGCGGGCAGCTGGGAGGTGGCCCCCGCGGTCTTGAAGTGCCCCAGGGGATAGGACGGGCGCAGGGTGTCGCCCCAGACGTGGACCACCTCGCCGTCGTGCACCGCGGTGTGGGTGCTATCCAGCCCCGCGACCTGGGCGTTGAGCAGCGGCTGGGCGATGGGCACGGGCTCGCCCAGGAGCACGCTGTCGCGGTAGATCCCGGCGCCGGTGGTGCGGTAGAGGCGCTCGGCGGCGTTGCGGCGCTCGATGCGCAGCTCCGAGCGGGCGTCGGGGGTCAGATCGAGGGGCACCGCCGGCAGGCTGGTGTACCCGTGGCTGACGACGTCGAACGTGGCGCTCGTCCCGAGCCAGCCCGGCTCGAAGAGGGCGGCCCAGCCCGCGCTGTCCGTCACCCAGGTGCGGCCGTCCCCCCGCAGCTCCACCAACGGGACGCCGCGACCCGTCTCGGCGTCGAGCACACGGACGCCGTGCATGCCCGCCGCCGCGGGGATCCCCGCCTGCACCAGCTGCGACTCGCCGTCGCCGGGGGCGCAGTCCACCGGGGTGCCGGTCTGGGTGACCAGCAGATCGGCGGCGCCGCCAGCGGTCACGGCGAGCTTCTGACCCGGGAACCCCAGCCAGTCGTCGGGCAGCTCCCAGGGCGGGCCCAGGGTCTGGAACCACACCTCCGAGTCCATGAGGCCCGGCTCGTAGAACGCGATGACGCCATCGCTGTCCGAGCGCAGCACGATCCAGTGCACCGTGCGCAGCGCGACGCAGGGCACGGGGGCGCCGGTGGCGGCGTCGCGCACGGTGATGGCGAAGGGCAGATCCTGGGCGAGCGCGGAGGCCGCCAGCAGGCTCAGGGCTGCGGCGGACAGGGCGCCGACGAGCCGCTCAGCGATGCCTCGGCCCCGGGGGAGGCCGCCACGAGGGGGGGCGCTTGAGCACCTCCCACAGCAGGATCGCGTCCCGAGTCACGGCCAGGGGGTGGGTGTTCGTTCCGTGGGGATGGCCACGGTAGTGCGAGTCGGCCGACGCCTTCTGGCCCACGCCGACGATGGTGGAGCGCACCGCGGCGGCGATCTTCTTGGTGGAAGAGGGGCTCATCGCGGCGGCCTCGATGCCCGCGGCGATGGCCACCCGGGGGGTGTCGTGGAAGTTCGTGCCGCTGACGATCTCGGCGGCGCGCCGGTTGACCCGGGCCCACTCGCCGGGCCCGAGCTCCTGACCGGTCACGGCGCTCATCGGGTAGCCCGCGAGGCCCCGGAACTCCTCGCTCATCATCTCGTCGAGGATGTAGGCGCCCTTTTCGACGAACCCCGCGAGGTCCACGGCGACCGTCTGCGCGTTGCCCTGCACCGGAAGCACGAGGTAGTCGGCGTCTTCGTGGGCCTTCTGCCAGTCCGCCAGCAGCGCCTTCGCCTCGACGATGAAGCCGTTCCGGTTCAGGAGCCAGGCGCTCAGATGCACCCGGAGGTGGGTCGGCGGGTGCTCGTCCAGCGCCAGTCCCGAAGGGTCCGAGGAGGCGAACATCGCGGCCTGGGGGGTCTGTGTCTCGTCCAGGGCGTGCATCATCCCGCGCAGGCCCGCGGGCCCCAGCAGGATCATCGCGAACGCATCGCAGACGATCTCTTCGAGCCAGCCGTTGAACGCCGCGTCGATGTTGAACACCAGGCGGCCGTTCATGGCGCGGGGCAGCCAGGGGCGTTCGGCGCTGGGCCGGATGGACAGCATGGCCCGACGCAGGGTGGGCTCGGCGTGCCACAGCACGTGCCCGACCTCGTGGGCCACCGACGCCCACCGGAAGATGTGCTCCCCGAAGTCCTGGGGCACGAAGATGACGGGGTGATCGGCGAACAGCCCGCGGATCATGGCCTCCTGCCCGGGAGCCGCGGGCAGGCAGATCGGCTCGTTCGGAGGCAGCGGCATGCCGTGCGCGTCGGCGAAGTCGCGCAGGGGCTGGGCGAGCGCCCCGGCGAAGGCGTCCGCGTCCGCCATGACCTCGGCCATGCGGTCCTTGCGGGCGATGGTGGCCTCGGTCAGCAGGGCCAGGCGGGCCTCGGCGAGCTGGCTCGCCTCCTGCGCCACGCGCACGCTGTTGTCGTTGCGCAGGAACGCGGCGGTGGCGGCGGGGTCGGTGTTCCCCAGCAGGTCCAGGGACGCGATGAGCTGCCGCTCGGCCCGCTTGAGGTCACTGAGCGTGGGCTCCCGCAGCGTGGCCGCGATGACGGAGGTGGCGTTCAGTCCGGCGGGCAGGCGGGACAGCTGCGCCTCCGCCTGCTTGATCAGGCTCTGCACCCGCCGCAATCCCGCCTGGATCTGCTCCTTGCCGCCGATGGACGGAGGCGCGCCACCGGTGGCGACGGCCTGGATCGTCTCCCGCAGGATCCGGATCTGCTCGCTCTGGTCCGCGCCGGCCGGCGTCTTCTCGGACTGCTCCTTGAGCCACTTCAGGAGCGGCAGGATCACCCGGAAGACGACGACGCCGATGGCGACGAGGAATGGGAACGCGTCTTCCACTCAGCCCTCCCGGTCCGGGCCGGTGGAGGGCGCCGGCGCAGGCGCCCCCCTCTCGGCTCGTTCGCGCTCCCGCTGCTCCTCGCGGCGCTTGACGGATCCCGGCGGTGGCCCGAGCACCTCCGCCAACGCGATGCGCCGGAGGAGCTCGGGACCCCGCGGGAGGATCCGGTCCAGCAGGGGATGCCCCACCAGCTACTCGATCGTGGTGTCGGCGATCTGTCGGCGCATCTTGGTGTCCGCCTCCAGGTTCTTCATGGCCAGGTAGTCCATGTAGCCGAAGTTGCCGTTGCGCAGGGCCTCGGCGATCGCCTTGGGCACCTCGGCCTCGGCCTCGACGACGTTGGCGCGGGCGGCAGCCACCCGGGCGATGTTCTCCTGCTCGACGGCGACGGCCATGGCCCGTCGGGACTCGGCCTGGGCCTGGGCGATGTTCTTGTCCGCTTCGGCCTGGTCGATCTGCAGCTTGGCGCCGATGTTCGCGCCCACATCGACGTCGGCGATGTCGATGGACAGGATCTCGAACGCCGTGCCGGAGTCGAGGCCCTTGCTCGACACGACCTTGGAGATCTTGTCGGGGTTCTCGAGCACTTCCTTGTGGCTCAGCGCGGAGCCGATGGTCGTCACGATGCCCTCGCCCACGCGGGCCAGGATGGTCTCCTCGCCGGCGCCGCCGACCAGGCGGTCGAGGTTGGCGCGCAGGGTGATGCGGCACACGGCGATCACCTGGATGCCGTCCTTGGCGACCGCGGCGACCTTCGGGGTCTGGATGACCTTCGGGTTGACGGACATGCGCACCGCCTCGAGCACGTCACGACCGGCGAGGTCGATGGCCGCGGCCCGGGCGAAGGGCAGGTGGATGCCGGCCTTCTCAGCCGAGATCAGGGCGCGCACCACGTGCTCGACGTTGCCGCCGGCGAGGAAGTGGGCTTCGAGCTCGTTGGTGGGCACGTCCAGGCCGGCCTTCACCGCCGCGATGCGGGGATCGACGATCGCCGACGGTGGCACGCGCCGCAGCCGCATGGCCACCAGCTGGCCCATGCCGACGCCCGCGCCGGAGAAGGTCGCCGCGATCCAGAGCCGGACGGGCACGAAGTAGAAGAAGGTCATGACGCCAACAAGGCCCATGAAGAAAAGAATCAGAACTGCCATGCCACGTCCTCCCAGGGCGCGAATCGTCTGCGCGCCGAATGTCGTCTGTCTGTCAGGCCTCGGAACCGGGCTCGTCGCGCACGACGACGACCCGGATCCCCTCCACCTGCAGCACGCGCAGCGGCGTGCCCCTGTCGATGTACTCGGATTCGCTGACCACGTCGATCAGCCGCCCCCCGATGCGCGCCTTGCCCGCCATGCGCAGGTCGGTCTCGGCCCTGCCGGTCTGGCCGACCAGTTCCTCGAGGCTGACGGGGGCGGACTTGTAGGACTGGTCCCCCATCACCGCGGCGGTGCCCTTCTCCGAGTCCCCCACGGCCGTCCTGAGGATCAGGCCGCCGGTGAACCGGGACTTCGGGAGCCATCGGGCGATCAGCATCAGCCCGATGAACGCTCCGGAGAACGAGATCATCACCTTGCCCAGCAGGGTCGTGATCTGGCCACTCGACCAGGCCACGCCGACGGGGGTGCCCAGCATGGCGGCGACGAGGCCGACGCTGATCAGGAGCAGCCCCAACATGCCCGCCACGCCGAAGCCCGGCAGGATGAACACCTCCACGATCAGCAAGCCCACCCCCATCACGAAGATCAGGATCTCCTCCCAACCGGCGAGGTTGGTGACGAGGTGGCCGCCGAAGAACGCCGCCAGGCAGAGCACGCCGACGGCGCCCGGCAGGCCGACGCCCGGGGACTTCAGCTCGACGAACAGGCCCAGCATGCCCAGGGACATCAGGATCCCGGCCACGGCGGGGCTGGTGAGGAACTTCGCGAGCATCTCTGCCCAGTTGGTTGTCGCGGTCTCCTTCTTTGCGGTGGCGAGACCCAGCGCGTCCAGCAGCGCGGCCATCGTGGGGAACTGCGCGTCGGCGAGGCCCATGGCGAGGGCCTCCTCGGTGGTGGCGGTGAGCAGCTTGTCGTCGCCGATGATGCCCTCCACCGCGACGGAGGCGTCCACCATGGCCTCGGCGAGGGACGGGTCGCGCCCGGTGGCCTCGGCCGAGGCGCGCATCTCCGAGCGCATGTAGCTCGTCATCTTCTCGTCGACGGCCGTGGCCTCGCCGCCCTGGATCTGGATGGGCGTGGCGGCCCCCATCGACCCGCCCGGGGCGAACACGATGTTGTCCGCGCCGAGGCTGATCAGCGCGCCGGCGGAGATGGCGCGGCGGTTGACGTAGGCCAGGGTCGGCGTGTTGGTGGAGATCAGGGCGTCCCGGATCTGCACCGCGGCGTCCACGCGCCCGCCGAACGTGTCCACGTCGAGGATGATGATGGTCGCGGAGTCCGCCTGCTTCAGGATGCGCTCGACGAAGGGCGACATGCCCAGGTCGATCTCGCCCTGGATGGGCAGGATGATGACCTTGGGGTTGGCCACCTTGGAGAAGTCGGGCAGGGGCTTCGGCGGGTACTTGGCCTTCGCCTTCGGGGCCTTCCCCGTGGGGGTTGGGGCGGCGCTGGCGGAGTCATCGTCGTCGCCCGTGGCGTCCGCGCTGGGGGCCGGAGCCTCCGCGGTGTCCGCGCCGGCCTGGGCATCCGTCGGGCCCTTGCCGACGTTCGCCGGAGCCGTGAGGCCGGTGTCGGGCGCGTCGCCCGGGACGACGCGTCCGCCCGGGCCACGCCCGCGAAGAGGGGAGCCTGCGCGAATCCGCCGG
>CALAGR010000528.1 GCA_937891735.1 uncultured Pseudomonadota bacterium | reverse complement strand
CGTCGTCCCCACCGGTGGTGTCGTCGTCGTCGTCACCCGTGGCGTCGTCGTCGTCGCCCAGGCACAGGTTGGCGCCGGGCCAGCAGCCCGAGTCGCCGTTGCCGATGTCCACGCACTCCCAGTTGCTCGGGCAGTCGCTCGGCCCGTCGCACAGGCACGAGCAGATGGCCTCGGGATCGCTGCTGTCGCCGACCAGGTACAGCTCGCACTCGACGCACGAGCCCGGGTCTGCGACGTCGCAGCACTCACCGGAGTTGGTGCAGTCGCCGCTGCAATCGGGCGAGCCGTTGCAGTCGAAGTCCTCGCAGTCCACCGCGCCGTCGCCGTCGTTGTCGAGCCCGTCGCCGCAGTTGCTCTCGGTGGTGGAGCCACCTCCCGTGCAGGTGGAGCTCAGGGTGAAGGGCGAGGTGGCCCCCTGCCAGGCGTCGATCACCACGTAGTAGGTGGTGCCGCCCGTCGCGGTGAACACGATCTCCTCGGCGGTGGTGTCCAGCTCGCCGGAGCTGCCGATGCATCCGTCCGGGTCGCACGCGCCGCCCCCGTTGGTGGTCAGGAACAGATCCACGTCCGCGGCGAGGCCGGTGAGGCTCAGGGTCACCTGGCCGCTGCTCGACGGGGTGAAGCCGTAGACCGCTTCGGGGCCGCTGGTCTCCCAGCTGACGCAGGGCCAGCTGCCGACGTCGTTCGAGCCGCCCGCGGTGTTGCCCGACACCGAGCCGTTGCAGCTCAGGGTGCCCTGGGCCGCGCAGCTGCCGCCCTGGCACGCGGCGTTGCCCACGCAGTCCGAGTCGGCGCAGTCCACGGCGCCGTCGCCGTCGTCGTCCAGGCCGTCCGCGCAGGCGCTCTCGCTCTGGGGCACGCCCGCGGGGCAGGTGGCGCTCAGGGTGTAGCTGCCGGCGGCGTTCTGGTAGCCGTCCGCCACCACGAAGTAGGTGGTGCCCGCCGTCGCGGTCCAGCTCACCGACTCGGACGTCAGGGCCTGCTGGCCGTCCACGTCGAGGCAGCCGGTGGACGAGCAGCTGTTGCCGCTGCCGGTGGTCACGAACAGGTCCAGGTCCGCGGTCAGCCCCGTCATGTTCACGGTGACGGTGCCGCTGAGGGGCGAGGTCACCGTGTACACGACCTCCGGGCCGCTGTTGCTCCAGTTGCTGCAGCTGTACGTGTCCACGTTGCTGGGGGCGTTCACGGAGCTTCCGGACACGCTGCCGCCGCAGGGCAGGGGACCGCTCGCCACGCAGGTGCAGACGGCCTGGCCGGCGCAGTCGGAGTCCGCGCAGTCGGTGGCGCCGTCGCCGTCGTCGTCGATGCCGTTCGTGCAGGACGTCTCGGACGGGCCGATGGCGCCGGGGTACAGCGCGCACACGCCCGTCTCGTCGTCGGCGTGCAGGCTGCGGTCGCCGATGCCGCCGCTGTAGCTCCAGTACATCGTCGCGGACTGGGTGTTGCTGTGGTCCAGGCCGAGCCAGTGCCCGTTTTCGTGCGCGGTGATGCTCTGCAGGTCCGTCTGGTTCCAGCCGGGGCTGTTGTTGGTCGTGAAGTCGAACCCGACGCCGTTGAAGAACTGGTCGGCGTGGGTGTAGTTGCAGCTCTGGGACCAGTTCTGGGTGATGGCGATGGTGCTGCTGACCGAGCCGAAGCCCGCGGGCCAGCCGGTCTCGAAGAACTCCACCACCATGTCGTTGGGGCTGTTCTCCGCGGACAGGGTGGTGGTGCCGCCGTAGGTGGCGTTCCAGTTGCTGCCGCAGCTCGACGGGTTCTCCCAGACCGTCCAGCCGCCCTCGATGGCGTTGATGACGTTCGTGTCGCTCAAGCCGCTGTAGAAGTTGTTGGACCCGCTGAGCTTGTCCCGGACCTTCCAGGTGGTGGACTCCGACGGCCACGTCACGTAGCCGCCGTTGTTGCAGGTCCCGCTGGGGACCCAGGCGGACGCGGTGGCGGGCGCGAGCAGCGCGAGCAGGGCGGTCAAGGCGAGGAGGCGGGCCATCTCAGTTCCCCTTCGCGGCGGCGATGGACCTGCGCAGGGCCCCAAGGGTGGAGCGGGTCGGAGCGGCGCGGTGCGCGGGGACCACGTTGCCCTTCACCGGGTCGCGCTGGAAGAACACCAGGCCGTCCATCTGGCGGGTGACGACCGCGTCGTCTCCGAGGCCGTCGACCGTGTAGACCGACTGGGACAGCGCCGTCAGCCACCAGCGGCCCTCGGCGTGGGTGACGAACACCACCACCACGGTCCCCGGCTCCAGCGTCCCGTCGCCGGGAAACAGCAGCTCCCGGTCGCCGACGCGGCCCTTGTGCTGGCTGACCTCGAGCTGCGGCGGGGCGTCGCCCGCGAGCACGGCCACCACGGTCAGGGCCGTGTGGGTCATGGGCCGCCCGGTCTCCTCATCTACGGTGACCCGCGCGGGGCCGACGGTCGCCTCGATGACCGCGGTGGATTCGGCTATGTGCGTGGCCAGGTCGAGCTCGACGACGCTCGTGGCGCGCGCGGGGGAGGCCAGCAGAAGCACCAGGAGGGCGAGGACGGGGAACAGGGATCGATGCAAGGCGGTCTCCGGAGCGGGGGAGCGACGCGGGATTCTAGTCCCAAGCACGCCCGCATCGAGGGCAGAGTGCCGCCCTGCCCGTGTAAACGCCGCACACGTGGCCGTCTGGCGGCGCTCAGCCGGTCAGGTTTGACACAGACGTTGCATCCACCGGACAGACCGCCTCGGCTCAGGTGCCTGGATAGACGGTCTTCTGCGGGGCGCCGCGCACGTCGAAGAGCACGCCCGTCTGCCCGGCGGGTCCGGCCAGGTCCACGCGCCCGGCGCTGAACAGGGCGGACTCGAGCGCGGCCCGGAGCTGGGGCCCGGCGCCGGGGCTGCGCACGGGGGACTCCTGCAGCCGGCTCGGGGAGTGCTGCCATCAGATCTTCGCCGACCCCAGCCCTGGGACGGCGACCGAGATCTTCGGCGGCGGTGACCAGCAGATCGGCGCCGGCTTCGATGGCCAGTTCCTCGGGCCCTGGTCGACGCAGCCCAACTGCCAGTGGTTCGGGATCAACTCGCCCTACCAGTACCAGCGCGTCCGGTTCGGCTTCACCGCCAACCAGGAGAACGACTGCGCCACCAACGACACGGCCGTCGGGCTCGGGGTCGGGCCGCTGAACACCAGCGGCAGCAGCTACGGCGCCGGCGAGCTCTGCCTGTCGACCCAGTGCGACGACGGCAACGTGGACGCCGGCTTCCCCGGGCTGCTCTGGGGCCGGCAGCGGATCAGGACCTGGGTCCCGCCGGACACGGCACCCACCAGGTCTGCAGCTCTCCCTCGCCTCGCCCTCGTGATACCGCGTGGTCCTCCCGCGCGACCGGTGCGTCCGTGGCGGCAAAGCGGCCGTCCCTGATCGTGCGGAGCTTCTCGACCCGGCCCGCGCGCAGATGCGAAGGGTTGGGTCTGATAGCGGAGATGGTGCCAACTCACGGCCTGGGGGGCGGATGGATCGGGCTCGCCCGAACGGTGGCGATCGATCGAGGGACGAGACAAACAGCTAGATCGGCTGGGGCGCCCTGTTTAAGGTTCCCGCAGTTGGACGCACCGTGATCTGGAGTCCGTGATGACCCTCTGCCGCCTGTTGCTCATCCTTGCTCTTCTGCCCTCCGTCGCGCTCGCCCAGAGCGACACCACCGGCGAGCCTCCACTGCACGGCGGAGGCCCGTCCGATCCCTGGCTGCACGGTCCGCCGGATCCGGGCCAGCACGGCCCCCCGATAGAGGTGGTCGATCCCGGCGATCCGGTCGCGTCGACGCCCAGGCTCGCCGACGTCGGCACCCCGCTCTCCGCCGCGCAGGCCCAGATCATCCGCGGCCAGATGCTGAGGCGGGCCCACGGAGGGCTGCCGAGCTGGCTGCTCGGTGTCCGCCCCCACCAGCCCGCCCCCTACTGGACCAACCCCGGCGGGAGTGGCTTGGGAAACCCTCCTCCTCCGACTCCCGGACCGCAGCAGGACGTGTTCATCCCCGTCTACGTGCATGTCGTCACGGATCAGGCGGGCGCGGGCGATCTCCCGGACAGCACCGTGCAGGCCTGGATCGCGGTCCTGGACGAGGCCTTCTCGGCGTCGCGCTACTTCTTCGACCTCGTGGGCATCGAGCACGTCGCGAATGACGCCTGGCACACGGCGAGCCCGTTCTCTCCCGCCGAGGCGGCGATGATGGAGGCGCTGCACGTGGCGTCGTCCTTCGACGACGTGGTGTCGCCCCTGAACGTCTACGTGATCGATCCGCCGCAGGGGGAGCTCGGGTGGGCGTCCTTCCCTTGGTTCTATCCGCTCGACGACGCCCACGATGGGGTCGTCATCATGGGGGACACCGCCCCGGGCGGCACGGCGGTCCCCTACACAGACGGCAAGCAGCTCGTCCACGAGGTCGGCCACTGGATGGGCCTCTTCCACACGTTCCAGGGGGGGTGCAGGGGCTCCGGCGACTTCGTCGACGACACGAACCCCGAGCCGGATCCGCTCTACTCTTGCAGCCCCGTCACCAGCTGCGGGGGGAGACCGGCCGACCCGAGCAACTTCATGCAGTACACCGACGACGCCTGCATGGACCACTTCACCGCGGGACAGTTCGAGCGCATCGAGCAGGTGTTCGCCACCTACCGGGTCATTCCCTAGCTGGTTCCCGTCCGGGGACGCCCGATCCACCCGATATCTGCGGCGAACTTCGGGCCAGCTTCGTGCGGTGTACATGAGTCCGCCTCCGGGCGGTCCCTCGTCCTCCTCGACCTGGGCGCCTCTGACGCCCCGGACCTGGGAGCGACCGCAACCGCTCATCCGGGGTTTCCGGATGAGCGGTTGCGATAGACGGTCGCAGGAGCCGGGATGAAGTTGCGGGTGGCGGACCACCGTGCAGATCCTTCGTGGGCAGCAGGGTGTCGGGCTGTCCCTGGATCCCGTCGAAGGGAACAAGGAAGCCGTGGGGGCCATCCTCATCAGCTCGAACCCGTGTTCGGTGTGGTGCGCGCGCCCTACGGCTTCGGAGTCCCGAACGGGGGTCTGCAGCCTCGCGGCGGATCAGAACCCGTGCCCCGCCCCTGGGACATGCGCGGCGACAGACGCTTGGAGGCCGGAGTTCCATCGGGCCCGGGCATCGTCCACGCCAGCCGGCCGCTGGCGAAGTACGTCGAGACCGCCGTCAGGGCGAGGGCGCGGTGCACGTTCTGGGACGCCCCTGCGGACCCCGCCAGAGAACGAAGTGAAACGTGCGTGAAACGCACCTACACTCCCGACCATGACCCCCGATCAGGCCGCAGCCGCCCTCCTCAATCGCCCCACCGTGCCCGTCCTGGAGGCTTCGCTCGGGCAGGTCAAGGAGCTCCATCGCCAGTGCCTCGAGCACGAGATCGCCGCGGCCATGGCCCGCCCAAACCGCACCGGCGGGTGAGGCACGAAGATGCAGCTCCTGGTGCAGGAGCAGGACATCGGCAAGGTGCTGGCCTTGATGGGGCGCTTCGTCACCCCGGAGCCCGAGGGGGACGGCGAGCCCCCGTGCCCCTGCTGCGGCACGGCCGCGCCGTTGATCGGCGGCGCGTGCTCGGACTGCGGGCTCCAGCTGGGATAGGTCTGATAACGCGGGGTTGGCTCCGACAACGGAGATGGTGTCAACTCGCGGCTGGGGGGCCTGCCGCCGGGTGAGGACGCGGGCGATGAAACGATCCGGCTGCGGGCCGTCTGGCAGATGGACGGCCAGGACGTGCAGCAGGTGGTAGCGCACGCCCGTGTCCCAGACATCGCGCAGGTGCGGATCGCTGACGATGCTCTAGCGTTCCGGCGGCCGTGCGGTGCCGACGCGCAGCGCACGGCAAGCGGGCTCAGACCGACCCCGACAGAGTGGGAAGACCCCATGTTGCGAACGCTCCCTTCCGCCGCCCTCCTGTTGCTCCTGGCCCTCCCCCAAGGGGCCCTTGCCGGCGGGGAGGACGAGACTCCCCCCTCAGAGACGGAGGCCGAGGACGGCGCCGCTGAGCCGGCTCCGGCCGATGAGGGGGAAGGCAGCGGAGCTGACGAG
Organism: uncultured Pseudomonadota bacterium; assembly: GCA_937891735.1. GTDB lineage: Bacteria > Myxococcota_A > UBA796 > UBA9615 > UBA9615 > JAGSHC01. The sequence continues at coordinate 23,394 of CALAGR010000528.1, read as the reverse complement.
GAGCCCGGAGGGAACCACCCGGAGGAGACCCCCGCCGAGCCCGAGACGGACCCACCCGCCCCGGCGCACACCGGACCGAGCGCGACGGAGCACGCCGAGGAGCACGCCGAGGAGCATGGGGAAGCGCAGGGCGTCGAGCACGGCGCGGGCCACCACTACCGCTTCGTGGTGGCTGCGACGGGAGCGGGGTTGGCCGGCATGAGCGAGGGACACGCGGCCTTCCACGGCGGCGGAGGGATGGTGCTCGAGGGCGTCATCCACCCCAAGTGGCTCGAGCTCGCGCTCACAGTGAAGGTGCTGAGCGAACACGGAGGAGCGGCCATCCCCATCTCCCTGCTGCTCACGAAGCCCTTCCACGCCACGTCCGCGGTCCATCCCTTTCTTGGCATCGGCCCGCTGGTCTCCCTCGCTGTGCACGGCGCCGGGAGCGAGGGTGGCGAGCACGAAGAGGCAGGGGCCGCCCACTCGGCGTCGAGGACGGAGGTCGTCGCGGGCTTCGAGGCCGTCGCCGGGTCCCACTTCTGGCTCGCGTCCCACTTCGGGCTCGTGGCGGAGGCCAGCTACGGGCTGCTCTTCGCGCCCGAGGGGCCCACGAACGAGCTGGGTGGGTCCGCTGGGGTCGTGTTCGGATTCTGATCTGCGCAGAGCGTCGTCTGTGCGGCAAACAAGGCCGCGGAGACGTGGCCGGGATCGCGATCGAGCGCATGGGGTCTCTCCGAGAGGTGAACGACTCTCCAGACCATCAGTGTGGGCAGTCCCCGCCCGTCGGTCGCTGGCGGTTCGGAGAGCCCTCGTGACGATGCGTAAGCGACCGACCTCCCGGTCCGTCTCCCCGGCCCTGGACGCCGTGGCAGGCGCTGCAGCAGGTGGCGAAATCTTCGGCTCCGCCCGCCCGGGCCGACGCGGGGAGGAGGAAGAAGGCGAACAGGGCGGCGAGGACGAGGGTCCATGGAGCGAACATGGGCAGGAGGACAAGCCGGCAGCGGGAATCGACGAACGCGACGCGGTTTCCGGCGATACTCCAGGTCGCTGACCGTCCAGGAGCCTGCATGTCCGTCGTCCGCCCGCTTGCCCTCTCCGTCCTGCTGATCCTGGCGGTGTCCGGGCCCGCGTCCGCCGCCGTGAACACCGACACGTTCGGCGGCACGCTCCCCAACGGGTTCAACGCGTCTGAGTGCGTCTTCGCCGACTGGTACTCCGTCACCGAAGACTCCACCCTTCAGCAGATCGAGATCTTCTACTCGAACAGCGCGTCGTCGCCGGCGAACCGGCAGGCCACCTTCGGGGTCTGGGAGTACGACAACGCGAGCACCTGGTGGAACCTGATCTGGAGCCGGTCCGAGACGCTGCCCCAGACGGGCGCGGGCGCGTTCCAGTGGGGCGGTCCCTCCGCGGCGTCGACGAGCGTGCCCCTGTCCGCCGGTGGCGACTACTTCATCGGTCTGTGGACCGCCGAGACCTTCCAGATTTCCTGGTCGAACAACGCCTCGACCATGGGCCCGGTGGCCTGGGGCGCCGGCGAGGGGAACTTCTTCAACGTGAACTACAACTCGTTCCCGACCCAGGTCTGGACGCCGGCCGGGACCCTCGGCTACGGCGGGTTCGGGCAGCGGCTGACGGTCGAGACGGTGTTCGACGTCGACTCCGACGGCTACGACGACAGCGTCGACTGCGACGACAGCGACGCCAACGTGTACCCCGGCGCCCCCGAGGGCTGCGACGGCGTGGACACCGACTGCGACGGCGCGGTCGGCCCCGGCGAGGACGACGTGGATGGCGACGGCAGCCCGGTCTGCGCGGGCGACTGCGACGACACGGACGGCACCTCCTACCCCGGCGGGACCGAGGTGTGCGACGCCGCGGACAACGACTGCGACGGCGCGGTGGACGACGGGCTGACCTTCGACGGCGACGGCGACGGCTACACCTCGGTCGGCTCCTGTGGCGGGAGCGGGGACGACTGCAACGACGGCCAGGCGAGCACCAACCCCGGAGCCCCCGAGCTGTGTGACTCCATCGACAACGACTGCGACGGGGTCGCCGACGATGGCCTGAGCCCCGACGACGACGGTGACGGGTACACCGAGGTCGGCTCCTGCACCGGGAGCGCCGACGACTGCGACGACAGCAACTCGTTCACGTACCCCGGCGGGGTGGAGATCTGCGACGGCCTGGACAACGACTGCAACGGCAGCCTGTCCGGCAACGAGACCGACAACGACGGCGACGGGGTCCTCGCCTGCGACGGCGACTGCAACGACAACAACGGCGCCATCTACCCCGGGCAGGCCGAGACCTGCGGCAACGGCGTGGACGACAACTGCAACGGCCAGATCGACGAAGCCACCGACGCGGACGGCGACGGGTTCGGGGCCTGCACCGACTGCGACGACACGAACGCGGGCATCAACCCGGGGGCCACTGAGGTCGCCTGCGACTTCATCGACAACAACTGCGACGGGGCGCTGCACCCCCTCGAGGCCGACGCCGACGGGGACGGGTACAGCGACTGCGACGGCGACTGCGACGACGGCGAGGCGAACGCGTGGCCCGGCGCTCCCGAGGGGGTCTGCGACGTCGACGACCTGGACTGCGACGGTACCTCCTCGTACGACGCGGCAGCCTGCGCCGGTGACGACGACGACAGCGGTGACGACGACGACACCGGCGACGACGACACGGGCGACGACGACACAGGCGACGACGACGACGACGACCGCGGCACTCGAAGCTGCTCGACCTCCGCGGAGGCCGGAGGCAGCGGCGCCGCCCTGCTGCTCCTCGGCGCGCTCGGGATGAGGCGCCGGCGCGGCTAGAGGGTGCGGACGACACGCCGGACGCCCCCGCTCCACTTCACCTCCTCCGTGGCGTAGCCGGGATCGTCCGGCGTCACCGGCCGCCCGTCTCCGTCGAGGAAGGTGCGGCGCACCGGGCGCTCGCTGGCGTCCAGGCGCAGCGTCCAGCCGGACCATCCGATCCGGCCGGGCTCCGCGGGACCAACGGCGCTGCGGTCCACGCCGAACCCCCAATCGGCCCTCCGCGACTCAACGTCCTGTTGGGAGGGCTCGGAGGGGATGCGAGGGCCGAGCACGAACTCGTCGCGGCCGCGGAGCGAAGCGGGGCCCCGCCAGCGTCCTCGTACCGGGCCACTACCTCCGGCCCCTGCCGCGCGAAGGACGCTCGAGCCCACCCGAGGGGCCCCAGCACCACCGCGCCGCCCTCGTCGAGGGTGCGCATGTCCGAGACTCCCTGCGCGGAGTCGCGGGTCAGCGCGAGGCGCCAGCGCAGGCGGCCGTCCGCGCCCCGTTCCTGCCACTCGATGGGCAGCCCGAGCCTGTTCCGCGTCACGCGCAGGTCGCCCTGCTGCGGGAGGATGGCGCCGTCGGGCCCCCGGAACACGACGCGCTCGACCCGTCCGGCGGCGTCCCAGGTGGAGTCGAGGAAGGCGGCGCCGCGCTCGTTGGGGACTGGGTCGACGTTGGCGTCGTACAGCTCCACGCGGGAGGGCGGGCCCTGCTCGTTCCAGCTGATCCGCTGGTCTGCGGCGCCCTCGGGGTCCGAGGCCGCGGTGTGCCCCTGCCGGTCCAGGCTCAGTCCGGCAGGCCCCCGGCGAGCAGCGGCAGCATCTCGGTCGCCGGTCCGCGCAGGTGCAGCGCGTGCAGGGCGGAGGCCGGCGTGGGCTCGGGGTTGATCTCCACGAGGACGGCGCCGCTCCGCGCCGCGAGCCTGGGCAGGGCCGCTGCCGGAAAGACGACGGCCGACGTGCCGATGGAGACAAAGAGATCGCACGCGCGGATCGCCTCGGCGGCGGCGGTGAACACCTCCTCGTCCGTCGGGTCCTCGAACCAGGTGATCGCGGGCCGCCAATGGGCGCCGCAGCGGCAGCGGACCTCGAGCAGCGGCGCCTGCCGCGTCTCCTGCGTCGCCCCGCAGTCCTCGCAGCGGAGCTTCCACAGGCTCCCGTGCAGCTCGAGCACGTCGGTCGCCCCGGCGAGCTGGTGCAGACCGTCGATGTTCTGGGTGACGACACTGAGGCTGGGGTGGAGACGCTGGGCCCGCGCCACGAGTCGGTGAGCGGAGTTGGGCGCGCAGCCGGCCACGCGCACGCGCCGCAGGTTGTGGAACTCCCAAACGGCGGCAGGGTCCCGGTCGAACGCCCGCTGGCATGCGTAGCGCTCGTAGTCGTACTCGGCCCAGATCCCCCCTGCCCCGCGGTAGGTCGGCACGCCCGACTCCGCGGACATGCCGGCGCCCGAGAAGATCACGACGCGGGGGAAGTCGATGAGGCGGGGCGGCTCCATGGCGTCCTCGGCAAGAAGGGCAGGGTGGGGACAGGCCTGATAATGGAGATGGTGTCAGCTCACGGCCTGGGGGGGAGCGTGATTGGTGGCGTGATGTCAACGTCCACGCCGAAGACCCAGCAGCGGGCCAACCGTCACCCTCCAGCGCCCGGCCGAGATCGTCGGCGGAGAGTCTGAGGACGGTCTCACCCGGCCCGCCAACGAGCACGTAGCCCCCTCCGGGCCTGAACCGGCGGAGGGCGGTCTGAAACCCCGCCGCGCTGGTGGCGAGACCGGGTGCGGCGCTACCCTCCACCGTCCCCGATGCCTGCGGCGACCGGGGAGACCAACCTGCCTTCGGGGTGCCCCGTGACCCGTGCCTGGCTGCTCTTGTCTTCGGTTCTCCTGCTGTCGGCCTGCGGGACCACCCCAGCGCCGATCGCCGAGCCCTCGCCCGTGCCCGCCCGCGCCACCTACCCCTGGATCACCGACGACCTCGGCCGGGTCCTCATCCTGCACGGAGCGAACGTCGACGGCTCCGCCAAGGCCACCCCCGACCACATGCCGCACCAGGACCGCGCGACCATCGAGCGCATGGTCACCGACTGGGGCTGGAACCACGCCCGCTTCCTCATCTTCTGGGACGGCCTGGAGCCGGAGCCGGGGATCATCGACGAGGCCTACCTTGACCTGATCGAGACGCGCCTGGACTGGTTCGCCGAGATGGGTGTGTGGGTGGTCCTGGACATGCACCAGGATGTGTACTCCGCCGCGTTCTGCTGCGACGGCGCCCCCGCCTGGGCGATCCGGGATGACGGCGAGCCCTTCGAGCTCCAGTCCTCCTGGTTCCTCAACTACTTCCAGCCAGCCGTCAAACGCGCATGGGACAACTTCTGGCTCTACACCGACGGCGATCACGCCGATCTCCAGGACCACTACGGCGACGCCTGGGTGGCGGTCGCGAGCCGCTTCGCGGATCACCCGGCGGTGCTGGGCTACGACCTGATGAACGAGCCGCACGCAGGATCCATGAGCGACGTCGTGGAGCTGCTCGGGACCGAGAACCCCGGCGGCACCCATCCGGAGTTTGATCGCACCCGCTTGCAGCCCTTCTACCAGCGCCTGATCGACCGGATCCGCGCCGTCGACCCCGACAGCTGGGTCTTCTTCGAGCCTCGCTATGGCGCCCCCGGCGACGGCCGACGCTCCTACATGGGGGTGTTGACCGATCCCCGACCCGAGGGCGACCGGCTGGTCTACTACCCCCACCTCTACTCCGTGGACCTGGAGGCGTCGGGCGAGTACGACCTGACGGGCGACACCTCGGTCTTGGACTGGGAGTCCGAGCGGGCGGTCGAGCTCCAGGCGCAGAACGCGCCGATGGCCATCGGCGAGTGGGGCCTCGCCCAGGGCACCGTCAACGTCGAGCAGTTCATGGCCGACGTCCTGGCGATGGCGGATCGCCTCATGGGGGGCTGGGCTTACTGGGACTACAGCTTCGGCGGGTGGATCCCGATGGACTCCGACGGCGTGGAGCGACCGACGATGGACCTGCTCGTTCGCGCCTACCCGCGGGCGGTGGCCGGCACCCCGACGTCCTTCGGATACGACCCCGACGCGCGGGTCTTCTTCCTGGAGTTCGAGTCGCGCGAGGGAGTCCAAGGCCCCACCGAGATCTACGTGCCCGCGGCCCGCCACTACCCCGAGGGCTGGCAGCTCACGGTCTCCGCCCCCGAGGGATCGTGGCGCCAGGACTGGGACGCCGGGGCGGAGGTGCTGTCGGTCACGATCGAGGCCGAAGGCGCCCACCGCATCGAGGTGCGGCCCGCCGACGGCTAGTCCAGGACCGACGGCGTCGGCTCAGGTGCCCGGAGAGACGGTCTTCTGGGAGGCGCCGCGCACGTCGAAGAGCACGCCCTTGTCGCCGGCGGGGCCGGCCAGGTCCACCCGCCCGGCGCTGAACAGCGCGGACTTCAGCGCGGCCCGGAGCTGGGGCCCGGCGCCGAAGCTGCGCACCAGGGACTCCTGCAGCCGGCTCGCGGAGTGCACCTCCTGCTTGTAGCGGTAGTAGCCGTTGTCGTAGGTGTGGCTGCCCTCGACAGACTCGAGGGCGCCGAGCTTGTCCTCCACCTCCTGCAGGTACTCGTCGATCTCCCGGTCGAGCTTCGCCGTCCCCAGCATGCGCTCCAGCTCCTGCCGGTTGCGGGCCAGCCAGGCGGTGGCCTGGTCCACCGGCAGCAGCGACCAGGTCATCGAGAACGTCGCGCTCCCGACGTCCTTGGTGTAGCTCGTCACGGTGGGGCTGAACGCGCTGAGCCCGGCCATCTTGACCCGGGTGCCCGTGAAGAACGCGCCGTCGGTGCAGAGGGCCGACTCCACCATGTCGGTGTTCGTCCAGATGTCGTACCGCTCGATGCGGGCCACGACCTCCGACGGAACGAGGCCCGGCAGGTAGACGATCACCTCCACCCCGCTGGGCCAAAGCTCGATGAGGGCGCGGGGGTTCTCCCCCGGCTCCGCCAGCCAGCGGGCGTCGTCGGCCCGCGCCTGGAGCCAGGAGGGCAGGGGGACCTGATCCGCGGCGGCGGGGGAGGGCAGCGCGCCGAGGGCGAGCACGAAGACGAGCAGGGTGAGGGTGCGGAGCATCGCCCCCAGGGTAGGTCAGACGGAGCGCACAAGCTCCTCCGCCATGGCCGCGACCGAGTCGATGTCCCCGAACGCACCGATGCCTGCGACCCCGTGCGCCCCGGCCCGCAGGCACTCGGCGATCCGCGATGCGTCGATCCCGCCCAGGGCCAGCACCGGCAGCCGCGCCGCCGCGCAGGCCGCCGCGAGCCCCCCGATCCCCATCAACTCGCCGCCCGCGGCCTTGCTCCGGGGCGCAAACACCGGCGAGATCAGCGCGTAGTCGCACGACTCCGCGGCCTTGTCGAGCCCCGCGAGTTCGTGACAGCTGCGCCCGGTGAGAGGGATCCGCGGATCCCCCGGGTCGCCGCCTTGATCGGGGTTGCCGCCTCGATCAGGGAGGTGCAGTCCGATCCCCAGCTCCGCGGCGAGCGCTGCGCCTCCCGGCGTGCGCGCGTGCACCAACACCGTCGCGCCCGTCGCCATCAGCGCCTGCAGCCACACCCGCGTGTCCCCCGGCCCGCCCCCGAGCACCCGCAGCAGCAGGCCGTCAGCGCCCGCGGCCACCAGCGCTGGGGCCCTGCCCACCCACGCTCGCGCGCCTGCCGGCTCTGGCGGCGAGATGCACAGCAGCCGCGGGATCAAGGTCAAGGCATCCGCCGGCTCGCCACCGCCAACCAGCCCCAGCCCGCCAGGAAGCACAGCCCGCCCAGGGGCGTGATCGCGCCCAGTACGCCGATCCCGGTCAGGCTCAGGGCGTACAGGGAGCCCGAGAACAGCACGATCCCCAGCCCGAACAGCGCCAGCACGCCCCGCGGGGGCCGGGGATGCGCGCCGCACAGCAGCAGCGCCAGCCCATGCAGCAGGTGGTAGCGCACGCCCGTGTCCCACACGTCCCGCAGGTGCGGATCGCTGACGACGCGCTCCAGGCCGTGGCTGCCGAACGCCCCCAGGGCGACCCCCAGCACCATCACGAGGCTTCCCAGGGTCCAGGCGAGGCGGCGGACAGAGTCGGTGGGGGTCATGGCGGGACGCTACACTCCGCGCCGCATGAAGATCCTCCTCCAACGCTGCCTGCAGGCCTCGGTCACCGTGAACGGCGCGGTCGTGGGCGCCATCGACCGGGGGCTCGTGGCGTTCGTCGGCACCACCCGCGGCGACACCGACACCATCGCCGCGCGCCTCGCGGAGCGGGTGGCGGGCTACCGCATGTTCCCGGACGCCGAAGGGCGCACCAACCTGTCCGTGCGCGACGTGGGCGGCGCGGTGCTCGTGGTGTCCCAGTTCACCCTGTACGCGAACACCGACAAGGGCACGCGGCCGTCCTTCACCCGGGCGGGACCGGCGGACGAGGCGACCCTGCTCGTGGATCTGTTCGCGGCGACCTTGCGGGCCCAGGGGGTGGTCACCGCCTCTGGGGTGTTCGGTGCGGACATGGCGGTGGCGCTCATCAACGACGGGCCGTTCACCATCACGTTGGAGAAGCAGCCCGCATGACCCGCGCGCTGGCCCCCCTGGTCCTGTGTCTGCTGATCGCCTCGCCCGCCGGCGCGGTCGAACACGACGTGCACGCCTGGGCGGACTACTTCCGGGGCACCGATCAGGCCGCTACCGCGAGCCGACTCCTCGCCCACCACCTGGCGGTGGCGCCGACGGACCTGCGGGCGCAGCGGGCCTACATCCAGCTGCAGGTCTGGGAGTTCGGCGAGGGCGTGTTCGTCGAGCGCCAGTACCGGGACTGGCTCGCCGAGGATCCGGACCAGCCGGTGCGTCGGGCCGCCCTCGCGTCCGCGTTGCACGCGATCCACCCCCGCCGTGGCCCCTGGTGCGCCGAGGCGGACGCGCTGCTCGGTTCCCCCCCCCAGGGCGTGGAGGACCGCTATCAGGCGCTGCTGATCCGGAGCGGCGTGGCCCGCACCTGTGACCTGTCGGATCCGGGGCTCGGGGCGGCCACCGAGGCGGCGGGCCGGGCGGCTCAGGCGGGGCTCGAAGCCACGCTGCGGGCGCGGCTGGCCCGGGATCCGTTGACCCCGCGCGTGCTGGCGGAGCTGAGGCGCACCTGGAAGCGGACCCCCGCTGCGATGGTCGTGGCGGTGACGCTGTGGGATCGGGAGGATGAGGCGGAGCCCGCCGCCTCGGCCCTGCTGCAGGCCCGGAGCGAGGCCCTGGCCGCGGCCCGCAAGCTCGCGCGCAGCGAGGACCCGGTGCGCGCCTGGTGGACGTGGCAGGTGCTGGGCCGGGCCGGCGACGACGGGGAGCAGCAGGCCCTCGCGGCGCACATCGTCGCGCTCGATCCGAACGCATCGCCCGGCCGCTGGCTCGTGGACGCATCGAGCCGCGCGGTGCGCGAGGCCGCCCAGGTCCCGGATCCCGAGGTGGCCCTGGCTGCCCTGGACGCCCTCGGGTCCCAGCTGCCCGAAGACGGCCCGCTCCGGCAGCAGCTCGAGCTCGCCCGCCGGTCCATCCTGCGCCTGCTGGGCCGTCCGGATGACGCCTACCTCGCGCTGCGGGGGGCGTGGCGGGCGGACCCCACCTCCCCGTCCATGGCCAACGAGTGGGCCTGGAGCGCGGCCCAGCGGGGCGAGGATCTGCCCGAGGCGCTGCTGGCCAGCGAAGCAGCCCTGCAGGCGCTGGACGCGCGGGCCTACAGCGGCGAGGCGGCCCGGGGTGGCGACCCCTCCCTGCTGCCGTTCGACGCGTGGGCCCAGCGCCAGGCCGCCATCCGGTCCGCGGCCCTGGACACGAAGGCCTGGGTCCTGCACGGGCTGGATCGCAACGACGAGGCGGCGGTCGTTATGCGCCAGGCGCTGCTGCTGGCCTCCAACCCCGTCAACCACCTGCACATGGCGTTCATCGAGGAGGCCCGGGGCCACCTGCCCGAGGCGGTCGAGCACCTGCTGATCGGCTTGAGCTTCCCGGATGTGGGTGACACCACCCTGGCCATCGCGGCGCGGGCCCTGCTGGGCACCATCGGCTGGGACGCGCGGCCCCAGTGGCATCCCCAGGGTCTGGCGGGGCTGCTCGCGACGCGCGCGGCGGTGCGTCAGGGAGCCGCGGCCCCCGCCGAAGGCCACGCCAGCCCTCTCGTGGCGACGCATCCGCTGGTGGGTCAGCCGTTCCCGGATCTCGAGGTGACGATCGGCGGCGCGCGGCGCCGGCTGTCGGAGCTCGCCGGACCGCTGGTGATCGACCTGTGGGCGACGTGGTGCGCGCCCTGCCTGGAGGCGCTGCCCCACGTGCAGGACCTCGCTCTGCAGCACGCGGGCGCGGTCACCTTCGTCGCGCTGTCGGTGGACGAGGAGCCTTCCGACGTCACGGGGTTCTTCGCGGACGCACCGCCGCCGGCCTACACCGTGGCCTGGTACGGCCGGGACGCGTACGCCGCGGCGGGGATCCAGGGGATCCCGTCGGCCTTCGTGCTCGACGCCGACCACCGGGTCACCGCATACGTGCGCGGCTACGGCGGACCCGACGATCACCGCCTGGCCGAGGCGATCACCTCGCTGCTGGATCAGTAGCGGTGCAGCTCGATCCGCTCGAAGACGAGCTCGCCCTCGCCGCACTCCTCGACGAAGTTGATGACCGCCTGCAGGGTCGCTTCGACGGGGACCGCGTCAGGACCTACTGTCACCACGGCCATGGTGAGCAGGTTCAAGGTGTCCTGGTCGGCGACCTCCGCCACCGCGACCTTGAACCGCTGCCGGATCCTGTCCGTCAACATGCGGCGCGGGCGGCGCTTCTCCTTGAGGGAGTGCGCGTCGTGCAGCCGGAGGGAGAACTTGAGTGAGCCGACGACCATGAGCGTGAGTAGAGCAGATCGCTGGAACAAACCGGGCTGCGAGAGGATCCTGTCGACGTGAGCGGTGTGATCCGAGGAAGAGGCGGCTCCCTGGGGGAGGACCGCACGCGCGCGCCGGGACCCGGTTCGACGGGCTGGCTGCTGCTGTGCACGGCGTCCCTGCCGGCGTTCCTCGCCCTGTGCACCCTGCTGGGGGTGGGCCTGTTGCGGCAGCTGCCGGCCCAGGGGGCGCTGCTCACGGCGCTGTTCTTGACGCTGCTGCCCATCCTGGGGCTCGCCTCCCCGGTCCGGTCCCCGTCCAAGGTGGTGCCGGTGGCCCTCGCGACGTGGCTCTGGTCCATCGGGCTGCTGCTCGGCACCCCGCTGTACTTCCCGGCGGAGCAGGGGGAGGCGGCCCGCGAGGGCATCTCCTGGCTGCTGGACCCGTTCGGAGAGGAGATCGCGGCGGGGGTCGCGGAGGCTGGTTCGTCCGTGCTGCTGGCCCTGCTCCCGGAGACCGCGCCCCTGCCCATGGCCGAGTCGCTGCCGGCGCAGGTGCAGGACGTGCGCACCCCGCGCTCGGTGCCCCTGGGCGCCGCTCCGGCGCTGGACTCGGAGGACGCCGCCGGCGGAGCCACCGGGCGGGTGGTCCTTCCCTACGAGGGGGCAGGACGCTCGATGCGGGTCCCGGTCACCATGGCCGGTCCGGGGGGTGAGCTCGAGCTCACCATGCTCTTCGACACGGGCGCGACCCTGACGACCCTGGACGCAGGCACGCTCGCCCGGCTCGGGATCTCGGTGCCTCCGGACGCGCCGGTGGTGACCCTGCAGACCGCCAACGGGCAGGTGGACGCGCCGCTGGTGCTGCTGGACACGGTGTGGCTCGGAGAGGAGCGCATCGACTGGGCCACCGTCGCGGTGTGCGCCGCGTGCGCCGACGGCGGCGTGGCGGGGCTCCTGGGGCTCAACATCACCGGGCTGTTCCAGGTGGCTCTGGACCACGAGGAGCGCGAGGTGGACCTGAGCCGTCGCCCCGCCGAGGGGGACCGCCACGAAGACGTCACCCACTGGGTGCAGCTCGACTCCACGGCCCGGGTGTGGACGGACCGCCGCGTCGAGGTGGACGTGACCGCCGAGAACCGATCACGGGCCGCCATGGACGGCCTCACCGTCGAGGTGGCCTGCAACGACCAGAGCTTCGCGGTGGCCCTGGATCCGTTGGAGCCGGGGGCCGCGCGCACCGCCGAGGTGGCCCTGCCGCGAGGCACGGACTGTCGCGAGTACCGGGTGATGCTGCGGGAGGGCCGCTGGAAGCTCGACTGAGCAGCCACCCCCGGCGCTCCGGGGGCGCGTCGGTAACCGCTGGGACCCCGGCGCATACAGCTCGGGCAGGCACCATGGCGGTGTTGGGAGGTTGTCCATGAAGTCCATCGCAGCGTTGATCGCGGTCCTCACCATCCTGTTCCTGCTCCGGGCCGCCGGAGCCGGGGACCAGAGCGCCCAGAAGACCGACACGGCCAAGGTCGCGGCGGACTACCCGGCTCCCGGGCCGGACGGCAAGGTGAGCTTGACGGACGAGCAGTGGCGGGCCCGCCTGGGCAGCAAGGAGTTCGACGTCCTGCGCAAGGAGGGCACCGAGCGCGCCTTCACGGGGGCCTTTTGGGACAACCACGCAGACGGCACCTACGTGTGCGCCGCGTGCGGGCAGGAGCTGTTCAGCTCGGACACGAAGTTCGAGTCCGGCACCGGCTGGCCCAGCTACTGGCAGCCGATCCGCGATGAGGTGATCGCCGAGCGCAAGGACGGCGGCTGGGGCATGAGCCGCACCGAGGTGCACTGCAGCCGCTGCGGGGGCCACATGGGCCACGTGTTCGCCGACGGTCCCAACCCCACCGGGCTGCGGTACTGCATCAACAGCGCCTCGCTCGACTTCGTGCCGAAGGCCGAGCCCGCCGCCAAGGAGCCCGCCAAGGCCGCCGAGTAGGGGCCTGGGCCGCTACCGGGTGTCGCTCTCGTCGCTCTGCTCGGGGGTGTCCACGAGCTGTCGGACCCGCGCGAGCAGCTCCCCCACCCGGTAGGGCTTGCCCAGGAAGCCGATGCCCGCGTCGGCGCGGTCGAACCGGGCCAGCGCCTCCTGCTCGTCGTAGCCCGACGTGATGAGCACCGGCACGTCGGCCCGCCGCGCCCGCATCTCGGCGAACGCCTCCTCCCCGCTCATCCGGGGCATGCTCAGGTCGAGCACGATGAGGTCGAAGCGATCCGGGCCCCCCACGAAGCGCTCCAGGGCCTCCGCGCCGTCCGTCGCCTCCACCACCTCGAAGCCCGCCCGGCTCAACACGCGCGACACGAAGCGCAGCACCTCGGGCTCGTCGTCGGCCACCAGCACGGTGCCCGCGCCGCTCCAGTCGGGATCCGGGCTCGGAGCGGCGGTGCGTCCCGACGGCACCCGCTCGGCGGGGGGCAGCACGATGCGGATGCAGGTGCCGGATCCGGGCTCGCTGACCACCCGGATCGCCCCCTTGTGGCTGCGCACGATGCCGAGCGTCGCGGCCAGCCCCAGGCCCCGGCCATGAGCCTTGGTGGAGAAGAACGGATCGAACATGCGCTGCCGGGTCGCCAGGTCCATGCCGTCCCCCGTGTCCGTCACCTCCAGGAACGCGTAGTCGCCCTCCGGCAGGCCCTCGGCGAGCCAGGTGCTGTCGAGCCACTCGCGATCCGCGTGCATGTGGCCGGTGCGCAGGGTGACCACCCCCTCCTCGCCGGCCAGCGCGTCGGCGGCGTTGGTGATCAGATTCATGATCACCTGCCGCAGCTGCGCCGGATCGCCCTCCACGGCGGGCACGGCGGGGTCGAAGTCGAACGCCAGGTGGGCCTTCTTGCTGATGGAGGCCTCCAGGAGATCCGCCATCTCCTTCGCGACCGTGGGCAGCTCCACCACCTCGAGGTGGAACCGCCCCTTTCCCGAGTAGTCCAGCATCTGGCGGGTCAGCTCGGCCGCCCGGGTGGCCGCGCTCTCCGCCCGCTGCACCAGCTGCCGCGCGGGGTGATCCCCGGACATCTCCTGCAGGGCCAGCGAGGTGTTGCCGAGCATGCCCACCAGCAGGTTGTTGAAGTCGTGCGCGATGCCCCCCGCGAGCACCCCCAGGCTCTCGAGCTTCTGGGCCTGCTGCACCCGGTCCTGGAGCAGCCGGCGCTCGTCGGCCATGCGCAGCCGCTCCCGGATGTCCCGCGCGGTCACCACCAGCCGGCGGGCCTGGCCCGCGTCGCTGCGCAGGACCACGGCGCTGGCCTGGACCGGCAGCGGCGAGCCGACCCAGGTCCGCAGGTTCAGATCGACGTCGGCGGCGGGCGGCACGTCCTTGTCGTCGAGCAGGGCCCGGAGCCGCTCCGCGCCGTCGCCGGGCTGCGCCTCGTGCAGGAGCTGCTCCAGGGGCGCGCCGAGCATCTCCGCTTCGCTGACGCCCAGGAGCCTGCACGCGGCGATGTTGGCGGTCCGCACGCCCCGGTCCTTCTCCACCACGAGCAGCAGATCCGTCATGGAGTCCAGGATCTGCGCGAGGTAGGCGTGAGCCCGGGTGATGTCCACCTCGATGGCGATGAAGCGATCCACGTGCCCGTCGTGGGCGAGCACCGGCGTCAGATCCAGGGCCACCCACACCGGGTCCCGGTCCGGGCGGTGGTGGGCCAGCTCCACCTGCACCTTGCGGCCGTTGGCGATCGCGTCCCGCAGCTGGTCGAGCGTCTCCCGGCCCGTCGAGGGGCCCGCCAGGGCGTCGGCGATGTGCAGCCCCGCGAGCCGGTCCAGGGTGCGCCCCGACAGCTCGACGAAGGCGTCGTTGACCCAGTGGATCCGGCCCGCCCCGTCCGTCAGCACCACCCCGTTGTGCACGCTCGACGCGACCAGCCCCAGCTCTTCGAGCTCGACGCTGGCGTCCTCGCGCCCCTTCGTCACGACGATGGACAGGGCCATGACCGTGGCGAGGATCGCCACCACCAGCGCCGGGTGCACCTCCGTGGGGGGCCGCAGCACCACCCCCAGCGTGGTCGCCGACAGCATCACCCCGTAGAAGATCAGCTGCTCCCGGGCGCGCCGGAAGATGAGCGCCGTGCCGAACACCACCAGCACGAGCACGAAGATCCGCTCCCCGGCGAAGTGGGCCGCGGCGGCGATCTGCAGGACCCGCAGGGCGGTGACGTAGCAGAGCAGGTGCACCAGCCGCGCGAGGCGGTCGCGCACCCAGGCCGACCCCAGGGTCAGGCCGTACAGCGTCCCCCAGGCCAGGACCACCGGCACCCGGTACCCCAGCCGCTCGGTGGGCGTCTCGGCGCCCGCCGCCACCGCGACCACGTGATACAGCACCACCGCGGCTACCACCGACAGGGCCAGCAGGCGGTACATCCGCAGATGCCGGGTGGTGACGGGCCGTGGGTCGGTGATCCAGCGCATCGCCCCCAGAGTGCCACGCTCCATTAGTGTGCGTGTGGTGTCTGGCCCCCCTCTCCGCCGGCTGATCCACTACGCCCGGTCCCACCGCCGCGCGGTGTGGTTGGCGACCGCCTGCTCGGTCCTGAACAAGCTGTTCGACCTGGCTCCGCCGGCCCTCATCGGCGCCGCGGTGGACGTGGTGGTGGAGCGGGAGCAGTCCCTGATCGCGCGGCTGGGTGTGACCGATGTCATGGATCAGCTGATCGTCCTGGCCGTGGCGACGGTGGTGGTCTGGGGCCTGGAGTCGGTGTTCGAGTACGCGTTCGGCGTGCTCTGGCGCGGCCTCGCCCAGACCGTGCAGCACGAGCTGCGGCTGGACGCGTACCGCCACATCCAGGACCTGGATCTGGCGTGGTACGCCGAGCAGTCCCGGGGCGGGCTGATGGCCGTGCTCAACGACGACGTCAACCAGCTCGAGCGGTTCCTGGACGGCGGCGCCAACGACCTCATCCAGGTGCTGACCACCGTGCTCGCGGTGGGCGCGGCGTTCTTCGGGCTGTCCTTCGGCGTGGCGGGCCTCGCGATGCTGCCCATCCCCGTGATCCTGTGGTTCTCGTTCTCGTTCCAGCGCCGCATCGCGCCCCGGTATGCCGCCGTGCGCAGCGAGGTGGGCGCCCTGAACGCGGTGCTCGAAAACAACCTCGCGGGCATCGCCACCATCAAGAGCTTCGTGGCCGAAGAGCGCGAGACCCGGCGGGTGCACGTCGCCTCGCAGCGGTACCGCGACGCGAACCAGGCGGCGATCTCGCTGTCCGCGGCCTTCTCGCCCCTCATCCGCATGGCCATCGTGGTGGGCTTCGTGGCCACCCTGGTGTACGGCGGCTGGCTCGCCGTGAACGACCAGATGGCCGTGGGCACCTACTCGGTGCTCGTGTTCCTGACCCAGCGCCTGCTGTGGCCGTTGACCCGCCTGGGCTCGATGTTCGACCTGTACCAGCGGGCGATGGCGTCCACGGAGCGGGTGCTCGACCTGCTCGACACCGAGATCACCCTCACCGACGGCACCCGGGAGCCGGTGGGTGGCGCTGGGGACATCGCGTGGGAGGGAGTGACCTTCTCCTGGGCGGATCGGGAGCCCCTGCTGCAGGACTTCACCCTGGCGGTGCCGGGCGGATCGACCCTGGCCCTGGTGGGGGCGACGGGGGCCGGCAAGTCCACCCTGGTGCGGCTGCTCCTGCGCTTCCACGATCCCCAGGGAGGACGGGTGACCCTGGACGGGGTGGACGTGCGGGAGCTGCGCCTGGCGGGTCTGCGCGGCAGCATCGGGCTCGTGGATCAGCACACCTTCCTGTTTCCGGGGACGGTGCGGGACAACATCGCCTACGGCGCCCCCGACGCGAGCGACGAAGAGATCCGGCGCGCCGCCACCCAGGCCGAGGCCCACGGGTTCATCGAGGAGCTCCCCCAGGGGTACGAAACGGACGTGGGCGAAGGGGGCCTGCGCCTGTCCGGCGGGCAGCGGCAGCGGCTGTCCATCGCCCGGGCGCTGCTGATCCGCGCGCCCATCCTGGTGCTGGACGAGGCGACGAGCGCGGTGGACAACGAGACCGAGGCGGCGATCCAGCGGTCCCTGTTCCGGATCAGCGGACAGCACACCGCCATCATCATCGCCCACCGGCTGAGCACGATCCGGCACGCCGACCGGGTGGTGGTGCTGGACAAGGGCCGCATCGCGGAGGACGGCACCCACGACGAGCTCGTGGCGGCGGGCGGGATCTACGCCCGGCTGTGGGCGGTGCAGACGGGGGAGGCGCCGCCGTGATCCACCGCGCGCTGCTCCTCGACCCCCGCGTGGATCAGGCCACTCGGACACGCCGGGCCCGCGCGCTGGAGCTGGCCGAAGCGGCGCTGTCGGCGGTGGAGCCCGAGGCCGCTACGGCGCGGGTGCTGGCGGGCCGGACCGACCTCTCGGGCTGCACGGTGCTGGCCTTCGGCAAGGCGGCGGTGCCGATGGCCCGGGCCGCGCTGGCCTGCTGCGCGCCGCGAGGCGGGATCGTGCTGACCCTGCAGGAGCCGGGCCTGGATCTGGGTCCGCTGCGGGTCCGGCAGGGGGCGCACCCGATCCCTGCCGCCGACGCCGCGCAGCACGGGGCGGAGGTGCTGGCGCTGGCCCAGGGCCTGGGCGCCTCGGACGTGGTGCTGTGCCTCGTGTCCGGGGGCGGCTCGGCGCTGCTGGAGCTGCCCCGGCCGGGGATCGACATCGAGCAGATCCGGCAGCTCACGGCGTCGATGCTGCGCAGCGGGGCGCCCATCGCGGAGCTCAACGCGGCGCGGTCGGCCCTGTCGGCGCTCAAGGCGGGTGGGCTGGCCCGGGCCCTGCTGCCGGCGCGCGTCGTCAACGTGGTCTTGTCCGACGTCCCGGGGGAGCCCCTGTCCCTGGTGGCGTCGGGTCCGACGGTCCTGGACGACCCCCGGGTGCAGACCCTGGCCGCCGCCGACAACCAGACCGCGGTGCAGGGCGTGCTCGCCGCCGCCGCGGAGCGAGGGATGCTCGTGGAGCCCCTCGGACGGCTGCTGGAGGGTGAGGCGCGCACCGTCGGCAGGACCCTGATGGAGGCGGCGGCGGAGGCGTTGGCTCGCGATCCGCGGATCGACGGCTTCGTGGGGGGCGGCGAGACCACCGTCACCGTGCGGGGCAGGGGGCGTGGGGGCCGCAACGGCGAGCTGGTCCTGGGGGCCGCGTCGTGCCTCGGGGAGCACCTGATCCTGTCGCTGGCCACCGACGGCGCCGACGGCACGAGCGGGAGCGCGGGGGCGATGCTGGACGCGGCGCTGCTCGCGGGGGGCGGCGGAGCCGTCGATCAGGCCCTCGCGGACAACGACTCGGCGTCCTGGCTGGCCCGGGCGGGGGCCCTGCTGAGCACCGGGCTCACGGGCACGAACGTGGCGGACGTGGTGATCGTGCTGCGCTGACCCGCCTGCCCCTGGCCGTCGCTACAGCTGCTCGTCGAAGAAGTCGAAGATCAGGGGCAGCTCGTTGGGCTGGCAGGGATCGTCCTCGTTGAGCGTCCCGTAGCCGTATCCCACCTGCAGGATCGGCACCGCGGAGGTGGTCAGATCGTTGATGAGCTCGTTGTAGGGCCACGTGCGGGGGGACATCACGTCGGCGAACAGCGGGAAGCTGAAGTAGGCGTAGTAGTGGTCCGACGCGTCGGTCACGTAGGCCGCGAAGCCCGGCACCGTGCGCACCGTGACGTTGCCGGAGATGCTGCCCGTCGAGTGGCCGATCAACCCGATGCGGTCTGGGTCCACCTCGGGCAGCCACTCCAGGAACTTGCGGCCCAGGGCCGCCTCATAGCCCCGCACGCCGAGCACCGAGAAGCCCGACAGCAGCAGGGTCCGCGCCCCGAGGTCCTCGTACTCGTCCACGCACATGCCGCGCAGGCCCAGGGTCAGGATCGCGTAGCCCGCCGCCGGGAACCAGTCGCCGTGGTACTCGTCCAGGAACACCTCGGGCTCGTCGCCGTAGCCATGCATCGCCACCACGCCGGGGAAGGGCCCGTCACCCGGAGGTGTCAGCAGGATCCCGCCGAAGCTGCCGATGAGCGGATCCTCGAAGTTCAGGGTGCGCTTGCGGTACTCGGTGAACTGCTCGTCGCGGGACACGGTCACGCGCAGCAGCCGCTCGTCCATGCCCTCCAGCAGCGCGCAGGTGCCGTTCGCGGCCAGCAGCTGGTCGCCCAGTTCCTCGGGGGTCAGGGGTCCAGCGACCAGCGCAGTCGTCGCCGGCTGCGAGCCGTCGAGCATGGGGTCGATGCCCCGCAGCTCCGCTTCGAGCTCCGCCTCGGTGATGGGTCGGGCGGCGTCGGGCAGGGCGTCGGGCAGGCCCAGGTAGCCGTCGATGCAGCCGCACTCCGGGGCGACGTCCGCCGGAAGGTCGTCGCAGGTCCACCAGGGCTGGCCCGGGTCGGACTCCAGCTCGACGTTCAGGAAGCTGCCGCGCACCTCTTCGTCGCAGGTGCCGCCGCCGCTCGGGGGGGGAGTCGGGTCGTCCTCGGGGCCGCCGCGCACTGTCGAGAAGCCCCCGTCGGGCGCCGGTCCGCAGCCTGCGGCGAGCAGGGCCAGGGCGACGAGGCAGCTACGCACGGCTCAGGGTGCCCAGAGCACGCCGTCCGACGTCTGCACCACCTCGCACAGCGCGGTGACGTCGAAGGGCGTGTGCACGATGGCGAGGTTGCACATCTCGTCGGTGGATTGCAGGCCGTAGGTCACATCCACGTCCTTGTTGTTCCGCCAGGTGCAGGAGTACTCGAAGCCCGTGCCGGCGGGGACTACCAGAGGCGGATCGTACTGGGTGATCATCGGGTCGTGCCAGTCGTCGTTTCGGAAGAAGACGTCGCCCGTGTCCACCCCGTCGAAGGGCGCGACCGTGAACTCGACGCCCAGCGCGTGGGTGTGGCCGGCGAGGAAGAGCACCTCCACGTCCCGGTTCATCACGCAGCGCGTCCACTCGGTGGTGGTCTCCCCCGCGGGCAGGCTGATCGTCTCGTCCCGCACCTGTCCGCCCCAGATCTGCTCCTCCACCACGCTCTGGGGGATGGTCCAGGCGTTCACCCGGGAGTACAGGGCCACATCGTCCGCGGTGGTGTTGACGAAGTGCACCTCGTGAATGACCCGCAGGCCGGCGGGGAAGTTGGCCGCCGTGCCCTCGGGCAGGTGCATCGTGTCCTGGGGGGTGCCCTGGGCGCCGAAGAACATGATCTGGTTCTGCATGAGGCTTGAGTCGCCGTACAGGTCTTCGCAGTTGTAGTCCCCGGTCTGCATGCTGTCGTCGATGGTCAGGCCCAGCGTGGACAGCGTCATGTGGTGCGTGCCGGGGGTCTGCTGGTACTCCACCCAGTTGACCGCGGCCAGCTCGGTGGTCGGCAGGTCGTACACCGAGCACAGCCACACCTCGGTCCCCGCGGGGGCCACGGCGTCCATGGACAGCTGGAACCCCAGCTCCGGCGGCGGCGGCTCCAGGGGCACGACGGGGTCGGGCGTGTCGGTCGGCTCGGGCTCGGGGCAGCCGGCCACGAGGAGCACGGCGGCGAGCAGGCAGAGCAGGCGAGGCATGAGGACTCCATCCGGTGTGGGGGACGCAGATGTAGTCGATCCGCGGCAGCACCGCCAGCTTCGCGGCGCGCCTTCACGGAGGGGGCGAAGACGAGGTACAAGAGCCCCATGTCTGCCCCGCTGAGCCTGAGCCTGTAGGAGCCGAGATGTCCGAGCTGACCGTGGGGGCCGTGGCCCCAGACTTCACCCTGCCTTCGGACACCGACGGCGACGTCGCGCTGTCGTCGTTCCGGGGCCGCTCCGTGATCCTGTACTTCTATCCCAAGGACAGCACGCCGGGCTGCACCATCCAGGCGTGCGACTTCCGGGACCGGGCCGAGGCGCTGGCCGCCAAGGACGCGGTGGTGCTCGGCGTGAGCAAGGACTCCCTGGCCAGCCACGGCAAGTTCCGGGGCAAGTACACCCTGAACTTCCCGCTGCTGAGCGACGCGGACCTCGCGGTGCACACCGCATACGGCGCGTACGGCGACAAGGTGATGTACGGCGTGACCCGCCAGGGCGTGATCCGCACCACCGTCGTGATCGATGCCGACGGCGTCGTCGTGGCCCTGAAGCACAACGTGCGCAGCAAGGGCAGCGTGGATCGCGCCATCGCCCTGCTCCCCTGATCCTTCGCCGCAGGGGCACGGCGGCTATCATCGCCCCCGGTGAAGAGCCCCGTCCTCGACATGAACGCCTACGACGGCGTGCCGTTCCCCGTCGCCACCACCGCTGAGCTGCGGGGGGCGGGGCTGCTGCGCACGCGCGCCCTGGGCCGGGATCTGGTGGTGGCCTGGAACGCCGGCGCCCCGCGGCTGTTCGAGGACGCCTGCCCCCACATGGGCCTGCCCCTGTCGATGGGCACCCTGCAGGACGGCGGCGCCACCGTGCGCTGCCGGTACCACGGCTGGGCCTTTCACCTCGCCGACGGGGCGGTGCGGGACCAGCCGACCCTGCGCCGACGCCAGCCCTGCAGGCTGGTCCGCCACGGCGCGCTCATCGCAGGGGGCCTCGTGTTCGGCTGGATCGGGGACCCGGAGCAGGTCGACGCGGCCCGCGAGCAGCTGCCGCCGGACGTGCCGGAGCGCTTCAGCCTGCACCGGGTCACCATGGAGGCGCCCTTCTACCTGGCGCTGTTCAACGCCGTGGACTACGCGCACTTCGCGCGACACAGCCTGTACGCGCCGATCTACAGCCTGTACCGCCGGCTGCGGCGGGACGGCCACGTGCCGGGCCAGCCCTTTCACTGGGAGATCACCGGCGAGGACTCCCGGGCCGTGCACCTGCGGCTGGTGGAGGCCCGGCGCACCCTCGCCATGTACGTGACCTGCGCCGAGTTCACCGACGACTCCGGCATCAACCGCTTCCAGACCTTCGTCACGCCGGTGGGGCCCCAGCGCTCGGTGTACTGGGAGGTCTACACGGCCCGCACCGACAGCGTGCTGGTGCAGCTGGCGGCGCGGCTGATGTTCCGGGCGGTGGTGGTCCCGCTGCTCGACTCCGAGGATCGCGACTGGACGGGCCTGTCCGCGGCCAACTTCCTGCGGGGAGACAACATTCACCTGTCCGAGACGGACGCGCCCCTGGGGGCGCACCTGCGCCGCTTCGTCCTGCCCCGGGTGTCCGCGTGAAGCCTTTTGAGCTCGATCTGTCCCGGTTCGGTGACCTGCCGTTTCCGGTGGCGACGGTACGGGAGCTGCGCGCGGCGAAGATGCTCAAGGTCCGGGCGATGGATCGGCAGCTGGTGGTGCTGTGGAACGACGGCGCCCCCCGCCTGTTCGCCGACTCCTGCGCGCACCTCGGGCTGCCCCTGACCCTGGGCACCGTGGAAGGGAGCGCCGTGCGGTGCCGCTACCACGGCTGGGCGTTCAGCACCGACGACGGGCAGGTGGTGGACCAGCCCACCCTGCGCAAGCCGCAGCCCTGCGCCCTGGAGCGGTTCGGCGCGCTCATCGCCGGCGGGCTCGTGTTCGGGTGGATGGGTGAGCAGGCCGAGCAGGACGCGGTCCGCGCCCGCCTGCCGGAGGAGGTGCTCGACGGGTTCAGCCTCTTCCGGGTGACCTTTCGCTGCCCGTTCCCCCTCGCCCTGTTCAGCTCTGTGGACTACGCGCACTTCCCGTTCCACACCGGCTACAGCCCGTTCTACAAGCTGTACGGCATGCTCCGGTCCAACGATCACGCCCCGGGCTCGGCCTTCCCCACCCGGGTCGTGGCGGAGGACGACCGGCGGATCACCCTGCGCATCGACGACGCGGACCGCGAGATCCGCATGTATGTCACCGCCGCCGAGATGGACGACGCGTCGGTCAACTTCTTCCAGACCTACGTCACGCCGGTGAGCGCCACCGAGACGCTGTACTGGGAGTGCTACCGCCCCCGGAGCAGCAACCCGCTCATCAACCTGGCGGCGCGGGCGACGTTTCGCGTGGTGACCACGCGCCTGCTCAACGGCGAAGACCGGGTGTGGACCGCCGCCGCGGCGCCCAACTTCGCCCAGGGCGCCAACATCCACCTGTCCGAGAACGATCTCCCCCTTGGAGCCCACCTGCGCAAGTGGGTGCTGCCCCGGCTGAGCTGAGCCCGGGGTACCCTCGATTCGTGTCTGCTCGGACCCTGCCGCTGTCTGGACTCTGCCTCGCTGCGCTGCTGGCGGCAGGGTGTCCGGTGGACTTCGCCCCGATCCAGCCCGGCGGCGGCTTCCCGGATCCCACGCCCACCGACGAGCCCACCCCGGCCCCGCCCATCGAGATCGTGCCGAGCACCACGGACGGGCTCCTGCTCAACCCGGACGGGGGCTGGGTGGCCTCCGCAGGTAGCGAGACCTGGAGCGCGCTGACCGCTCGCGCCGGTGGCGACGCCCCGTTCGCGGCGGCGTCGGTCATCGAGTTTCGGGGCACCCTGGCGGAGTGGATGGCCCCGGGCGACGGCTCCGATCCGAGCCAGGTCACCACCGGCGCCATGGCCTCGGCGGTGCAGGCGGCCCTGGACAACGAACGCTACGTCGCGCTTCGCATCGTCGGCGTCACGCCCCTGGACCTGCCGGCCACCTGGCCCACGTCCGCGGACCCGCCGGCCCTGCTGCCGGATGGGATCCTGTCGGTCCTGGGCCTGGACACGGGGGACGACGACGACAGCGCGGGGGACGACGACGACAGCGCGGGGGACGACGACGACAGCGCGGGGGACGACGA
>CALAGR010000527.1 GCA_937891735.1 uncultured Pseudomonadota bacterium | reverse complement strand
CCCCGCCGGGCCAGCAGGACGCTCACGGCGAGGGCCCCGTTCTCATGGAAGTCGTCCGGCGCGCAGGCCACCACCGCCTCCGGCGCCGCGCCGCCGGTGGGAGGGGCCGCGTCCCCCATCAGCCGCAGCAGACGGTCCCGGATCATCGCGCCGGCGAGGTGCTCCCCCGCCACCGAGCACTCCCCCGCCGCCCAGAGCACACCGATCCGATGGGACGCGGGGGTCACCACGTCGAGGACGAACCGCTCCACGGAGGTCGAGGCCAGCGCC
Source organism: uncultured Pseudomonadota bacterium (assembly GCA_937891735.1). Lineage (GTDB taxonomy): Bacteria > Myxococcota_A > UBA796 > UBA9615 > UBA9615 > JAGSHC01. The sequence continues at coordinate 29,186 of CALAGR010000527.1, read as the reverse complement.
CGATCCAGGGCCGCCGCGAGCGCCTGGGGATCGATCGCCACGGCGCCCCGCACCACCGCGTCGCAGAGCACCCCGAAGTCGCTGCTCCCCGGCAGCGGCTGGGCCACGGGCAGCCCGAGTCCCCCGTCGATGACCTCCGGGCCCTGGCGCCGGGCCTCCTGAACCAGGGCGTCGCGACCCCGGAGCGCGATGGCGCCGATGCTCTGGCCCGACTCCGTGAGGTCCCGCAGGTGCAGCGCCAGGCGCAGGTCATCGGGTGTGTACAGCCTCTGACGGCCCTGTGTGCGGTCGGGTTCGAAGAGCGCAAAGCGACGCTGCCACGCCCGAAGCAGCTCCGGGCTCAGGCCCGTGAGTCGGCACAGGGTCCCGATCTTGTATCGGCCGGACTCGGAGCTGGACACAGGCCCTCCAGGGTTCTGACCGGAGTGTACAACTTCTGTCCAGCTCCTATTCGGCGACGAGGACATCGAGGAGGAAGAAGGCCACCGTGTCCGCCTCGTCGTCGTCGAGATCCAGGGGCTTCATGGCGCCCTGCCCCAAGATGATCACGTCGGCGATCTCCTCGACGCTCATGCCGCGGACCCGCCAGTGCAGGTCCGGTCCCCGGTCGGTGCCCCGGGCGTCGTAGCCGTGGCACACGGCGCAGTGGTCCAGGTACAGGGCGCCTCCATCGAGGTCTCCGTTGGCGGATCCAGCCGCCTGCTCGGCGGGGCCACACCCCGCCAGCATCAGCACGACAGCGAACAGCGGGAGCCACCTCACGGCGCGTCGAACACGCAACGGGTGAGGGGCTGCGCCACATCGAACAGCACGTACAGGGTGTAGGCCCGGCCCGAGACCAGGGGCTCCGCCTCGCCGCTCTCCGGGAACACGCGGACGGTGCCCGCGGGGGTCGAGCCGTAGGGCACGCCGGAGCGGATCGCCGGGTTCGTCGGCGGCACGTCGATGCGCCACAGCGTGCCGTCCGGCAGATCCAGGTTCGGCGGCACCAGCGGGTTGGCCGAGCCGGCCTCCAACACGTAGACGTAGCGCGCGGCTCCACCGGCCCAGCTCACGAGTCCCTGCGAGTCCACCCCGCTCCCAGGGGCGCAGGCACCCGGCTCGTAGGCGAGCTGGTCGGCCAGGGGCCCGCCGAACGGCTCGGCCCCCGCGAAGTCGGCCCGGATCACCCCGCGCCGCTTCAGCTCCCCCTCGAAGAAGGCCTTTGTGCGCAGCGGGTCGGTGCTCGGCAGCCCCGTGATCTCCCGAGCGAAGCCGTTGTTGTCCGCAGGGTCGAAGGCGCCGAACGCCGTCGAGTCGATCCAGCCCGCCAGCATCGCCAGGCCGTCGTCGTCCAACGTGTCCACCCACAGCCCGTCCGCCTCCAGGTACCACCCCGAGGGCCCGCTGGGGGCGATCTCCGCGGAGTGGCAGCAGACGCAGGCCGACGCCTCCACCTGGTCGGTGATCCAGGCGTTCTCGGTCTGCCACTCCACGTCGGACCAGCGCGGGTCGTCCTCGGAGGTGCCGGCCTCCACGTCGGCCGTCCAGTAAGGCCGCTGGGTGTACACCGGCTCGCAGGAGGCGTAGTCCGCGTAGTGGCGACCCTCCTCCGTCGAGGCCGAGATCGCCTCCCACGTACAGACCTGACCGCCCGGGCCGGCGCCCGCGGGCTCCCCCGGCAGCGGCTCCACGCAGACCTGCTGCAGCGGCTCGAAGGGCACGTAGTCAGCCGGGGGCAGGGGCTCCTCGCCACCACAGGTCGGCGACGGCTCGAACACGCCCCCCGCGAAGCTGCAGCCCAGGGCCAGACCGCTGCAGCCGTCCGGGTCCGAGCCGGGGAACACGATCACCGAGGCGTCCACGGTGCCTTCGTCGATCACGCACAGGCCGAGGAGCGCGCTCCGATCACAGCCCAGGTCCGGCTCGAACACGCCCGGATCCGAGCCCGGCACCGGCGCGTCGCACTTGTCCGTCATCGCCTCGGCGGTCCAGCTGCTGCCGTAGAACTCCCGACACTCGGCGGCGTCGGAGAAGCCGTTGACGTAGGTACACCGTCCGAGGGGGTCGGCGATGCTCGGATCCGCCTCCGGGCTCGCGCAGGCGGCGATCAGGAGGGAGGAGGAGAGGAGGACGAGGAGTCGTGGGTGGTGCATGAGTCATGTATAGATTCATGTTCTGGTTTTGTCCAGATTTTGTTCCGGTATTGATGCGGATCCGGAGGACCGCGCGACGGCCGGGCGATCCCGGGCGTCCCTCATGGCGGAACCGCGCGGTCGGACTACGTTCCCCGGAGTGCCCGCCGCGTTCGTGCGTTCAGGCTGACCCGTTGGAGAGCCCACCGATGCGCCGCGCTCTGTCCGTCCACCTCACCGGGGTGCTCCTGTACGCCTGGGTGGGTGGATGCGCCCTGCCGCCCGCGCCGGATCCCGATCCGAGCCCTCCAACCGCGGACGACGACGACGCGACCTCGTACACCGGCGACTCGACGGTCACCGGCACCGTGACCACCACGTCGGGCGAGGCCATCGCCGACCTGACGATCGCCCTGTGCGGCCAGGTCTGCCTGCTCGACTCCACCGACGCGGACGGGCGCTTCTTCTTCGACCGGGTCCTCAGCGGGGTGATGGTGCTCGAGAGCTTCGCGGCGCCGGGGGACGACCCGCCGGCGGATGCGCGCAGCTGGACGCGGTTCTTCGACTTCGTCGCCGTGGGTGAGGCGGAGGACATCGTGCTGGACCGTCCCCTCGTGGTGCACCGCGTCGAGCAGCCGGCCGGGCCCCTGCTGGGCCCCCAGGACCTGGATCTCGGCGGCGGGCTGCGGGTCGGCTTCGACGTCGATGACCTCGGCCTGCTGCCCGTGCCCGGAGACGACGTGACCCTGGGCGCCACCGTGATCCCCGAGGCGGACTGGCCCGTGGGCGGCCTCGGCGGCTGGACCGTGGTCGGCGCCTGGGGGCTGGCGATCTGGGACCTCGCTGCCGAGGACGGGTTCGCGGTGCGGGCGACCCCGGGGTTGGCCCAGCCCCTGGATCCGGGCACCGAGGTGGCGTTCCTGGTGGCCGACTACACCTACGGGTTCGTCAACGGGATCTTCTTCGAGGAGGCGGCCGAGCTGTCGGCGGACGGCCTCACCTGGAGCACGCCCGACAGCGGCGGCCTGGATCGGACCACCCTGTGGCTCGCGGTGATCCGGTAGCGTCTCGACCCCGGCCCCCAGGCGGGGCCCACTGGAGCTCTTCATGCGTCACACACTCCTTCGAGCTGGCCTCTTCCTCCTGTGCAGCTCCCTGCTGGCCTGCCCGCCGTCGAGCGGGGACGACGACTCGGGAACCGCGGACGACGACGACGCGGCCGATCCGTGTGAGGGCCTGAGCGCCGAGGTGACGGACCTCAGCCCCGACGACCTGCTGGGCATGCTCGACGACAAGGACTTCGAGCTGATCAACGTGCACATCCCCTACGCCGGCGAGATCGCGGGCACCGACGTGCACATCCCCTACACCGACGTCGACGCCATCGAGGACCATCTCGGGGGCGACCACGGGGCGAAGGCCGTCCTGTACTGCCGCACCGGCCCCATGAGCGAGATCGCGACGACCGAGTTGGCCGCACGCGGCTACTGCCGCATCCACGACATGCCCCAGGGCCTGTACCAGTGGGAGCAGCTGGGCTACCCGACCAACTGAGCGCTCCGCCCTACCAGGGGCTGTAGAGCACGTAGGTCCTGCCGTCCAGGACCGCCGACCCGCTGTGGACCTGTGCGCCGAGCACGAGGTCGTCTCGGCCGTCGCCGTTGAAGTCTGCGCCCGCGCCGCCGAGCGGCCCCTTGCACTGGATCGTGCCGAGGATGTCCGCTGCGGCCTCTGCCGTGAAGGCCGCGTCCGCGTCCTCCAACGACAGGGACGCCGCCGACAGCAGGGTCGCACCCCTGAAGACGTAGGCCTTGCCTGCTTCGATGCCCCCCTCGCTGGAGTACGGCGCCCCGATGAGGAGCTCGCTCGACCCGTCCCCGTCGAGATCCCCGGGCGCGCTCAGAAAGCCGGCCCCCGCCGAGGGCTCGACGCCGTCGATGACGACGTCCGCGTTGCCCAGCGAGAGCGTGCCCCCCGCGGCGATGGTGCTTCCGAGGACGACGTACACACGCCCCGCGCCGAGGGGCACGCCGACGCTGGCCTGGGGGGCGCCAACGACCAGCTCCCCGAGCCCGTCCCCGTCCAGATCGTTCAGGCCCACGATGCTCTCGCCAGACTGGTCCCAGAGCCCTTCGCCGTGAAGGGTGATCTGCGCCGCGCCGGGCCCGAACACCCCTCCCGCCAGGTAGACCGTGGACAGCCAGACGTAGGTGACGCCGCTGTCCTGGCCCCCCGGACCGTCGAAGTACGTGCTGCTCGCCGCGAGCTCCGCGACCCCGTCCCCGTCGATGTCGGGCACCGCGGTGACGGAGAACCCCAGGCGCTGCTCCAGCTGGGTGCCTACGAACTGGATCGGGGCGGCGCTCAGGGCGAAGGTGCCGCCCATCTCGAGGTCCGCTCCGAAGAAGATGCCGACGCGCCCCGTGTCGAACCCCGGAGCGTCGCTGCTCGGCGCCGACACCGCGATGTCGTCCTTGCCGTCGTTGTCGAGATCCCCGACCGGCGCGATCCCCCACCCCATCAGGCCCAGGTAGTCGCCTCCGGGCTGCTGGATGATGGCCGATGCAGAGGTGAGCTCCATGCTCCCCCCGGCGACCACCTGGGAGCCCAACACGAGGTAGGCGCGGCCCGCAGGGACCCCACCGAACACCGTGAAGGGCGCCCCGACCAGGAAGTCGTCCAGTCCGTCGCCGTCCACGTCCCCCGCGGGCGCCACCACCCCCGCGAGGGCTCCCGGCGCCTCGCCGTAGACCGTGAAGAGCGCGTCCGTGCTCAGGTTCGTCACGCCCGGGGTCCCCAGGTCCGCGCCTGAGATCAGATAGGCGCCCCCGGACTCGGATCCGTTGACGGAGAGGCCAAACGCGCCGACGAGCACCTCGTTCACGCCGTCACCGTCCACGTCACCCACCAGACAGCTGTTCCCGGCGTTGACGATGTCGGTGCCGCCATCGGCCGCCGCGTCGAAGGTGCCCAGGTCGTTGTGGTCCCGGCCGTCGCAGTTGGCGTCGATCCCGTCCCCCGGGGTGTCCCAGGCGCCGTTGCCGGGGAAGACCGAGCCGTCCGTGTCGTCGCAGTCCCCCAGGCATGCGGCGAGGCCGTCGCCGTCGCCGTCCGCCTCTTCGGGGGGCAGGGGCTGTCCGCAGTCCTGCACGTAGCCGTCGCAGATCTCCGACGCGCCGGGGTACATCGTCGGGACCAGGTCGTTGCAGTCGCCCTGGCACGGAGCGAAGGAGTCCAGATCGGTGTCGAACTCCCCGGAGGGCACGAGGCCGTCGCAGTTGTCGTCCAGGCCGTTGCACTGCTCCGGAGCGCCGGTGAAGACCGCGGGGTTTGCGTCGTTGCAGTCGCCGGCGCACCCCACGAGGCCGTCGCCGTCGCCGTCGAGCTCGATGGCGGGCACGACCCCGTCGCAGTCCGTGTCGAGCCCCTCACACGCCTCGGTGGCGCCGGTGAAGATGCTCGCCGCGAAGGGAGCGCAGTCCGTCGTGTCCGGGTCGCCGTCCCCGTCGTCGTCGGGATCGGCGCAGTCGGGGATCCCGTCGCCCTCGAAGTCGAGGTCCCCTTCGACCAGGTCTCCGTCGCAGTCCGAGTCGAGCGCGTCGCAGACCTCGGCCGCGCCGGGGTGCACGCTCGCATCCAGGGGACCGCAGTCCGTCTCGTCCGGCTCGCCGTCGCCGTCGTCGTCGGGGTCGATGCAGTCCGGAAGTGCATCGGAGTCCGTGTCCTCGAACCCGTCGGACAGGTCGCCGTCGCAGTCCGAATCCACCCCATCGCACGCCTCTTCGGCGCCCGGGTGGATGGCGGGGTTGTCCGGCGCGCAGTCCTGCTCGTCGTCCACGCCGTCGCCGTCGTCGTCGGCGTCGATGCAGTCGGGGCTTCCGTCGAAGTCCGTGTCCAGGGCTCCATCCACCAGGTCGCCGTCGCAGTCCGTGTCCAGCGTGTCGCACAGCTCCGGGGCTGAGGGGAACACCGCCGGATCTTGCGGTGCGCAGTCGCCCAGACACGCCGAGACCCCATCGCCGTCCGCGTCCTGCTCGTCCGCAGGGACCACGCCGTCGCAGTCGCTGTCCAGCCCATCGCAGACCTCGGGACGGCCGGGGGCGCGCAGGGGATCTGCGTCGTCGCAGTCTCCGGCGCAGGTCGAGGCGCCGTCTCCGTCCAGGTCGGCCGGGTTCAGGGCCGCGTCGCTGTCGGAGCAGTCGGGCCCGCCCCCGGCGGACGAGGGGTACCCGTCTCCGTCGGCGTCGGTGCCGTCGGCCCCGTCGCAGTCCTGATCGACGCCGTCACCGAAGGGATCGAACGCCCCCGCCCAGATCGACCCGTCCTGCGGGTCACAGTCCGAGTCGTCGGGCACTCCGTCTCCGTCGAAGTCGAAGACGGTCGAGCCGCCCCGGCACGCCGACGCGAGCAGCCCGAGGACCGCCACGAAGGCCAGGAGCCTAAAGCGGGCTGAGCAGCACATAGGCCCTCCCTCCGAACGGCTCGAGTCCGCTGTGCGTCCCGGCACCCAGGAGCAGCTCGTCGCGCCCGTCGCCGTCGAAGTCCGCTCCGAGGCCGGTCGCCGCGGTCAGCCCCACGTTGATCGCCCGCGCCCGGTCCCCCGAGGCATCTCCGACGAACCCGAAGTCGGCGTCGGCGAGGGCCCAACCTCCCCCGGGGCTCAGCGTCGCCCCCAGGAACACCCACACCTTGCCGGCCTCCGGGCCTCCCTCGGAGTTGTCCCCCGACGAGATCACCAGGTCCGAGGCCCCGTCACCGTCGACGTCGCCCGCGGTCGCGGCGGTCAGGGTCTCGGCGGTCGTCCCGGCCCAGGCCACGGCGTGGTGCTGCTCGATGCTCAGGGTGGACGCGCTCGCCGGAGCCAGCTGCGAGCCCAGGAAGAGGACCGCGGTCTCCCTGCCCGACGGCGCGGCGCTGTGCCCGCGGGCGATGACGACCAGGTCGCCGAGCCCGTCCCCGTCCACGTCCCCCACGCCCGAGGCATCGGAGATGGTGTCGGCCGCGTCAGCCGCGTCGATGCGGCGGTCGGCCGCGGCGAAGGTCACGAGGCCACCGGCGGCGACCGTGCCGGAGAAGAAGACGACCGCGCGCCCGGTCCCGGGGAAGCCCCCGTCAAGACCCTCTGCGACCACGGTGAGCTCGGGGCGGCCGTCCCCGTCGATGTCCGGGATCCCCGCGCCTCCGGCGAGCACGGCGCCCGCCTGGTTGGCCTCCACCGTGAACCAGGCGTCCTGATCGTCCAGGGCGCCGCTGCCCGCCGCCGCCGCGGTGAGATCGAGCCCCCGGTACACCTTGACGTTGCCCTGGCCCGGCAGGGTCACGGGCCCCAGGGAGCGCACCAGGATGTCGTCGAGTCCGTCCCCGTCGATGTCGCCGAGCCCCGCGGCGACGCGGCCGAGCGAGCTCGCGGTGTAGGAGCCGTCGATCCTGACGTCGGCGTTGGCCAGCGAGATCGTGCCGCCGGCGGCGACCGTCGACCCGAGCACCAGCCAGAGGGTGCCTCCATCGCTCGCCCCGGCGTCGCTGCTGGGGGAGGTCAGGATCAGATCGTCGAGGCCGTCGCCGTCCACGTCGCCAGCGTTGTCCGCGGCCTGCCCGGCGGTGCTCGACGGGGCCTCGCCCTGGATCTCCAGCAGCGCGATGGAGTCGGCGGACAGGGCCTGGTTCAACGCCAGATCCGCGCCCGACACGACCCATCCACCGCCCGCGAAGGGGTACGGCACCCAGCGGTTGAACGCGCTGACGAACAGCTCGGGGATCCCGTCGCCGGTCATGTCGCCCACGGCCGCCCCGGCCCACCCGAGGATGCCCAGAGCGTCCTGCCCGTCCACCGCGAAGCTCCACTGGGACAGGTCGTTGTGGTCCCGCCCGTCGCAGTTGCTGTCGAGGCCATCGCCGGGGGTGTCCCAGTCGCCGTTCCACGGCCGGATCGCAGGGTCCAGATCGTCGCAGTCGCCGGCGCAGGGGGCCCATCCGTCGGCGTCTCCGTCGAGCTCCGCGGGGGGTAGGAGCCCGTCACAGTCGCCGTCGATGAAGTCGCACAGCTCCGTCGCGCCCGGGTAGATGCCCGGATCCAGGTCGTCGCAGTCCAACGCACAGGGCTGGAAGCCGTCGCCGTCCAGGTCGAGCTCGGCGGCCGGGACGAGGCCGTCGCAGTCGTCGTCCGCGCCGTTGCAGGCCTCGACAGCCCCCGCGGACACGCTGGCGTCCTGGTCGTTGCAGTCGCCGCCGCAGGCGAGCACGCCGTCGCCGTCGGCGTCGATCTCGTTGGGGAGCGGCCCGCCGACGCAGTCCGAGTCGAGCCCGTCGCACGCCTCCACCGCGCCGTTGTAGACGGTGGGGATCAAGGGGCCGCAGTCGCTGTCGTCAGGATCGAGATCGTTGTCGTCGTCCGGGTCCACGCAGTCGGGCAGGCCGTCGCCGTCGGTGTCGGTGAACCCATCGACGAGGTCGCCGTCGCAGTCCGAGTCGAAGGCGTCGCACTGCTCGTCGGCGCCGGGCCAGATGTTCGGATCGAGGGGCCCGCAGTCGGTCGCGTCGGGCTCGGAGTCGCCATCGTCGTCGGGGTCGTTGCAGTCGGGATCGCCGTCGGAGTCCAGGTCCGCGAACCCCTCCACGAGGTCCTGATCGCAGTCGGAGTCGATCCCGTCGCACAGCTCCAGCGCTCCGGTGTACACGGCGGGATCCTGCGGACCGCAGTCGCTGACGTCCGGATCGCCGTCGGCGTCGTCGTCCGTGTCCAGACAGTCGGGCACGTCATCCAGATCGGTGTCGGTGGCCCCGTCCACGAGGTCCCCGTCGCAGTCCGAGTCGACGTCGTCACACACCTCGGGGGCGCCCGGATAGACGGTCCCGTCCAGCGGCCCGCAGTCCCCCTGGCACGGCGCCACGAGGTCGCCGTCCACGTCCTGCTCCTCCGGCGGAAGCACGAGGTCGCAGTCGTCGTCGAGCCCGTCACACACCTCCTCGGCGCCGGGCCAGCGGGACGCGTCGTCGTCGTCGCAGTCCCCGTCGCACGAGGACACGCCGTCCCCGTCGTCGTCCGCGGGGCTCAGTCGCGCGTTGTGGTCGTCGCAGTCGGGCCCGCCACCCTCCGACGAGGCGTAGCCGTCCGCGTCGGCGTCGGTGCCGTCGACGCCATCGCAGTCGCTGTCCACTCCGTCGCCGAAGGGATCGGGGGCGCCGGCGAAGGCGGACGCGTCGTCGGGCACGCAGTCGGTGGAGTCGGGCACGCCGTCCCCATCGAAGTCGTAGACCTCGGTCCGCGGACATCCGGTCAGGGCGCACAGCAGGGCCGCCAGCGGGAGCAGGGTGGTCAGCGTTCGGATCATGACGGTGATCATGTACCTTGGCGGGCTGTCGCGGCTCGGTGTCGCGTTTGTGGAGGTGTTCGTGCGCCAGTTTCTGCTTCTCTTGAGCCTCGTTTTCGGTCTGGTCCTCTCCGGCTGCCCGCAGCCGGTCGACGACGACGATGACTCCACGATCCCGGGCGACGACGACGACACCAGCAGTGACGACGACGACTCCAGCGGTGACGACGACGACGACACCACAGGCGACGACGACGACTCCAGCGGTGACGACGACGACGACGACTCCAGCGGTGACGACGACGACAGCACGGCGCCCCCCCCGATGTGGACGGCGACGGCTCCCCCGAGGGCACCGACTGCGACGACAACGACGCGGCCAACTACCCCGGGAACACCGAGATCTGCGACGACGCCGACAACGACTGCGACGCGACCACCTTCGCCACCGGCGAGGACACCGACGTCGACACCGACAGTGTGATCACCTGCCTGGACTGCGACGACGCAGACATCGCCAACTTCCCCGGAAACACCGAGGTCTGCGACGACGGCGACAACGACTGCGACGCCACCACCTTCGCCGCCGGCGAGGACACCGACGTCGACTCCGACGGCGTGATCACCTGCCTGGACTGCGACGACGCAGACACCGGCAACTTCCCCGGAAACACCGAGATCTGCGACGGCGCCGACAACGACTGCGACGGCACCACCTTCGCCACCGGCGAGGACACCGACGTGGACACCGACGGCTTCATCACCTGCCTGGACTGTGACGACGCGGACGGCGACAACTTCCCCGGCAACACCGAGGTCTGCGACGGAAACGACAACGACTGCCTCAACGGCGCCGACGCTGACGCGGCCGGCGAGGTCGACGTCGACCTGGACTCCTCGCTGTCATGCGACGACTGCGACGACACGGACGGCGACAACTTCCCCGGCAACACCGAGGTCTGCGATGGCAGCGACAACGACTGCAACTCGACCGCCGACTTCGACGCGGCCGGCGAGATCGACTTCGACACCGACGGCTCCCTGTCCTGCGCGGACTGCGACGACAACGACACGAACAACACCCCGGGCGGCGCCGAAGTCTGCGACGGCGCTGACAACGACTGCGACGTGAACACCGTCTTCACGGGCGAGGACACCGACGTCGACACCGACGGGTCCATCGCCTGCCTCGACTGCGATGACGGGGACATCAACAACTTCCCCGGCAACACCGAGGTCTGCGACGGCAGCGACAACGACTGCCTGAACGGCGCAGACGCAGACACGGCTGGCGAGATCGACTTCGACAACGACGGCTCCCTGTCTTGCGACGACTGCGACGACAACGACACGAACAACGTGCCCGGCGGCACCGAGGTCTGCGACGGGCAGGACAACGACTGCAACTCCGCGGCGGACTTCGACGGCGCCGGTGAGATCGACTTCGACAGCGACGGCTCCCTGTCCTGCGAGGACTGCGACGACAACAACACCAACGCCACGCCCGGCGCCACCGAGGCCTGCGACGGCTTCGACACCAACTGCGATGGGCTCGCCAGCTCGACGTACCAGACCGGGGCGATCAACACTCCGTCGAGCGGGGGGAACCGGGTGCGCGGGAACATCTTCCTGGCGAGCGAGGCCGCGCTGGTCTCGTCCTTCTCCGCGGAGCTCACGGTCTCCGCGGGAGCCGAGCTCCAGTGGCTGATCTACGAAGGCACGTCCATCACCGGCTCCTTCACCCTCGTCGCCCAGAACACCACCGTCGTGTCCACCACGGACGCCGGGGTGGAGATGTTCCACAGCTCCGGCGGCTTCGGCTACGAGCTGACGCCAGGGACCTACTACGCGCTGGCCACCCAGTGGACCACGAGCGCCGGGTACGGCTGGCAGAGCTCGCCGGCCTTCCCCATCGCCCTCCCCTGGGGCCAGCACGTCGCCAGCATGGCCAAGGACAGCTACCCGACCGTTCCGAGCACCATCACGTCGGGGAACACCGGCAACTCCTACTCGATGATCGTCGTCACCGACGACGAGGGCGACTTCGACTCGGACTCGAGCCTCGCCTGCGCCGACTGTGACGACGACGACACCAACAACGCCCCCGGCAACGCCGAGGTCTGCGACGGCGCCGACAACGACTGCAGCGGCTCGGTGGATGTGTCCACCTACTTCCAGGGCCCCGTGGGCGGAACGGGGCCCCTCGGGCCGGGCTACGTCCGGGGCGGGCGCTTCCTGGCGAACTCGGACTCGACCCTGCGCAGCGTGCAGTTCTACTTCGGCGGCGCCGCCGGACAGGCGCTGAACTGGCTCGTGTACGAGGGCACCAGCGCCAGCGACCTCACGACCTACACCCTGGTGAGCAGCACGAGCACGACCCTGACGGATGCGACCCTCGAGTGGAAGTCGTCGGCCGCCATCGACCTGCCCACCACCGCCGGTAGCTACTACATCCTGGCGGCGCACTGGGCCGGCACCGGCACGATGACCGCCAGCAACTACACCTACCCCCAGACCACCGGCCCGTTCACCTACGAGGCCGAGGTCTTCAACACCGCCGTCGATCTCACCCCTCCGACGAGCGCGACCGGGTTCGCCTTCAACACCGGCGGCTCCGACGGGATCGGCTTCACCGTGGTGGGCGAGGACGACATCGACACCGACGGCGCCCTCGCCTGCGAGGACTGCGACGATCTGGACCTGACGATCTTCCCCGGCAACGTCGAGGAGTGCGACGGCGTCGACGGTGACTGCGACGCCTCGACCGAGGCCGGCGACGGCGAGACGGATCCGGACACCGACGGCTACCTCAACTGCGAAGACTGCGACGACGGGGACATCAACATCTTCCCGGGCGCCGACGAGTTCTGCGACGGGGTGGACAGCGACTGCGACCCCGCCACGGGCTTCTCCAACGGCGCCGGCGACTGGGCGGTGACGGACAGCACCCAGGCCGGCGGCCCCGCCTTCGCGCCCATCACCCTGGGCAGCCCGACGTTCCTGACCCTGGCCGACGACGAGTTGAGCGGCGCCCTGCCCATCGGGTTCACGTTCCTGTTCGGCGGCGAGCCGTCCACGGAGGCCTACGTGCGCAGCAACGGCGCGGTGACCTTCGACGGCGACCTGTCGACCGGCACCTACACCAACGACCGGGGCCACCTCCCCCTCGGCACCGTGGATGGCACCGACCGGTTCATCGCGGTCTGGATGGCGGACCTGGACCCGTCCGTCAGCGGCACGATCACCTACGAGACGATCGGGACGTCGCCGGACCAGGTCTTCGTCGTGGAGTGGGACGACGTCAGCTACTACGACGGAGGCAACCCCTCCACGCAGCGGGTCACGGCCCAGCTGCAGCTGTTCGAGACCTCCAACCGCGTCGAGATCCACGTGACGTCCGCAGACACGAGCGTCTCGACCAGCGGGGCAACCCTCGGAGTCGAGGGCACCGAGCCCGTCGCCGTCGAGATCTACAGCCAGGACCCCACCGCGACTGCCACCGCCATGGCCTGGCGCTTCACGCCCAACGAAGAGGTCGACTCCGACTTCGACACGTTCCTGCTCTGCGAGGACTGCGACGACTTCGACAGCAGCGCCTACCCCGGCGCCCCGGCCCTGTGCGACGGCGTCGACAACGACTGCGACGGCCTGGTCGATCGGCAGGTCGACACCAGCAGCCCCGGGTCCAGCATCGGGCCTGGCGCCAACACGGTCACCACGGACACGATCACCAACACGGTGCCGGGCACGGTCACGGATCTGAACGTGAGCCTGGACATCACGCACACCTTCAACGGGGACCTCGTCATCGTCCTGACCTCCCCGTCGGGCACCCAGGTCCAGCTCTTCGACCAGAACGGCGGGTACCAAAACAACGTGTTGGCGACCCTCGATGACGAGGCGGCGGCGGCGCTCCCGAGCAGCAACACCCCGACCACGGTGGTGGGCACCTTCCAGCCGATCGGCTCCCTGGCGGACTTCGACGGTGAGCCGAGCGACGGCGTGTGGACCCTCCAGATCACCGACGACGCCAATGGCGACAGCGGAACCCTCAACAGCTGGAGCCTCGAGCTCGAGATCGTCGAGGGGGGCACCTCGATCTGTAGCGTCCAGGACTGCGCCTCGCTCCTGGCCTCCGACCCCAGCGCCCTGGACGGTGCGTACTGGCTCGACCCCCTCGGGACCGGCGTGGGCGCCGAGTACGAGTGCGACATGACCAACGGCGGCTGGACCGAGCTGTTCTACAACGACTTCGACGTCATCGGCCCGGACGCCGGCTGGTCCTTCCAGGCGACCTACGACTGCGCGGGCGACGTGATGCTCGGCGGCTACAACAACATCGCCGCCGGCCTCATCGAGATCACCGTCGACACCAGCGGTGTGCCCCACACCGAGGCCCGGGTGCAGACCGAGTACTGGGCGGTGGACAGCTGGGACTCCGAGCAGGGCTGGATCGACATCGACGGGTCCAACATCTGGTCCGCGACCTTCACCACGGGAAGCACCCCGAACCTCTGTGGCAACCCGGGCCGGCCCACGTGGACCGAGAACTCGGCCTTCATCGACCTGTCGTTCCCCCACACCGCGGGCTCGCTGTTCTACTCGGCCGGCTCGAACCTCAATGACGTCGTCGACGACGAGTCCTTCGGCGTCGATGACGTGGTGATCTGGGTCCGCTGAGGGGAGCCCTCGGCGAGCTCCAGATCGATGTCGGGCTGAGCCGCGTCGATCACCCTCAGGCGATGTTGTTCCGGCGCTTGTAGCGGGCTTCGATCCGCGCCGCGACCGGTCGGGCGAGCCCCAGGCGCTCCGCGGCGGCGAAGGCCTCCTCGCGGAGTTCCTCGTCGCAGGTCCCCCCCGACCAGGCCTGCGCGAAGGCGTGCTCGAGCACGAACGCCGCGGCTGCGTTCCGCAGGGCCTTGCCCTTCGGTCGCTCGACACCCAGGCCCTCGGCGAAGCGGCGACAGGCGGCCTGCTCCTCGTCCGCGAGCTCGTCGTCGCAGAAGGACAGGCCCCAGGCCAGCATCAACATCGTCTCGCGAACCGGGCCCGCGGTGACGGCGGACAGCTCCGCCTCGGTGAGCTCCGGTCCGGCCGCGACGGCGTCGATGTCCAGGTCGGCGGGCAGGAACGTCCCCAGGAACGTGCGTTCGTCTGCGCCGATCTCCCCGTCGGCCCCCGACAGCTCCACCAACATGCGACCGAGCACCACGAGGTCCGCTGGATCCGTGATCGGCGCCGCCTCGAGCTGCGCTGCGAAGTCCCCTCCCTGGGAGGGCGCCCTGGACGACGTGCTGTCCGTCACCCAGGCGGATCCGTCCCAGCGGAACTGGCTGGAGACGCTCTCGAAGGCCTCCACGGTGGCGGCCTGCTTCTCGGCCGAGGAGAAGCTCAGGTCGCTGGAGGAGGCCGCGTCGGTCGCGGCGGAGCGAGCCATGCGCAGGCCCGCCCGGCTGACCACGTTGTCCCCCAGGGCGCCCGAGACCGCGCGGCTGATGGCGAACGTCAGGTGGGACAGGAGCCTGCTCTGGACGAGTGACCGGGTGGCGCTGGCGGCGCCCGTGCCCCTGCGCAGCGTGCCCGTGGCCTGCACCGGTGGGCCGCCCTGGGCGTCCTGGAAGACGACGTGCAACACGGAACCCTGCCGGTCGGAGGAGCGAACCAGGGGGGCGATCGATGGGTAGTCGAGGTGCATGCGGTCCGTATATCACGGCCCACGCAGACGCCTGAGGCCCGATCAGTCCCGCGGCGGGTACTTCATCAGCTTGCGTTGCAGCGTGCGCCGATGCAGACCCAGCATGCGGGCGGCCTTGCTGACGTTGCCGCCGCAGTCCGCCATGGCCCGCTGGATGTGCTCCCACTCCGCCCGCGCCAGGGACGGAGGGCTGTACCTGGGCTCGGGGGGCAGCAGCGGCGGTGTGCGCCCCCGCTCGAAGGCCGCCAGGATCATGTCGGCGTGGGCCGGCTTGTGCATGTAGTTGCAGGCTCCGAGCCGCACGGCGTCCACGGCTGTCGCCACGCTCCCGTAGCCCGTAAGCACGACGATCTCCACCCCGGGGCAGCGGGCGGACAGCTGCTCGACGACCTCCAGGCCCGAGGGGCCGGGCATGTTCAGGTCCACCAACGCCATCTCCGGCGGCTGCTCCGCCGCGCTGGCCAGGGCCGACTCGTAGTCCCAGGCGGTGCTGACCACGAAGGCCCGAAGTCGGAACGCCTCGGCCAGGCGCTCCCGGAAGGTCTCGTCGTCGTCCACGAGCAGCAGGTGGCGCCCGCGGCCCGGCGGTTGCTCGCTCATTCCTGGCTCCCTGGGGGCAGCGTGTGCTCGCCGTCCAGGGGAAGGATGACCGCCACCAGGGTGCCGCCGCCAGCCGCCTCGCTCAGCTCCAGATGGCCTCCCAGGAACTCCACCACCGAGCGGGCGTAGAACAGGCCCAGCCCCATGCCTCCGCCGGGTCCCTTGGTGGTGAAGAAGGGCTCGGTCGCCCGGGACTGGACCTCCGGGCTCATGCCCGGACCCCGGTCCAGCACCTCGATGCGCAGGTGGTCCGGTCCGCGGTCGGAGCGCACACAGACGGGTGAGTCGAGGGGGCTGGCCTCCAGGGCGTTCTTCACGAGCCCCCGCAGGGCGCGGGCCAGCAGGCGTCGAGGCACGGGCAGCACGACCCGCGGTTGGGCCTTCGAGATCCGGACCCGGCCCCGCGCCCCCTGGCTGAGGGGGGCGAGCAGCTCGTCGAACAGCTCGTCCATCGAGGTGAGCTGGAAGGCCTCCCCGGCGCTGGAGCCAGCGTCGGAGGACATCTGACCGAGCACGTCCACGCAGCGGTCCACGGCCTGGCAGATGAGGTCGAGGTCCCTGCGGGAGGTCGGGTCGGCGGCGATGCCGGACTGCCGCAGCTCGTGGGCGATCACCGCGATCGTGCCCAGGGGGGTGCTCAGCTCGTGGGCCGCGCCGGTGGCCAGGGTCGCCAGGGAGGCGAGCCGCTGGCTCCGGTCCTGCTGCTCCCGGGCGACGGACAGCCGACGCTCCAGGGCCGCGCGCTGGGCCCGCAGTCGGGTCAGGGCGAAGGCGAAGAACGGGCCGAGGACCAGGTAGGCCGCCCACATGCCGACCAGGTGTCCTCCCATGTGGGCCAGGTGGTGAGAGGGGATGAGAAAGAGGGCGCCCCAGCACAGACCACCGAGCACCCAGATCCCCCAGGCCCAGCGAAAGGGCGCCAGCAGCGCCGCGAGCACGACCTGCAGCAGATACAGGGCGCTGAAGGGGTTGACCACGCCGCCGCTGCTGGCCAGCAGGGCGGTGAGCAGCAGGGTGTCCAGGGCGATCACCACGCCGGGGGCGGCCAGGGACGGCCGCGCCGCGGAGGTCAGGCGGTGCAGCCACCAGTTGCTCGCCGCCACGAGCAGCACGGCCAGCCCCAACAGGGACAGGGGCACAGCTGGCGCGTCCCACGGACCCGAGCCGAGCACCAGCGCGGTCTGGGCGGCCACGGCGAGCCAGCGCAGGCGCACCAACAGGCGCAGCTCGAGGGCCTGTCGGGGGTTGACCGGCGCCGGAGGGGAGGCGCTTGCCGGGGGAACGTCACGCAAGGCGCAGACTATAGATGCGGAGGGACGGCCCACCGGGTCCCCCGAGCCGGTGCGACAACATGTCACATCGACCGGGGAACGGACGTCCGCCATCCTTCCGCCACGACAAACCACCCACGGGAGACGTGAGGAATGAAACGAGCACCCCTGATTCTGATGGTCTGCTGGCTCCTGAGCCTCGGCGCCGGCTGCCCCGCCGCTGAGTGCGAGGACGACGAGCACCAGTGCTCCGGCGACCAGATCCAGACCTGCGTCGATGGCCAGTGGGGAGCGGCCGAGGACTGCGCCGAGACCGGCGAGACCTGCATGACCATGGACACCGGCCTGCAGCACTGCATGGCGACCATGTAGTGGTCAAGCGGGGAGCTGCCGCGCTCCTGGTGGCCGTGCTGGCGCTCGTGGCGTGCGGGGGGGCGGACAGCTCCGCGTCCGCCACGAGCGATGGCGACACCTGGACCCTGACCCTGACCAGCACGGAGCTGGGGACTGGCTGGTCCGACATCGAGCTGGGCGTGACCTCCTCGCTGGATGGTTCCCCAGCGGTCGGGTTGGACCTCGTGGCCGATGTGGCGATGCCGACCATGGGCCACGGATCGAGCGAGCCGGTCACGAGCCTGGAGCTGGGCGGCGGCGACTACGTGGTGAGCGCCTTCTTCGAGATGACCGGTGCCTGGCAGCTGTCGGGCACGCTGGCTGACGACCAGTACGCTGAGTCCTTCGTGGTCGATCTGGACGTCGTCGCCGACCAATGACAGCCCGCCGTCCCATCTGGCTGGCGCTGGGCGCCGCGCTGCTCGTCCTGGGCTCCGTGCCCAGCGCGTGGGCCGGGGCCTGCTGCGTCGGGACGACGTCCAGCCAGCTCGGCCGACTGGGGCCCTGCGAGAAGGTGGCGGCGGGTCTGGGCTACTCGCTGGAGGCTCTGCTGGGCAGCTGGTCTGATCGGGGGGAGCTGCACGGCCCCGGCGACGACCGCCGCCTCACCCACAGCTTCATCGGGCTCATCGCCCTGCGGCCTGATCGCCGCTTCCAGTTCGGGGTGTCGATGCCCATCCTGCTGCAGGGAAAGCAGGTGGCAGGCCAGGCGGAGGTGGGCGGCGGTCCCGGCGACATGAACCTGTGGCTCAGCGTCGAGCCCTTCGAGGATCTGGGTGGACGTCGCGCGCCGCCCGTGCCGATGTTCGGCCTCGGACTCCGGCTGCCAACGGGGATCCCCTTGGATCGGGCGCCGGGGAGCACCGGAGCGGGCGCGACCGGGACCGGTCACCTCGCCGTCGGGCCCGGTCTGCGCGTCGAGAAGACCTTCACCAGGGGTGCGCTGTATCTGAGCGGCGAGGCCTTGTTCTCGTTGCCCCGCCCCGACGCTCCTGCGGCGCCCCTGCCCGGTGTGGCGTGGTCGGCCTCGCTGTCCGGGGCCGTCTTCCTCGGCCCACGTCGCACCGTCTCGCTGTCCGGCGGGATGAGGGGAGTCGGTCCGGCGTGGAGCCACGGGCAGCCGACCGGCCGACCGTCCCACGAACCCTGGATGGGGCTCGGGCTGACCCTGACCCCCCGGGCGGGACACCGATGGAGCATCGGCCTCAGGCACGGGCTGCCCGTCCCGGCCCTGGGAAGAAACCAGGAGGGGACGTTGATGGTCTCGGTGACGGGGACGCTGGTGGGCAGGACGTTGCCGGGGGTCCCATAGCGCCCGGGCCAGCGGGAGCCGGGGGACGGGGGTGTACCCCGCCACCTCGGTCAAGCCGGTTGGGCTGCGATTTTGGCCCGCTGGCTCGGATGCGGTGTCTGACGAGGCTGGCCACCACCGGCTCCGGGACCAGGGTGTCTCGAGCTCAGGGCGAGAGCCCGACCCGTCGGCGTCGCGGGCACCACACAGGTGACGAACAACAGGAACTCTTCAGGGTTGGGCCGTAGGCTCGCGATCATGAAGACCCTGCAGTTCCTCCTCGTCGCCCCCCTCTTGCTCGTCGGCTGCCCTCCGAACCTCGGCGACGACGACGACGCCACCACCGACGACGACGACAGCTCCGGCGATGATGACGACAGCGCGACCCCGTGCACCACCGGGATCTGCGCCCTCGGCGTGGCCTCCGCGGCCGCGGACTGCGGCTCCCTACCGGACCCGGACCCCATGCCCCCGGACAACCTCCTGGTGAGCAGCCCGGCCCCCGGTCAGGTCTCGGCGATCCACTTTGGCTGGGACTGGGGCTGCTGCCCCCAGATCGCGGTGACCGCGCAGGCCTTCGTCGACGACGCCCGCATCGAGGTGGACTTCAGCCTCTTCGACGACGTGTGCGACTGCATCTGCGAGCTCGACGTGCTCTACACCCTGACCGACGTGCCCCCGGGCACGTGGGAGCTTCTGGTCCTGCCCAACGGCGTGACCGCGGGAGTCACCGTCCAGTGATCCACGACGCCCGAGTCCTCCTCCTCCTTGCGTTCCTGGTCCCAGCCTCCGGCTGCGAAGGCGACGACTGCGAGGCTCACGACCGCCCCGCGGTGCCCTCCTTCGACCCGGCGACGGTGCTCCCGCTGTACGACGCCTCGGTCAACCCCTTCGATCAGGCCATCGGCGCCAACCCGACCTACCACCCCGACTCCGATCTGCTCGCCACCAGCCTGCAGGAGCAGTTCGACGACCGGGGCATGGTGGTCTCGGTCGGCGAGTGGACGGTCCCTGTCTACGTCGCCGACTCGAGCAGCCCCCGGGTGGACGTCGGGCTCAGCGCGCCCTGGGCCCCCTACTCCACCCTGCTCGACGCGCCGATGCCGGCCTGGGTCCAACAGGACCCGTCCTCGGACGGCTCGATGGCCGTCATCGACGTGGATGCTGGCCTCGAGTACGACTTCTTCGGCTTCTGCGGGGGCCCCGACGGCGCCCAGGCGTCCTGGGCCAACCTGCTGTCCCGGGACGGAGCCGGCGTCTTTGCCCGGGGGCTGTCGGCGCGGGGCTCCGGCTTCGCGCTGCTCAACGGGCTCATCTGGCCCCACGAGCTGGAGGCGGGCCGCATCGAGCACGCCCTGCTGTTCACCTTCGACCTGACCCGCGCCGGCGGCCCCGTGGCGCCGGCCACCGAGAGCGACGGCACCGGGGTGGGCGGCAACAACCTGCCCGAAGGGGCCCGCGTGCAGCTCGATCCCGCCCTCGACATCGACGCCCTGGGGTTGCGGCCCTGGGAAGCGACCATCGCCCGGGCCATGCAGGAGTTCGGGATGATCCTCGGCGACGACGGGGGCGGCCTGGAGCTGGAGGCCATCAGCCCCCTGAGCTTCCCCGAAGGGGCGTCCGTCTACGACGGTCTGCTCGACATCGACGAGGGCTTCGCGGTCTTCTCGGACAGCTTCCCGGTCAGCAGCTTCCGGGTGCTCGCCTACGGAGCGCAGAACCCGGACTTCGGCGACACCTCGGACGTCGAGTTCCCCGACCGGTTCGAATAGCGGAGGCTCGCGGGCCGCTCAGTCGGTGCGGATCCGCGCCTCCCGCCAGCTTCGGTCCAGCCACTCCCGATCATCGGGATGGGCGATGGCGATCAGCGCCTCGGCCCGCTCGTTGAGGGTCTTGGCGTACAGATCCGCCGCTCCGTACTCGGTGATCACGTACCGCACGTGAGCCCGGGTCGTGACGACGCCCGCCCCCGGACGCAGCGTGGGCACGATCCGGGTCTGCCCCCGCCGGGTTCGACTGGTCAGCGCGATGATCGGCCGCCCACCCTCCGAGATGCCCGCGGCGCGGATGAAGTCCATCTGCCCGCCGACGCCGGAGATCACCCGATGCCCGATGGAGTCAGCGCACACCTGCCCCGTGAGATCGACCTCGACGGCCGAGTTGATGGCGGTGACCCGGGGGTTGCGCGCGATGACGGACACCCGATTGACGTACCCGATGTCCAGGTTGACCACCGACGGGTTGTCGTCGATGAAGTCATACAGCTTCTGGCTGCCCATCACGAACCCGGACACGGTCTTGCCGGGGTGCACCGACTTGCAGCTGTTGTTGACCGCCCCCGACTCGAGCAGCGGAAGCAGCCCGTCGGACCACATCTCGGTGTGCACCCCCAGGTTCCGATGATGCAGCAGGGCCTCCAGGACCGCGTCGGGCACGGTGCCGATGCCCATCTGAAGCGTCGCTCCGTCCTCGATGAGGGCCGCGGCGTGCTGGCCGATGGAGCGTTCCTCTTCGCTCAACGCAGCCCGCGGGAGCTCCCAAAGGGGGGCGTCGCCGTCCACCAGCCAATCGATGTCCCGGACGTGGATGAAGCCGTCGCCGTGCACCCGCGGCATCCTCGGATTCACCTGGGCGATCACCACGCTCGCGCACTCCACGGCGGCGAGGGTCACATCGACCGATGTGCCCAGGGTCGCCAGACCATGCCGGTCCGGGGGGGACACCTGGATGAGCGCCACGTCCACCGGCCGGGCGCGGGACCGGAACAGCTGGGGGATCTCGGAGAGGAAGCAAGGCAGGTAGTCGACCCGATCCCCGTCCATCTGGCCCCGCATGTTGTGCCCGACAAACAGGTTCACCACCCGGAACGTGCCCTCGAACTCCGGCGCCGCGTAGCGGGCATTTCCGAAGGTGTGCAGGTGGATCAGCTCGACATCTCGGAGCCTGGGCGCCTGCCGGACCAGCTCGTCGACCAGGAGCTCGGGCGTCGCGGCGGCGCCGTGCACATAGACCCGATGACCGGAGCGGATGTTGGCGATCGCGTCTGCCGCGGACACGTTCTTGTTCATGGCCCGGAACGATACCGATCTCGAGGCTCGCGATTCAGATCCCGGTGCACTGAAGAGTCACGGTGACCGTGTCGGTGTAGGTGTCCCCGCACCAGTCCGTGACGGTGACCTCGACCTCGGTCGCCTCCGTCACCGTGTCGCCGACGGCCGTGGGCTTGATGCTCGACGAAACGCTCGGCGAGGGAGTCGTGTCGCCGGTCAGGGTCCCGCCCCCGGAGTTCTTGACCCAGGCGATCTCGGCCGAGGCGCTGCTGATGCTGAGTCCCGCGTCCAGCGCGAACGTCTCTACGCAGGTCCCGCAGGTGATGGTGCCGTACGCGTCAGCGGCGCAGACCGATTCCTCGGTGACCAGCTGGTCGAGGCCCGCGTTCGCCGTGCCACCGCATGCAGCGTCTTCGAGCTCTATCTCGGTGGCGTACGCGCTCACGTCGATGCTCGCGATCGCGCTCGCGTTCGCCGCGATGGCGATCACGTTCGTAGCGATATCGCTCGCGTTCGTGGCGATGCCGCTCGCGTTCGTGGCGATGTCGCTCACGTTCGTAGCGATGCCGCTCGCGTTCGTGGCAATGCCGCTCGCGTTCGTAGCGATGCCGCTCGCGTTCGTGGCAATGCCGCTCGTGTTGATGGGAATCGCCGCCGAGTGGGCTGCGATGCTGAGCACGTTGCTGGCAATGGCCGCCGTGTTCGTCGCCACGTTCGCGTCGGTGCTCGCCAGCCCCGTGGTGAGCGTCGCCACGCCCGAAGCGTTCGTCGACACACCCGAGGCGTTCGCCGCGATGCCCGACGCGTTCGTCGACACACCAGCCGCGTTGACCACGATGGCCGTTGCGTTCGCCGCGACGCCCGCGGCGTTCCCCGCGATGCCCGCTGCGTTCACCGACACACCAGACCCGTTGGTCGCGATGGCCGCTGTGTTCGCCGCCAGGTTCGCGTCGGTGCTCGCCAGCCCTGTGGTGAGCGTGGTCACACCCGAGGCGTTCGTCGCCACACCGGAGGCGTTCGCTGCGACGCCCGCGGCGTTCCCCGCGACGCCCGCGGCGTTCGAGGACACACCCGACGCGTTGGTCGCGATGGCCCCCGTGTTCGTCGCCACGTTCGCGTCGGTAAGCGCCAGCCCCGAGGTCACCGTCGCCACACCCGAGGCGTTCGTCGCCACCCCGGACGCGTTCGTCGCGATGGCCGCTGCGTTCGCCGACACACCAGAGGCGTTGGTCGCGATGGCCCCCGTGTTCGTCGACACGTTCGAGTCGGTGCTCGCCAGCCCCGAGGTGAGCGTCGCCACACCCGAGGCGTTCGTCGCGATGGCCGCGGTGTTCGTCGCGATGTCCGAGGCGTACGCCGCGATGCCCCACGCGTTCGTCGCCACACCCGCCGCGTTCGTCGCCACGCCCGAGGCGTTCGTCAACACACCGGAGGCGTTCGTCGCCACACCCGAGGCGTTCGCCGCGACGCCCGACGCGTTCGCCGCGATGTCGCTGGCGTTTGTCGCGATGTCGCTGGCGTTGGTGGTCGTGGCGATCCCATTCGTGGCGATGTCGTTCGCGTTGTCCACGATGGCGGCGCCTTGCAGCGCGATGTCGCTCGCGTTCGTCGCGATGGCGGACGCGTTGCCCACGATGGCCGAGGCGTTGGCGGTCACGGCGCTGCTCTGGGTGGTGAGCGCGCTCGCGTTCGCCGCGATGTCGCTGGTGTTCGCGACGATGTGGATCGCGTTGGTCTGGATGTCGGTGGCGTGCACCCCAAGGGCCGCGTCGTGCGCCGCGATGTCGGCCGCGCTCACGCCGATCGACGCCGTGTTGGACGCGATGTCCGTGTCGTTGTCGAGGACCTGCACCTCGAGCGCCAGGACATCGACCACATGGGCGTACGGCGCGAGGTCGACGACCGTGAGGTAGCCGCCGCCGTTCACCCAGGCCTCCGTGGCAAAGCCTGCGAGGTCGGACGCGACCAGGTAGGCGCTGTGGTCCACCGCCGCGATCGACGAGTCGACGTACAGCTCCGTGGCGAGCCCCGAGCCACTCGTCAGGTAGTCACCGGCGATGACGGCGATGTCCGCCGCGTTGCTCGCGATGGCGAACGCGTTGACGGCGATCTCGGTGTCGCTCACGGCGAGCGCCGTGCTCAGATCGTTCAGATCGGCCTGCAGCGCGTACGGCGCAAGGTCGGTGAGGGCGGCGAAGCCCTGTCCGCCCACCCAGACCTGCGTCGCGAAGCCGCCCAGGTTGGACATGGTGATGTAGCTCGCCTCCACCGCCGCCAGCCGACCGTCCACCAGACCCAGGGCCGTCGTCGAGGAGTAGCTCCCTTCGACCGCCGAGAGCCGAGAATCGAGGAGGTCCAGGGCCGTGCCCGACGCGAAGTCCAGCTCCACGAGCAGGAGCCGATCATCCAGCGCCGCCAGGGCCGTGCCCGTCGCATGGTCGCCCTCGATCAGGGCGAGACGGTCGTCCACCGCCAGCAGGTCGGAGCCAAGCGCGTAGTCGGCGAGGATCACGTCGACGCTGGCCCCCAGGTTGGCGATGTCGGTGGTGTTCTGCGTCACCCGCGCGTCGAGATCGGTCAGATCGACGCCAAGGGTGAGTCCGGCCACCTCGGCGTCGAGCGCATCGATTCGGGCAACGGCGTCAGCGAGCCCGTCCGCCAACAGCGCGTTTTCGTCTTCGAGCGCCGCGACCGACTCCTCGAGCGCGGAGACCAGGGTCTCCAGGTCGGCGGGGGGGCAGGCCGTGAGGAAGATCGGGAGCAGCAGGACTGCCAGCTGTGTTGGACGGCGATCACGGTTGGCCATGTCAGCTCCGGAGCGAAGAGGTCTGCGCTCGACGCTGGCCGCCACAAGACTCAGCGCCACGCAACCGGAGTCCTGCAAGGACTGCGCCGACCGGGCGCCATCCGTCACACAGCAGCGCGTTCGCACGCAGCGGACGCTTCTGGACCCTTGCGACCGAAGACCGAGCGATCCGATCCGAGCAAGATCGCTCGCCCGCCTGAGCGACCTGGCCCAGCCGAGGTCGGACCTTCAGGGACTACCCCAGGCCGGCCCCGCCGTCCTCGCCCGCCACCAGATCCAGCGCCGCCTGCACAGCCACCGCGACGGCTCGGGCCTCGGTCGCCGCCGCCACCTCCCGGGGTGCCCAGGTGTCCTGGTCGCCGATCACCGCGAGGATCGTGCCGGACTTGATCACGGAGCCGAGGCCCCGGCCCACCGACAGCGGCGACACGTCCGGGCCCCGCGCGCTGGACACCAGGAACAGGTGGGAGGACTCCATCTCCGAGGCCAGCACCCCGATGCCCCGGAGCAGCTCCATGTAGCGGCGGTTCTCCTCGGCGAGGGGCCCCACCGGGAACTCGCGGCCGTACAGCGAGTCCTTCGTGTGCACCAGGCCCAGGAAGGTGTGCTCCAGCTCCCCAAGCTTGCCTGCGGCGCTGGCGAGCGCCTCGATCCAATCCCGGTGGGCGACAGCGGGGACCTCTCGGGGCACGTAGGCGTCCGAGGCGCCCTCGTCCCGCACCGCGGCGGTGGCCACCACGAGGTCGCCGATGCCCACCTGGGGCTGCAGGCTGCCCGCGGAGCCCACGCGCAGGAAGCGCCGGGCCCCCAGCTCGATCAGCTCGGTGATCACGATCCCCAGGGAGGGGCAGCCCATGCCGGTGGGCACGGCCGCCACGTCCACGGTCAGGCCCCCGGACCGCAGCGTGCCCAGGTGCACGTTGAGGTGGCGGGGGTTGGTGATGACCTGCACGTCCTCGAAGTGCTCGGCGAGGTGCTCGGTGCGGGCGAGGGAGCCGGGCACGAAGACCACCCGACCCCGGCCTCCGTTCCCCTGAAGGTGCTCCGGTCCAATGCACAGGTGGTGGGCCTCGAAGTGCTCCATTCAGCGCTCCAATCCGCCGGCCGCGCGCAGGACCGCGAGGCGGGCGGCGCACAGCTCGGCCAGCTCCCGGCTCCCGGCGGGCCTGGCCCAGAAGGCCGCGAGCTGCTCATACAGGCCGCGGATCTCCGCGTCGTCCACGCCGCGCCAGGATCCCCGGCGCAGGGCCAAGAACTCCTCCTCGGTCCCGCGCAGGCGCTCGGGCCAGCGCTCCTCCAGGGCCTCGCGAAGGGTCCAGCCTTCCCGGGCGTGACCGGCGACCTGTTCCCAGTACTCCACCACGTCCTCGCAGTAGTGGGGGATGTCGAAGGCGCGAGAGCCGGCGTCGTAGATCACGCAGCGCTCCATCAAGGCGGCGGCGTCGTCGTACTGGCTGGCCTCCAGCTCTGGCGTCATGAACGCCCCGCGGCGGATCAGATCGGTGCCGGGGATACCGATCCGCAGCGGCGTCTGGCTGTCCACCAGGCGGAACTTGGACTCCAGGTACACCAGGATCGTGCGCTCGTAGGCAGGGAACGCCGCCCGGAGCTTGACGTCCAGGTCCTCGAGCACCTTCTCCGCCTTGTGACAGCCGATGGTGAAGAACACCAGGGCCCGGGCCGAGGATCCCAGCTCCACCAGGTGGTCGAGGATCACCGCCAGGCCGTGCTCCATGGTGACCCCGGTGGCCACCACGTCCCCCATCACCAGCACCGCGTCGGGCGGGAAGTCCAGCTTGCGGTACATGTCCTCCTTGACGCCCCACCGGCCCGCGGCGTCGCGGAACCGCTGGCTGCTCATGAAGGCGGAGGAGTGGCGGTTGAACCCGTAGGCGGTGTGCAGGGCCCGGCGGATCTCGAAGTTCAGGCCGCCCCGCAGGAAGTTCAGCACGCACACCCCCGTCTCGGGGTGGCCCGCGATCAGGTCCTTGAAGGGGGCGGTGCGCAGCGCGGCGGTCATGCCGTCGTGCATGGACTCGTTGAAGTCCACGCCCAGCAGCTCGGGGCGGTTGCAGATCGCCCGGCCCTGGGGGGTGGTGACCACGTAGCGCTCGGCCTGGCCCTGGTGATCGCCGTGCAACGCGTACCAGGAGGCCTCGGGGGCCACGCTGAGACGTTCGAGAACCTGCATCTGGCCTCCTGGTTCGGATCGTGCGTTCGTGATCCGCAGTGACAGCGCGGGCCGTCCGTGGCGGAGCGTGCGGAAATGTACGTCACAAGTCCACGCCCGGTTCGCCGATGCTCGCGCCTCCGGTTCGATGATCCTCCCGCTCGTCTCGCGGCCCCGCCAGCCGACGTCCCCGCCCGCTACGGGGGGGCGTGGGCGAGGATGTGCCGCCCGATGGCGCCGCGGATCGCGGACCGCTCGACCGCCATCACCAGGTGACCGCCTCGCTCGTACCGGATCAGCTCGGCCCCGGGGATGGTCGAGGCAGCGAACTCGGCGTTGTGGAAGACCTGCAGGGTGTCGTCGGTCGCGTGGAAGATCAGGGTCGGTGCCGCGATGGCGGCGATGCGGTCGCCCGGGAGGGCGGCCTGGTTGTCGAACCGCACCCCCGCGGACCGCAGAGAGACCGGGTTCATCCCGTCGATGATGCCGTCCACCATCGCCCGCTGCTCCGCCGTGAGTCCGGCGACCACGTCCTCCGTGGCGCCCATCAGCCCCATGAAGCTCCGCCGGAAGAAGCGGGTCAGGCCCCAGTAGAGCCAGTCGTGATCGAAGATGGACCTGAGTGCGTCTCCGCGGCTGCTGGCGCCCTCCTGGCTCGTGGAGGGGGAGGCGGCGACCCCGGGGGAGACCAGAATCAGGGAGGACACCCGCTCGGGGTGGAGCGCGGCAAACAGGAGGGCCGAGGGACCTCCGTGGGAGAAGGCCACCACCGCGACCTGCTCGACGTGCAGCTCGTCGAGCAACGCGGCGTAGGCGTGGGCCTGTTCATCGAAGGTTGCCCCGTCGTGAACGCTCGAGCGCAGGTAGCCGAACCTCGACGGCGCGATCCAACGAAAACCCGGATCGAGAAAGGACCGCGCGATCAGCTCTCCCTGATCGAACCCGCCGCCGCTGCCGTGTACGACGAGGACGGGTGGTCCCTCCCCGCCCTGCAGGTACTCGATGACGCCGTAGGGCGAGGACAGCAGAGCGCTCCGGTCCCCGATCCGCCCGCGGGCCCGGCTCATGTCGGCTCGGTAGGCCGTGAGCACGGTGACCCCGCCGAGGAGGAACAACACAGTCACCGACCCGGCGATCATCCTCAGGATCAGCTTCGTTCTCATGCCCAGCCTCCGGACCATCGGCCGTGCGACCCCCGGAGCGACTCGGAGCCTGTCCGCCGCAGACGGCACGATCATCCTCGTCGATGTCGGGCGGCGCTAGCCTCGTTGCGGGTCTCGGACCCGGAGGCTCTCGACCGGCGCCGGACCGCCCCGAAGAGAACCACTCGCGCGCGTGCCCTGCTGCGGGGGCTGGGGTCCGCCGAGGACGCCGGAGCAACCACAGAGTTCGCATGTCCTCGCACGAAGCGCCACCGGGGACGGCGCGGTCTGGTATGACACCCCCCTCGGAGCCGTCAAGGCCGGGACAGCGGCGGGGATGGACGAGGGCTGGAATCGCCCTGCCATTGGGACCCCGCCAACGCTGTGTCCGCCTCCGACCAGGCTTCGGACTGAAAGACGCTGCCGGATCACGCCGAGCCCGCTCCGGGCGCGGTGCGTCCGCGGACCGGGGGTTCACCGCTGGCAGGCCGCTTGCCCGCGGGGACCGCGTCGATGGGACCAGCATGACTGAGAGCACCGAGACCGAGATCCTGAACCTGCTGGGCGTCAGCCTGGGCGGCCTGAGCTACCCCGATCTCTGCGATTGCCTGCGCCAGCTCGGCGTGAAGCGGGCCGGCCACTTCATGCACACCGTGCAGACGCTGGTGGGGGTCGTGCGCCGCATGGAGCAGGCCGGGGAGCTGCGCGTCGATGGTTGGATCCACGCGCCCGACGGCATGCACGAGCCCATCTGCCGCGGTCTGCTGGACAGCGGTCGGTTCGAGCAGTTCGCCCGGGTCGTCAGCGAGGTCGCTCCGGGCTCGCTGTACGGCAACGGAATGCAGCGCGGCCCCGACCTGAGGGCGCTGCGGGACATCCGCATCGAGCTGTACGCCGGCGATCCCGCCAAGTGCCTGCAGCGCGCCAACCACCTCGCGTCGGTGGCGGACCACTCGGTGCCCCACACGCCCCCCCTCACCGCCGCGCTCGTGCACCCGGTGCGCCGGGAGTGGCTCGACTCGCTCCCCACCCGGCTCGCCGACGCCCTGGCCCTGGAGCAGGTGCGCCGCCGCCCCGAAGAGCGCCCCACGGGCACCCTGATGGACTGGGTCCAGGCGCGCGCGGAGCGGGTGAACGCCCCCCGCGAGCTGCGGCTGGACTGGGCGCGGCACCTGATCCTGTGCGGCGGATTCGACGCCGCCGAGGGGCTGCTCGCCCCCATGGAGGGGGCCGACGCCACGTTCGAGCTGGGTCGCCTGTCGATGCTCCGGGGCCGGCGCACCGCCGCCCTGAAGACCTGGTCCCAGGCCCACAAGGACCTCAAGCGCACCAGCCGGAAGCAGA
>CALAGR010000526.1 GCA_937891735.1 uncultured Pseudomonadota bacterium | reverse complement strand
CCGGTGGCGTCGTCGTCGTCGCCCGCCGCGTCGTCGTCGTCCACCCCCGTCCAGCTGTCGTCGTCGTCCGACGTCGGCGGTGGATCGTCCACGAACCCGAGGCTGTCCTCGTAGCAGCCGCTGGCGCTGAGCAGCAACGCGAGGGCGGCGGGGACGGTCAGGGAGCGGACGGCGAGGAAGCGAAGGAGGGGCGACGACATGGGGGGCCTCCGAGGTGCGATCGCATCGTACGTTGACGCCTGACACATTCTTGACATCGCCAACACTTTCTCACGGGAACCACAACTTCTCCACAAGTCACTGGTCACAGTCTTGGAACAGGGGATCCGGCCGAGCCCTCCACCGTCATGGTGCGCGACGCCCGGTGCGCGGATGCTGGGCGCTGATCGGAGGCCTCATGAAGCGTCACAGCCGCGTCGGCAAGGAGTTCAATCCCGAGACCCTGGCGCTCGGGTTGGGATACGAGCCCGCTCTGAGCCAGGGCTCCCTGAAGCCGCCGGCCTTCCTGACCTCCACCTTCCAGTTCGAGTGCGCCGCCGACGGCCGCAGCTTCTTCGAGCTGGCCTACGGCCTGCGGAAACCGGAGGCGGGGGAGGATCCCGGCCTCATCTACAGCCGGATCAACAACCCGAACCTGCAGATCTTCGAGGACCGCATCGCCGCCTGGGATCGCACCGAGAAGGCCAGCACCTTCGCGTCGGGGATGGCGGCCATCTCCACGAGCCTGCTCGCCCTGCTGCAGCCCGGCGACGTGGTGATCTCCTCGGCCCCCATCTACGGCGGCACCCACTTCCTGTTCGAGAACATCCTGCCGCGCTTCGGGATCCGGGCGATCCAGGTGCTCGGCGGCGACGGCTGCGCGGAGCGCATGCGCGCAGTGGCCCACGGCGCCGGGCCCGACGCCGTGCGCATGCTCTACGTCGAGACCCCCGCGAACCCGTCCAACAGCCTCGTGGACATCGCCGCCGTCTCTGCGCTGGCCCGGGAGCTGTCGGCGGGACGCGAGCGGCAGGTCATCACCGCCGTGGACAACACCTTCCTGGGCCCGGTCTTTCAGCGGCCCGCGGACTTCGGGGCGGACCTCGTCCTGTACTCGGCGACCAAGTTCATCGGGGGGCACAGCGATCTCATCGCGGGGGTGGTCAGCGGGCGCGCCGACCTGATGGCGGACGTCGGAGTACACCGGACCATCCTGGGCACGATGGCCAACCCGCACACCGGCTGGCTGCTCCTGCGCTCGCTGGAGACGCTGTCGGTGCGCATGCGCCGCCAGGCGAAGAGCGCCATGGTGCTCGCGCGCCTGCTCGACGAGCACCCCCGGGTGGACGATGTGCGCTACCCGGGGATGCTGGTGCCGGGCTCGAAGCAGCACGACATCTACAGCAGGCAGTGCACGGGTCCGGGATCCCTCATCACCTTCGACGTGCAGGGCGGTGAGGAGGCGGCCTTCAAGGTGCTCGACACCCTCGAGGTGGCTCGGCTCGCGGTGTCGCTGGGAGGCACCGAGACCCTGGTGGAGCACCCCATGCGCATGACGCACGCCGACGTGCCGCCGGAGCTGCTCAACAGCTTCGGGATCCGGGGCGGGACGATCCGCATGTCGGTGGGGCTGGAGCACCTGTCGGACCTGCGCCGGGACCTGCGGCAGGCCCTCGCCACGATCTGAGCGGGGCGCGCGTCCTCCCCGCACGACCGGGTTGACCGGGACGCACCCCCATCGTCCGGACAGGTGGGGCGTGACAAGCAGATTCGGGGCCTGAGGCTGAGCGCATCCCAACCCGGAGATGCAATGACCAGCACGATCACCCAGCCCCTTCCCCTGCTCCCCCTGCGCTCCGGCGCGCTCCTGCCCGGCACCGTGCAGACGATCCCCGTGGGCCGCGCCCGCTCGGTCGCCCTTGTCCGCAGCTTGTCTCGCGGCGACCTGCTCTTGATCGCCGTCCAGAAGGACCGGGAGGTGGCTGAGCCGGGCCCGTCGGACCTGCATCCCGTCGCCACCATCGGCCAGATCCGTCGCGTCGTGCGGACCACGGATCGCACCTTCCGGCTCATCGTCGAAGCGAAGGGCCGGGTGGAGCTCGGCGAGGTCTTCGGAGAGGGGCCGTTCCTGGCCGCCAACGGGCGCCCCCTCGAGGACCAGTTCGACGACGGCGAGCCCATCAGCCTGCTCGCGGAGACCCTGCGCGACCGGCTGCCGGAGCTGGCCCCGTTCGTGAACGGCGGCTTCGACACCTTCGTCGCGTCCTTGGCGGCGCACGGCCCGGGGGCCCTCGCCGACGCCATCGCGGCGGTCCTGCCCCTCGAGTCGGCCCAGCAGATCGAGATCCTGGAGGAGGTCGCCGTCGCCGCCCGCCTGCGCCGGGTGCTGGCGCTCCTCGATGAGGTCATCGCCCACGGCGAGCTGAACAAGAAGCTGGACAGTGACGTGCGCAAGGGCTTCGGTGAGGCCCAGCGCAAGGCGCTGCTGCGGGAGCGCATGAAGGCCATCCAGGCCGAGCTGGGGGAGGACGGCTCGGGAGGGGCGGAGCTCGACGCGCTCAGGGCCCGCATCGAGGCTCTGGGGGAGCTGCCCGAGGAGGTCGCCCAGGCGGTGGAGCGGGAGATGGGCCGCCTTGCCAGCCTGTCGCCGCAGCAGGCCGAGCACAACGTGGTGCGCACGTACCTGGAGCTCATCGCCTCGCTGCCCTGGAACGCCCGGGCGGAGGAGTCGCTGGACATCGACGCGGTGCAGGCGGCCCTGGACGCCGACCACTACGGCCTGGACGAGCCCAAGAAGCGGATCCTCGAGCACCTCGCGGTCCTGAAGATGGGCGGCACCGCCAAGGCAACGATCCTCTGCCTCGTCGGCCCTCCCGGCGTCGGCAAGACGAGCCTGGGCAGCTCCGTGGCGGAGGCCATGGGCCGCCCGTTTGTGCGCATCGCCCTGGGTGGGGTGCGGGACGAGGCCGAGATCCGCGGACACCGCCGCACCTACGTCGGGGCGCTGCCGGGCAGGCTGCTCAACTCGCTCAAGAAGGTGGGGGTCCGCAACCCCGTCATCCTGCTCGACGAGATCGACAAGCTCGGCAAGGGCTGGATGGGCTCGCCCGAGTCGGCGCTGCTCGAGGTCCTCGATCCGGAGCAGAACCACACCTTCACGGACCACTACCTGGAGCTGCCGTTCGACCTGTCCGACGTGCTGTTCATCACCACGGCCAACGATCTGAGCGGCATCAGCGGACCGCTGCGGGACCGGCTCGAGATCATCGAGGTGCAGGGCTACACCCTGGACGAGAAGGTCCAGATCGCCCAGGACCACCTCCTGCCGAAGGAGCTGGGGGATCTCTGCATCACCGAGGACCTGCTGCGGATCGACGAGCCCTCCCTGCGGGCCCTGGTCCGGGGATGGACCCGGGAGGCGGGGGTGCGCCAGCTCCGCCGCGAGCTCCGCAAGGTGGCCCGGGCCCTGGCCCTGCGGCTCGCCCGCGACACCGACGTCAAGCCGGAGCCCCTGTCGGTGACGGTGGACTCGCTGCCCGACATCGTCGGCAAGCAGCGGTTCTTCGACCAGGTGGCGGAGCGCACGGCCTTCCCGGGGGTCGCCACGGGCCTGGCGTGGACGCCGGTGGGCGGGGACATCCTGTTCATCGAGACGTCGCTCATGCCGGGCAAGGGCACGGTCAAGATCACCGGCCAGCTCGGTGACGTGATGCAGGAGTCGGCCCACGCGGCGCTGACCTACGTGCGCTCCCACGCCGACGTGCTCGGGGTGGACGCGCGCTTCCTGGAGCAGTCGGACCTGCACATCCACGTGCCGGCGGGGGCGGTGCCCAAGGACGGCCCCTCCGCGGGGGTGACGATGTTCACGGCGCTGACCTCGCTGCTGACGGGGCGCCGGGTCCGCTCGGACGTCGGCATGACCGGCGAGGTGACGCTGCGGGGCCGGGTGCTGCCCGTGGGCGGGATCAAGAGCAAGGTGCTCGCGGCCCACGCCGCGGGGCTCAAGCGCCTGATCCTGCCGCTGCGAAACGAGCAGGACCTGGCCGACCTGCCGGACCGCGTGCTCGAGGAGATCGAGTTCGTGTTCGCCGCGGACATGTCCGAGGTGCTGCAGGCCGCGCTGGTGGACGCCGAGGAGGTGGCGCTGCCGTTGCCGACCGAGGCGGTCAACGACGGTCCGGTGCACGCCGCATGAGGGCGTCTACTGGAGCAGGGTGCAGTCGAAGCCGGCGGGCTGGGGCGCGATCGTCATCAGCTCGCCGGAGCCGTTGCGGACCGGGTTGCTGGTCCAGCGCCCGCACGGGCCTCCATCGTCGTAGCTCTGCACGTCGATGGTGGCCAGGTCGCTCGTCCACACCGCGCCGTCGCCGTCCTGCACGAGGACCGACACGTCGGTCGCCACCACCTCGCCCGCGACCAGGGGTCCGCCCTGCACCTCGATCAGCCAGGTGCCGCCGCGCCAGGCCTGGCGCCACACGTCGTCGCCCAGGTCGGTGCAGGACTCCAGCGCCCAGATCCGCTCGTCCGCGCCCGACTCGCCGCTCAGCGTCAGGGCCTGGGAGGTGGTGCCGGCGTCACACGCGGGCACGGGATCGCCGGGGGTGAACCGATCTCCGCCGCAGCCGGCGCACAGGAGCAGGGCGAGCCACAAGACGCGCATCACAGGGCCTCCAGGGGGATGGTCATCCCATGGGTGTTGGGCGGGGAGGGCAGCACGAGGTCGTCCAGGACGTCGAGCACGCACGCCTCCACCTCCTCGGACAGGTCGGCGCCCCCCAGGAGCTGGGCCCCCACGGCGAAGCCCTCGGTCCGGTCGGCCCCGGGCCGGAGCAGATCCACCTGGAGCTGCAGGGCCGGCGCCCCTCCCGCGAAGCAGGCCGCGATGGCCGCCGCCCGGCCCCGCAGCAGATCCTGGGCCTGGCGCACGGTCGCGGGGTCCGGGTCGATCCGGGGGGGCTTGCTGCCGTCCTCGGTCATGTCCCGGGCGAACTTGCCTGCCCCCTGGGGTGTAGGCGGCACGCCCTCCCCCCGGTCCGCGACGGCGGGGGGAGAGATCGACGGAGGCGGATACTCGGACAGGTTGCGGTTCCGGTCGGGGTCGCTCGGATCGCCGTCCTCCCGGTAGGAGCCGGGCCGCTCCCCCGGAGCGCCGACGGATCCCTTTCCGGGCCGCAGGCGGGGGTCGATCCCGCCCATCGAGGGCTGACTGTCCCCAGTGTCTCGCCTTGGAGACATTTGGGGACGTTTGCTCGGGTCCCCCGGATAGATGATCGGGTCGTCAGGAGTCCTTGGTGGCCCGGCCACCTCGGGGGACTGAGCAGCTTCACCTGGAGGAGGATCGGTGCGCGCGCTCAAGACGAGCCAGATGGCGACACAAGCCGCCAGCACTCCGAACCCGATGATTTGTCGTTTGGCCTGCATGGAACGCCTCGCGTACCACCCAGGATACAGAGCGAGAGGGGCACACATGTCGAGCAGGGGTTTCGGACTCATCGCGCTGATCGCGGTTCTGCTGGGAGCCGCGCCCGCGGCCGCGCAGGTCGCTGGACCCCACGACGCCAACGGCGATGGTCGGCTCGACGTGCAGATCCTGTACGACGACAGCGGTCCCTTCGCCGAGCTCGGCCTGATCTACGCCGAGATGCTCATGAACCTGCTGGGGCACTTCCCCGAGGTGGACGCCTGGGCGGTCTCGACCCCCGAGTACGCGCCCGGCGATCTGCTCACCAGCGAGGTGACGTTCTACATCGGGTCCACCTATGACTCCGCCCTCACCGCGGACTTCATCTCCGACTTCGCCGTCACCGACCGGCCCATCATCTGGTTCGGATACAACCTGTGGAAGATCGGCTGGGCCGACTGGAACGGCTTCCTGGCGGAGTACGGCTTCCAGCACTGGTTCATCGCCGGCAACGACGGCACCGGCGCCGACACCGAGTTCTATCGCTACGTGCAGTACAAGGGCGTGGAGCTGCCGAAGTTCGCGTGGTGGAACGAGGAGGCCCAGACCTTCCTGAACGACCCCTTCCTGAACGTCCTGTACTTCGACGATCCGGACAACAAGGTCACCGTCCTGGGCGAGGTGGTGCACAGCGGCAACGGCGACGTGCAGCCCTGGATCGTCAAGTCCGGCAACCTCACGGTCGTCAACGAGATGCCGTTCACCTACGTGCACGAGCAGGACCGCTACCTCGGCTTCGCGGATCTGCTGCACGACATGGTGGGCATCGACCACGAATCCAGCCAGAAGGCGCTCTTCCGCCTCGAGGACGTGCACCCCAAGGTCGCTCCGGCCAACATCAAGCTGGTTCGCAACGAGCTCAAGCGTGGGCACCAGCGCCCCTGGTCCATCGCGATGATCCCGAAGTACACGGATCCGCTGGGTTACTACAACGACGGCGCGCCCGAGACGTTCACGATGAACGCCGGCCAGGCCCGCGCCTGGCGCAGCCAGATCAACACCGCCCGCCGCTACGGCGCGGACATCGTCCTGCACGGCCTGACCCACCAGTACGGCGCGGTCGCCAACCCCTACAACGGGGTCAGCGGCGACGACTACGAGTTCTGGATGTCTCCGGCCGAGACGCCCGTGCCGGAAGACAGCTACGAGTGGTTCACGGGGCGCGTGGACGAGGCCGTCGAACTGATGGCGCGGCGCTCCTGGACGGCCTTCGGCTGGGAGGTCCCCCACTACCGCAGCTCGGTGGCCGACTACCTGTACACCAACGACCGGTTCGACACGACGTACCACCGCCTCGTCAGCCACATCTACGAGGTCGAGCTGTGGGGCACGGTCTACACCCACAACGAGATCTGGAACGAGCCGCAGTCCGTCACCGACTGGAGCGCCGCCAACGTGTACGTGGCGGGGGACCGCTGGGGCGGCCAGTTCCTGCCCTACGTCATCGAGAAGGACATCTACGGAAACCGGATCATCCCGGAGACGCTGGGCAACATCGAGCCCGCCGAGTTCGCCCTGGGACCGCAGTACGTGCGCATGGTCGACGACCTGCTCGCCAACGCCGAGAAGAACCTCGTCAACCGCTGCGCCTTCGCCTCGTTCTTCTACCACCCGTACCTGATGGAGTTCCCCGAGATCCAGGGGGCGGGGGGGCCCGAGGCGCTGCGCGCGCTGCTGACGGGCCTGGAGAACATGGGCTACACGTTCGTGGCGGCGAAGGACCTGTAGGTCCCGTCCGGGGACGCCCGATCCCCCCGATCTCTGCGTCGTCCTTCGTGCCTGCGACCTGCGGCGTACATGTGTACGCCTTGTCGCAAGGCGAACGCGCAGCGATGAAGGCGTCGGGTCGGACCCGCTGATCGACCCAGAGCACGGCAGCCCCCCATCCCCTCCGGCGGCGACGGAGCTCAGGTCGCCAGCGCCCGAGCCCGACGAGCCAGCTGGGGATGGGTGCCGCATCTCCCCCACCCGGGTTCGCCGCTGGGACCGACGACCGGCCAGGGTCACCCCTGGGGGCGAACGAGGTCGGGGTGGGTGCCGCACGTCCACCCACCGGGTTCGTCAGGGGTAGACCGCGGGCGCTGGTGGCCAACACGAGCGGCCAAGGTCGCTCCAGGCTGAGCGGGGGGCCGTCCGGGCCTGGTCGCCCCGCCGCCCGTCGTCATCGACCGGTCGAACGGCTTCGCTTCAGGGCTCCGTGGTGGGAGTCATCTCGAGCCCCAGCCCGGCGGTCAGCATCGCCGGCACCAGCCACAGGTCGGCGAGCATCGCCACGATCAGCGTCAGCGGCAGGAACCAGCCGAGCATGCGCAGGCTGAGGTAATCGCACCACGCGAAGGGCAGGAACCCCACCACCAGGATCACCGTCGTCATCACGATGGCCCGGCCCGCGAACGCGAAGGTGCGGCGGATCGCCATCCGCTGGTCCGACTGCCGGTCCCGCTCGATGCGGTAGCGCACCAGGAAGTGGATCGTGTCGTCCACGCCGATGCCGATGGCCAGGATCGCCACGATGATGCCGTCGCTGTCCACGCTGTCCCAGAACAGGCCCAGGAAGCCCCCGAAGCACAGCAGGGGCAGCAGGTTGGGGAGCATCGACGCGACCCCCGCCCGCAGGCTGCGCACCGCGAACGTCATCATCACCGCGATCATCAAGAAGGACGCGATCAGCGAGTTGCGCTGCCCGTTCAGGATCTCGTCGAGCCAGTCCCCCATCAGGAAGCTCATCCCGGTGGGGCGCACGTCGATCCGGTCTCCGAAGATCTCCTGGCTGATGCGGGCCGCCTCGTTGCCCACCCTGGCGATGGTCCGCACCCCGCCGTCGGGCAGCCGCAGCGCTATCCGGGTGCGCTGCCGGTCGAAGTCGAGCAGCTGCTCCAGATCCTGCCCTCCGCCGCTCTCGAACAGGAGCAGGTACTGGGCCAGGGCCCGGCGCCCCCGGGGCACGACGTCCGCGCTGTCCGGCGCCAGCACCTCGTGCGCGGCCTTCATCATGGGCACCAGTGAGGTGACCTGATCCACCTCCGGCAGGGCCTCCAGGCGGGCCTGGAGCTGCACGAGGCCGTCCCAGGTGGCGTCGTCGAGCAGCCCGTCGCGCTCGGGCGCGGTCAGGTACAGATCCACCACGTTGGTGCCGTCGAAGTGGGCCAGGAACCAGTCCTGGTCGATGCGCACGGGGTGGTCCTTGTTGAGCCGGTCCGCGAAGTCGGTCTCCACGTTCAGCATCGTCACGCCCACCAGCGCGGCCACCGTGACCGCCGCGAACCCCGCGATGACCCGACGCGGGTACCCCGTGGAGATGTGCTCCGACCAGCCCAGGAACCGGTCCAGCAGGTCGTGCACGTGGCCCGTCGCCCCTCCATGCAGGGGCTTGGGCTCGGGCAGCAGCGAGAAGAGCAGCGGCCCGAGCGTCATCGCCTGCAGCAGCGCGATGCCGACGCCGCAGGCCAGCACGAGCCCGAGGTGGCGGAACACGGGGGTGGGGATCAGCATCAAGGAGATGAAGCCCGCGAACGTCGTCAGGGACGTGAACAGGCAGGCCCGGCCCACGTCCTCGGCGGACGCCAGGATCGCTTCGTCCTTGGTCTTGCCCTTGCCCAGCTCCAGCAGGTAGGCCGAGCACAGGTGCACGATGTCGCTGAACGCGACGATCATGATCACCGCCGGCACCACCGCGAACAGCACGTTGATGTGCGGGTCCAGGGCCACCGCGAAGCCCATCGTCCACACCACCCCCAGCAGGGCCAGGAACGTGGAGAGCGCCGCCGGCCACAGGCGCCGGAACATCAGCCAGACGGTGAACAGCAGCCCCAGGATGGTCAGGGGGAAGATCTGCTGCAGCACCACGTTCGTCTGGGCGATGACCCCGGAGAACTGGACCTGCAAGCCCGCGCCGTGCACCTCGGCCCGCGCAAACCCGGCCTCCGCCATGTGGTCCAGCAGCCGCTCGATGAGCCCCGGCACCGACTCGGCCGCGCGGTCCGCGTTCACGGTGAGCTCGATGGCCATCGCCTGGTGCTGCCCGTCCCGGCTGAGCAGCAGGCCGCCCAGCAGCGGATCGGCCCGCATGTCCACCAGCAGGGCCGCGCTGTCGGCGTCGTCGGCCCGGGCCAGCTCGCTCCAGCTCTCCACCCGCAGCACGCCGCCGTCGTTCTGCATGCGCTGGGCGGTGGCGAGGCTGTCGGCGCGCAGCACCTCGGCCTCGGCTTCGATGAGGGAGGTGGCTCGATCCAGCCGGTCCAGGCTCGCCACGGACAAGGGCTCGGGGTCCGACCACCCGAGCACGACCACCTCGTCGTTGGCGAACGTGCGGCCCACCTCCTGCCAGTGGTGGTAGGCGGGGCTCTCCCCCAGGAACAGCTTGCCCACCGAGCTGGCCACCACGGCGCGGGAGGCGCTCCAGCCAGCCACCGCGGTGACGAGCACGGTGAGCGTCAGCAGGAGGGCGCGGTGCCCCAGGACCCATTGGAACCAGCGCCTCATGGGGGTCTACAGAGCCACCGAGAGGCCGAACAGGATCTGGGCGCCGTAGTACAGGGGCAGGCCCCAGGTCCGGTTGGCGAAGCCCGGCGCCACGAAGCGGTCCCGGGCCACGGCGAGGTCCGACACGAAGAACATCGTCGCCGCCACCAGGTACAGGGGCTCGTCGGTGACGGCGACCGCGCCCGCGGCCAGGGCCACCATGGCGGTGATGACGACCATGTAGGTCATCACGGGGGCCTTCATCTTCGGCTCGACCCGCGGCACCAGCCACCGGCGCACCGCCTCGAACACGCCGAGCAGGGGCACCGCCGCCCCCAGCACCCAGAGCCACAGGACCCCGTTGAGCACGAACGCCGCGCCGAAGGCCACGTGGCCCAGCAGGAACGCGACCAGCCCGCCCAGGAACATCTTGCGGTCCTGGCTCAGCAGGAAGACATCGCCGAACCACGAAAAGACCAGGGCCACCACCACGGCCTGGCCGTAGGGGGTGCTCCAGGCGCCGTTGAGCAGGGCCACCGCGATGAACGCGGTGGAGGCGATGGGCTTGGCTACGGCCTTGCCGGTGGCGGATCCGGCGTACTCGGCGGCGAGCAGCGCAGCCATGCCGAGCAGGCAGATCCCAGCAGCGATCCAGACGGGGTTCACGCGGTTGTGTCCTCGTTGTGGGGCGGGTTGCTCGTCGAGCCGGCTGCTCTTCGGGCCAGACAGCCGCAGTTCGTGAGCGACGGGATCGTACTGATACCATCGCTGGCGCATGAAGGATCGCTCAGGACCCCGGCCACCCAAGGTGGACCTCGCCTCGCTGCAAAAGACCGCGTTCCGCCACCTGCAGAGGTACGCGGCCACCTCCGAGCAGCTGCGCCGCGTGCTCGACCGCAGCCTGCAGCGCGCGATGCACCGCACCGAGGACCCCGACGCGCGGCCCGACCCGGAGCAGGTGCGGGCCGACATCGCTGTCGTGGTGGCGCGCATGGCCGAGCTCGGCATGGTCGATGACCGCAAGCTCGCCTTCTCCCTCGCCCGGGAGCTCATGCGCGCCGGCAGCTCGGTTCCCCTCGTGCGCATGAAGCTGCGAAGCAAGGGCGTGCCGGGCGACCTGCTGGATGAGGCGATCCTGGCCGCCCAGGAGACCTCGCGGGACGCGGGCATCGATCCCGATCTCGCCGCCGCCGCCGCCTACGCCCGGCGACGTCGGCTGGGACCCTTTCGACGCAGCCCCGAGGAGCGGGCGGAGCGCCGTCAGAAGGACCTCGCGGCCCTGGCGCGGCGCGGGTTCGGATATGGGGTGGCGACGCGCGTGATCGACGTCGATGATGCCGCCGAGCTGCCACAACCCGCCTGGTAGGAGATCCCGTGGGCGCCAACACCATCGACATGAAGACCGAGCAACAGCTGGCTGGGCTGATGACCCAGGGCGGAGGCCCCGCTGTCATCGACTTCTGGGCGGGGTGGTGCGGCCCCTGCCGCGCGATGGCCCCGATCTTCGAGGCCGTCGCGGAGCAGTACGCGGACACCGAGGTGGGCTTCTACAAGCTCGACACGGAGACCGACCGCCACATCGCGCAGCGGTTCAACGTGCGCAGCATCCCCACCATCATGCTCATCGACGACGGGGAGATCCTCGACGTCATCGTGGGCCGGATCGACGGCAAGCGGCTGGGCAAGAAGGTGGAGTGGCTGATCAGCCGCTCGCGGGGCGAATCGGCCCTGAGCCGGCTCGTCGGTCGGTTCCGTGGGTCCCCGATGAAATAGGGAAGGGGCGGAGCGGTACTGTTCCGCCATGAGCTTCATCGGCAACGTCCTGTGGTTCGTCTTCGGTGGTTTCTGGTCCTTTCTGGGCTACACCTGGGGCGCCTTCATCATGTGCCTGACGGTCGTCGGGATCCCCTTCGGGGTGCAGTCCTGGAAGATCGGGGTCGCCTCCCTCGCCCCCTTCGGCAAGGAGATCAAGACCCACAAGAACACGGACTCCCCGCTCAACATCGTGCTCAACGTCATCTGGATCATCACGGCGGGGTGGGCGATCGCCCTGGCTCACCTGACCCTGGCGCTGGGGCTGGCGGTGACCATCGTCGGGATCCCGTTCGCCTTCCAGCACCTCAAGCTGCTCCCGCTCGCCTTCGCGCCGTTCGGACGACGGCTCGAGTAACCGCTCAGGGAAGCAGCGCGGCCCCGCCGTCCAGGACCGCCGCGTCTCCCGACAGCGCCTCGTTCGCCGAGGCCTCGAAGGGCCACCACGCCCGCAGCCCCGGCTCGTCGCCAGCGAGGGTGTCGCACTGGCCCGCGGCGAGTTGCTCGTCGGTCCGGGCCACCGACCAGATCCGGAGCTCGTCGACCACGCCCACGAAGGGCTCCGCGCTCCCCCCCAGGATCCAGGTCCCATCGGTCAGCGCGCCCGACGGCGTGCCGCTCAGCGGGGTCGCGACTCCATCGACGAGCAGCCGCACCGCGCCCCCGTCGGACACCACCGCGAGGTGGGTCCAGGCCGTCGAGGCGTCGGGCCCGTCGGCGCCGGCGCCCAGCAGGGCCAGGGTCCAGGCGGGCTCGCTGCTCAACGTGAGCTTGCCGCCCACCGCGCTCAGCAGGCGCCCGATGCCCGACAGGTCGTCCCGCCGCGCCGCCAGCTCCACCGTCCAGGACGCCCCCGGCAGGTCCCAGGCGCCCAGCTCCGCCGTCGCGCCAGCGCCCAGACCGAGCACCGTCGGCCCACGATCCACGACGCCGTCGCAGTCGTTGTCGTAGGAGTCGCACAGCTCGGTCATGCCGGGGTTTCGGAAGGGGGCAGCGTCGTCGCAGTCGTCGGGGTTGGCGGCCTGGAAGGGGCCGCACTCGCCGTCCGGGTCGGCGACATCGGTTCCCGGAGAGCCGTACCCGTCGTCGTCTCCGTCGTACCAGCACACCACGGTGTCGGCGCCGCTGCAGTCCTGGTCGACCCCGTCGTCGGCCACGTCGAGCGCGCCGGGGGAGATCCCGGCGTTGTCGTCGTCGCAGTCGGCGCCGCTGGCGCTCAGGTCGGGCGCCAGGCAGTCGCCCTCGGCGAGCTCGGTCGCTTCGGGGGCGCCGTAGCCGTCGCCGTCGCCGTCCACAAAGCAGGTGACGGTGTCGGCGCCGCTGCAGTCCTGATCGAAGCCGTCATCGGCGACCTCGGTCCCGCCCGGGAAGGCGTCCGGGTTCCCGTCGTCGCAGTCCCCGCCCACATCGGACAGGTTCGGCAGCACGCAGGCACCGCTGGGATCCTGGCCCCCCACGGGGGTGGCTCCCGTCCCGAAGCCGTCGGAGTCCCCGTCGTAGAAGCAGCTGACGAGGTCGGCGCCGTTGCAGTCCTGGTCGATGCCGTCGTCGGCGATCTCGGCCTGGAAGGGGTGCACGTCGGGATCGTCGTCGTCGCAGTCGGTGGCGACGGGGTAGTCGTCACCGTCCCGATCGACGGTCATGTCGCAGCCGGAGCCAGCGAGGGCGAACAGCAGCGCAGCGAGCACACGAGCCATGGGGCCTCCGGGGCGGAGGGTACTACTCCTGCTCGACGTCTACGTCCTCGGCCGGTCTGGACTCAGGAATCCAAGGAGGCGCGGATCCACTCGGCGGTCTGCGCGAGGTCCGGCTCGCTGTCGTCCAGCGACAGGTCGAGGGCCTCCACCCGCTGCGTAGTGTCGGCGCTCGGGGTCTGATCCGGGTCGGGACCCTGCAGGTGCATCGGTCCGCTGTTCGGCTCGGACGCCTCGCCCCCGGCGATGGCCATGGTGCCGTCGATGTCGGACGCGACAACCCGGTTGCGGCCCGCGCGCTTCGCCTCGTACAGCGCAAGGTCGGCGCGGTGCATCCAGGCGTCCCCCGTCTCGTGGTGCGCCAGTTCGGCGACTCCGCAAGATATCGTGATGGGCCAGGGGTCCGGCAGCGCCTCGCTGTAGTCGGCCCGAAGCACCTGCAGGCGCAGGCGATCCGCCACTCGGGACCCACGGGGGGAGCTCGTGTCGGGCAGCAGGATCCAGAACTCCTCACCGCCTGCCCGGACCGCGATGTCCTCGGGGCGAAGGCCCTCGCCGAGCAAACGTGCCACCTGGGCGAGCACGATGTCGCCCGCTCCGTGGCCCCACCTGTCGTTCACGGACTTGAACCGGTCCACGTCCACGGTGATGAGAGACAGGCTCCGGCCCTCGCGCTTGCTCGCGGCGATCAGGTCCGGCAGCCGCTCTTCGAGGAAGTTCCGGTTGTGCAGGCCCGTGAGGGCGTCGCGCTCGGCGAGCCGCACCTGCTTCGCGATCCGCTCCTGGTAGGCGAGGTCGCGGTTGCTCATCCAGGCCAGGCGCAGGTCGAGGTCCCCAAGCCGCACCCGGTCGCCGTCGAAGACCTGGTCCATGCCGCGCAGCCGGCGGCCGTTGACCCAGGTGCCGTTGAGGGCATCGAGGTCGCGCAGCTCGACGCGGCCATCCGCGAGGATCCGAAGCAGCACATGGGACCGGGACACGCTGCGGTCGCGCACCCTGCAGTCGGCGTCGCGTCCGCGGCCCACCCGGACCTCGCACGGAGCGTCCGGGAGGGTGAAGTACCGACCGAGCGCGTGACCGGACTCCACCAGCAGGACGGGCCGGGGCGGCGCCCCTTCGAGGGCGAGCATGCTCTCGGTCAGGCTGCGGCCAAGCGTCGGCTCGTCGTCCCAGCTGGGCTCGTCGTGTGAGTTCATCCCGCCCCAACCCTAGCAGGGGACAAAGGGGACGTGCCTACTCGCCGAGCCAGAGCTGGACCTCGAACCCACCCTCGGTGGTGTCGTTCGCGCCTGCGACGCCGATCACCAGCCGGTAGGGGTTGTTGCCACCCAGGGCCTTCGCAGCCTCGGAGACGCCCGGGTTGCCGTCGTTCTCCCGGTCGTAGGAGCTGTCGCAGGACACGTTGGAGTTCAGGTCCGGCGGATAGCCGACCGACTCGGTGCCGGACTTGATGAGGTAGACCGACACATCCACGCCGGTGTCCGGCACGGCGCGCACCCAGGCGGGGGTGTTCTCGGCCTGCGAACGCTCGTCGAACACGTGCGTGCCCGTGAAGTTCACGTTCTCCGTCGCCGGCCAGCAGCCCGAGCCGCCGTTGGCCCAGTCCAGATCGATGATCGATCCCTCGTCCAGGTCCGCGAACCAGGTCTCGTCGGGGTCCCGGTCCGGTACCTCTTCGCCGTTCGTGAAGATCGGGTTACCCCCCCCATCGGTCGGGCAGCCGAGTAGAAGGAGGGCCGACAAAGAGAACAGGGTCAGCGCAATCGCTCGCATCGTGAGGCTCCGGAAAATCGGTTCGGGGCGGGGACGGAAGGCAGGGTACCGCGCTCAGAGCTCAGTGAGCCAATGATCGAGCAACAGGGTCATGTCGGGCGTCGCTCCGCTGTTGCCGAACGAGCTGTAGGTCAGGGTCCCGCGCTGGGGGCCCCTGCGGGACACGGCCAGGGGCGAGCTCTGAAGAAACACGCCGTCGGTGGTCTGCACGGTCGCCATGACCAGCAGGTTCCACTCCAGGCCGGCCTGCTCGATCATCGACCAGCTCTCGGGCAGCACGATCTGCGCGGGGCCGCCGAGCACTCCGGCGAGCTCCTGGTCCATAACCGTGGCCTCCACGGTGGAGCCGTAGCCAACGTTCGCAGCGGTGG
Organism: uncultured Pseudomonadota bacterium; assembly: GCA_937891735.1. Lineage (GTDB taxonomy): Bacteria > Myxococcota_A > UBA796 > UBA9615 > UBA9615 > JAGSHC01. The sequence goes on along the minus strand of CALAGR010000526.1, from coordinate 9,121 downwards.
GGTCTTCGTCGTCGCCGACCCACTCGAGCAGGTCCGGATCCAGGGTCTCGATCAGAGGCCAGGCGTCTCCCGAGACATACAGGGAGCCGCCCGTGTCCAGCCAGTCACCGAGCGTCTCCGTGACGGTCTCGGCCTGGGGCAGCCAGTCCATGGGCATGCCGCACGGGGCGATCACGATGTCCCAGGCGGCGAGCTGGGCCGGGTTGGTCAGCAACCCGAGCTCTTCGCTGCTCAGGCTCTGGCTCGTGTAGCCCAGGGAGGTGAGCAGGCCCGCGGGGTTGTCGCAGCCTCCGCTGATGACCGCCACGGCGGCGGAGTCGCCGGGAAAGCACTGGCGCTCCAGGCGCTGCTGGATGCCGCCGGATGACACCACTGGGAACTGGAAGAGCCGGTGGCCCTTGCGGACCTCTGCGACGTAGGTGCCGCCGCCGATGTCTTCGAGCAGGTACCCGCCGTCGAAGTTCGTCATGGAGGTCGCCAGGGGGTTGAAATTGTCCGGTTCGCCGTCCTCGTCCGCGTCGGCGTACAGCGACACCTGCGCCCGCTGCACCTCGTTGATGCCGTTGGGGGCACAGATCGTGCCGCGAACGCCTGGCAGGGGTGCGGCGCGGACGAATCCATCGTCCGGGCCCGAGGGGCACCCGGTGCACAGCACCATCGCGAGCGACAAAGGGGTCAGGGACAGGAGCCGGCTCGTGGTCATGGTTCTCCTCGTTTCCTCCATTCTGATCCTACACCGGCCGACTGGCGCGGGCCCCGGGTCGCCCGGCGATGATGTGCAGGGGCAGCCTGCTGTTGACTCCTCACTCCGCCCCGCTAGGCTGCCGTTGTGTCAGGCGTAACTCTGATCGGAGTCACTATGGCGATCCCCGCCCCCACTGGTCTCCCCCAGCCCGAAGACCTCCTGCTGACCGCCATCGCGTACGCGCGGCTGGACCTCGAGCACCCGCCGCCGGCGGAGAGCCCGCGCGCTCGGTTGCAGCAGATCGCGAGGCGTTTGGAAGGAGCGCAGGGGCCTGTCTCCCCCGGCCTCCTCGTCGGGGCGGCCACGATGCAGGCGTGCCTGCTCGCGCTGATCGCGGCCTACGACCGCCAGCAGCCGGGGGCATTGGCACGGGCGCGAAAGCGGCTGCGCGGAGACGCCCTGGCGGACTTCGCGACGCGCTTTCACCTTGGGGCGCTGGACGCCGGAGACGACGCCCGTCTGGCTGCGCTGCTGGTGGTCTCGTCGCTGCGCGCCAACCCGACGCTCGCGCCGCTGGCCGATCTGTGGAGCGATCCGCCGCTGCCCGGCGCAGCCACGCCCTCGCTCCCGGAGCAGGACGCCGTGCGCCACCTGGACGAGGCCGAGCCCACCGTGTCCGGGGCCCGCCTGTCCCTCCCTGCGCTGCTGCGCGCGCCCGCCGCCGCCTCCGCCGACTCGCTGGACGACCAACTGGAGTTCGTCGTGGCGTCCTTCGGCCGCTTCCTGCCCCCCGGCCTCGTGCGGGTGGCGCTGCTGAGCCGGGATCTGCTCGCCGAGGAGCGCACCGCCCACTTCGGCGGACACGGCCCCTTCGAGGCGCCGACCTTCCACGGACCGCCCCCCGACGAGCCCGAAGCGCCGGCGGCCTTCTCCCAGGATCGGGACTGGATGCCCGGCGTGGTGCTCGTCGCCAAGCAGGCGTTCGTGTGGCTGGACCAGCTGTCCCAGGCCTACGGGCGTCCCATCACCCGGCTGGACGAGGTGCCCGAGGCCGAGATCGATCTGCTCGCGTCCCAGGGCTTCAACGCGCTGTGGCTGATCGGCCTGTGGGAGCGCAGCGACGCGAGCCGCGAGATCAAGCGGCGCTGCGGCAACCCCGAGGCCGAAGCGTCGGCCTATGCACTGTACGACTACGCGATCGCCGAGCGTCTGGGGGGCGAGGACGCCTGGGCCGTGCTCCGGGATCGTGCGCTGGCCCGGGGGATCCGCCTGGCCTCGGACATGGTGCCCAACCACGTGGGCATCGACGGCCGCTGGGTGATCGAGCACCCCGAGTGGTTCGTGCAGCTACCGCAGACGCCCTACCCCGGGTACCACTTCGACGGGCCGGACCTGAGCGACGAGCCCTCGGTGGGCATCTACCTGGAGGACGGCTACTGGGATCGCACGGACGCCGCGGTGGTGTTCAAGCGCGTTGATCGGACCACGGGCCAGGAGCGGTTCATCTACCACGGCAACGACGGCACCCAGATGCCCTGGAACGACACCGCCCAGCTCGACTACCTCAACCCCGCCGTCCGGGAGGCCGTGATCCAGACCGTGATCGCGGTAGCCCGGCGCTTCCCGATCATCCGCTTCGACGCCGCCATGACCCTGGCGAGCAAGCACGTGCGGCGCCTGTGGCATCCGTCGCCAGGGCAGGGGGGCGCCATCCCGTCCCGCTCCGAGCACGGCCTGTCCGACGCGGAGTTCGCGGCGGCGCTGCCCCGGGAGTTCTGGCGCGAGGTGGTGGAGCGGGTGGCCGCCGAGGCGCCCGATACGCTCCTGCTCGCGGAGGCGTTCTGGATGATGGAGGGCTACTTCGTGCGCACGCTGGGCATGCACCGGGTCTACAACTCGGCGTTCATGCACATGCTGCGGGACGAGGACACGGGGGCCTTTCGGGGCATGCTCAAGGAGGTCCTGGCGTTCAGTCCCCAGATCCTCGAGCGCTTCGTGAACTTCGTGAACAACCCCGACGAGGACAGCGCCGCGGCGCAGTTCGGCAAGGGCGACAAGTACTTCGGCGTGACCACGGTGATGGCGACGCTGCCGGGGTTGCCGATGTTCGGCCACGGCCAGGTGCAGGGCCTGGAGGAGAAGTACGGCATGGAGTACTCCCGGGCCTACAAGGACGAGACCCCGGACGCGGGCTTCGTCGCGCACCACGAGCGGGTCGTGTTCCCGCTGCTGCGCCGGCGCACGCTGTTTTCGGGGGTCGCGCACTTCGCCCTGTACGACTTCGTGAGCACGGACGGCTCGGTGAACGAGGACGTGTTGGCGTTCTCCAACCGCGACGGCGCCGAGCGCTCGCTGGTGCTGTTCAACAACGTGGCGCGGTCCGCGTCGGGGCACATCCTGATGGGCGTCCCCGTGAACACCGCGGGCTCCGAGGAGGAGCCGTGCCTCGTCCGCGCCGGCCTGTCCGAGGCCCTGGGCCTGTCCGCCGAACCGGGGGTCTGGTACGGACTGCGGGAGCTGCGGGACGGGCTGTGGTTCCTGCGCTCGGGCCGCGCCCTCGCCGACGAGGGGCTGTTCGTGGAGCTGGACTCCTACCGGGCCCAGGTGTTCATGGACTGGCGGGAGCTGCGGGACGGGCGCTGGGCGGAGCTGGCCGAGGAGCTGGGGGGGGCCGGCGTGCCGGATCTGGACGCGGCGCTGGCCGCGCTGGTGGAGCCCTCAGCCGTCCTGGCGGAAGGGGCGGACCCGGCGGCTGGCCATGAGCCGGTGCCGGAGGGCACGGGGCAGCAGGAAGCGGGAGAGCCCCGTTGACAGCTTGTTGATCGCTCCGGGGATCACGAGATGCCGGCGCCCCAGGTCCTGTAGGCAGGTCCGCACCACGGCCTGGGCGGTCATGGGGGGCAAGGGCGCGTCGCCAGGATCCATCGAGGCTCTCAGACCCGGCGTGTCCGTCATGCCCGGCGCCAGCACCTGCACGTCCACGACGCCGCGCAGCTCGATGGCCAGCGCGTCCCCCAGCGCCACGAGGTAGGCCTTGGTGGCGGCGTAGTTGGCGATCCAGGGGCCGCCGTTCAGGGCCACGGTGCTGGCCACCAGCACGATCCCGCCGCCGCCGCGGGCCACCATGGCGGGCGCCAGGGCGTGCACGAGCTGCAGCGGGGCCCGGGCGTTCAGGTGCAGGACGTCCAGCTCGCTCCGCAGCTCGTGGTCGAGCAGGGCTCCGGTGAGGGCCGCCCCGGCGTTGCTGATGAGCAGCCCCACGGGCCGGTCCGCGAGGTGGGGGGCGATGGCCGCGGCGAGGTCGTCCCGCCGCAGGTCGAGCACCACGGGATGGGTGCGCGCTCCGGGCAGGCTCTCGGCGACGGCGTGCACCGCCGGGTCCACGTCCACCAGCACCAGATCCAGGCCCGCTGCGGCGAGCTGGCGCGCGAACTCCGCGCCGATGCCGTGAGCCGCCCCGGTGACGAGGGCCCAGGGGCCGTAGCGGCTGCGCAGGGTGGTGGGCATGGCGTCACGGTACCGAGTCTGACCTTCGGGGGCGGCCGTACCGCGGACGATGTAGGGTCCCCGGCCCGGAGGATCCTGATGTCCGACATCGTGCTGTTCAAGCTGCCCGCGGGGTTCGGGCTGCCCAGCGTGTCTCCCTACTGCCTCAAGGTGGAGGCCTGGATGCAGATCCAGGGCGTGGCCTACACCGCGCAGCAAGGCGATCTGCGCAAGCCGCGCAACAAGAAGATGCCGTACGTGCTCATCGACGGGGAGCAGGTGTGCGACTCGCACAACATCCTGCCGCGCCTCGCCGCGTCCACCGGCAAGCCGATGCACCAGCCCCAGGGCGAGGACAAGGCCAGGGCCCACGCCGCCATGGTGATCGCCCAGGAGTCGGTGTACTGGGCGCTGGTGTACGCGCGCTGGACGATGGACTCGGGCTGGGTGCACCTGGAGCCGCTGGTGCGGGGCCTGCTCCCGGCGCCGCTCCGTGCGCTCCTGATCGGGGTGATCCGCAAGGCCACCAACAAGCAGGTGTGGCAGCAGGGCACGGGGCGCCTGGGCCCCGAGTTCGTCTGGGAGCGGGCCCGGGAGGACCTGGACAGCCTGAGCCACCTCCTCGGCGACCGTGCCTACTTCGGCGGCGAGCAGATCTGCGACTACGACCTGGGGGTGTGGGCGCCCCTCGCGTCGATCCACCTGGGGCCGCCGGACGGACCCCTCAAGGACGCCGTGGCGGGGCACGCCAACCTCGTGGCGTGGATCGAGCGGGTGGACGCGCTGCGCAACCCCTCCTGAGAGGGCGCGCCTACCAGCCGCAGCCCACCTCCCACATGAAGTCCCGGTTCGCTTCGAGCTCGTCGGACCAGGTGGCATACCAGTCGTTGGCTCGGACCACGAAGTCGGCCACGTCGGCGTCGGCGTTGGCGGCGGCGGTCATCGCCTGACCGGCCAGATCGATGCGCCCGGCGGCGTTGCCCAGCCCCGGGATCCGCGTGGACAGCCGGCTGGACTGCCCCTGTCCCCAGGTGTCCTCGGGATCGACCATGGGCAGGAAGCCCGGCAGGTCCGACCAGGCTTCGATCCAGGTGATCTCGCCGGCGTCGTTGAAGGTGAATTCCTCGTAGATCGGGCAGCCGCGCCCCGCGTGCTCGGCGTCCTCGTAATAGAAGGTCACCCGGCAGCGGCCGAAGGGCTGCTCGTCGAAGAACCGGCAGTCCCGCTCGGGGATCGTGGAGGGGTACAGGCGCAGCAGCGCGTCGGTGGCGAGGATGTTGTCGTACCCGAACGCCGTCAGCTTGAGCCAGGGGTACCACTCCCAGCGCGCCACCAGCTCCGAGTACGGCATGGGCGCAGCCTCGGGGACGGCGGAGTCCATCGTGTCGAAGTACCCGCTGCTCCAGTCGGAGTAGTAGTCGGGCGGGAACGCGGGCTGCAGGCAGGGGGACAGGGCGTCGTCGCCGGCCACGGCGCAGGGGTCCTCGGGCACCGGGTCCGGCTCGGGGGCCACGCAGGCCACGACGAACACGGCGGCCAGACACATCCAGATCTTCATCACAGCCTCAACACGAAGGTGCCCTTGATGAACAGGTCGATGCTGGCGGTGACCAGGGGCCCGCCCGCGTGCTGCTCGAACCGGTGACCGTAGCCGACGAAGATCGCCGTGCCGGGGCTCGGGTTGAACCCGAACAGCGCCGACAGGTCGAGCCGCTCCTGAAAGGCGCCCTGGGCGATGAAGCGCAGCGACAGGGAGCGCGTGATGCCCACCCGCAGCCGGGCCCGATAGACCTGATCCACGTCCAGACCCTGGCCCTGCGCACCCAGGGCCGACACCTCGTAGCTCAGGTCGAGCTTGAGGCGGCGCAGCGCGCGGAAGCCGGCGTTGACGCTGAAGTTGCGCACGAAGCTCGCCGTCGCGTCGGAGTACCGGATCTCCTGGCCGATCCAGCCGTTGGCGGACAGATCGAGCCAGTCCAGCGCCCGGTTGTTGGCGCCGAAGCCGATCCGACCGCCTTCGAAGTCCTTGCCGGCGTAGCGGGTGGTCCAGCCCTCGCCCCAGACGGACAGGTCGGTCAGGGCCGGCAGCCGCACGCTGGCCGAGGCGCCCAGCTCGGACTCGTCCGCCGCCAGCGCGCCGTCGACCTCCTTCTGGCTGGTGGAGAACCAGCTGTTGCCCGCGATCCAGTCGGCGGGGCCCGACGCCGGCTCGAACCGCACGTCCGCGTTGCCCCACACGCCGATCCGGCCGCTGGTGGGGTTGCGGCCGTTCTCGGTGCGGTACCCCGGAGAGATGAAGTAGCCGCCGACTCCGAAGCCTCCGAGCCGCTCAGCGCGGTTCACCTCGGCGATGCCGGAGACGCCGCCGACGCGATCTCCGCCGGTGCGCCCTGTGTCGCTCACGGCCACCGCGCCGAACAGCGAGGTGACGGGATCGAGGCCCAGGGTCGTCTCGATGAGGGCGGATCGGTACCCGGCGTGGTGGGCCTTGTCCTTGATGAGCTCCTTGTTGGTCAGGGCCACCCCCAGCGAGCTGCGGTCGGGCAGGTCCAGCTGCGAGCCGACGTAGGTGACCAGGGCCATGGCGCCGTCGACGTCGTCCGCCGAGAAGCCGGGCGTGTCGCGTTCGCGGGTCAGGCTCGGAGCGGGGGTCTCGTCCAGGGCGTGCAGCACCGCCACGGACACGTTCTTGACCTTGCCGCTCAGCTTGAGGCCGTACAGCGGGTTCACCACGGAGCGGGTATAGAGCAGGTGAGCGTTGAACAGCTCCCCGCCCTCCAGGAAGAACGGGCGACGCTCCTGCAGCCCGATGGGGAAGCGCAGGTTGTTGTCGATGAAGTTCGGGTCCGCTTCGATCTGGCTGAAGTCCGGGTTGATCGCCGCATCGAGCGTCATGGACGGGCTGATCTGCCACTTCGCGTTCAGGGACGGGTCCACCGTCTGGGGGAAGCCCGGCTTGCGCCACGCCAGCTGGGGGCTGTCCTCGGCCCGGTCCAGGCCGGTGCGCAGGACGAGCCCCGGAGCGAGCTCGAGGCCGATGCCCGAGCGCTTCGGCTCCACGCCGCTGAGCTCGGCGAGCTGCAGGAGCAGGGACCCCTTGTCGGCCTGCACGAAGGGCCAGCTGGCCTTGGCCAGCGACGCTCCGAAGCGGCGGGTGAAGCGCACGCGCCAGGGGTGGGTGGCGACCTTCGGGAAGCGCAGGGAGCGCCAGGGGATCGCGACCTCGACGGTGTAGCGCCCCTGCTCGAACGTGCCCGCCGACCTCACCAGCGTGTCCCAGGCCGCGGACCAGTAGCCGTCGATGGTGACCAGCATGTCCTGCTGCACCCCGAACGGGTTGATGTAGAAGATGTAGGCCCGGCGCCCGTCCCCGAAGGGGTCGAGGTAGATGCCGACCTGGTCGTCGCGGTTGATGTCCTCCCGCTCGGCGACATAGGCGCGCACCGAGCCCTCGGGATCCGCCAGCTCGCAGTCGAAGCCGAAGTACACGAAGCGCTCGTCGAAGAGCACGCGAACCGCGGTCGCGGCTTCGGGAACGCCTCCCTCCACCGGCTCCACGCGCACGAACTCGGTGATGGGCTGGGCCTGGGCCCAGGCGCCCTCGTTCAGGGTTCCGTCCACGGTGATGAGGCCCTTGCCCGGCAGGCCGAAGCCCACCGCCACGTCGGGCGCGGCGGCCTGGACGGGCGGAGCGAGCAGGAGGAGCAGGGCGATGGTCGGGAGCAGGCGCATGGATCGAGCGGGCAGGGTAGAGAAGCGCGCGCCGGTCTGTCCCGCCAGGTTCCGCTAGGTTCGGCCGATGTCAGGACCCTCCGATCTGCATGTCCCGCTGGTGTTCGAGAGCGGGGTCTTCCGCTTCGCCGAGGACGGTGCGCTCCTCGTGCACCTGACCCACGGGCCGCAGGACCCCCATCCCGTGGCCACCCACCCGGACGGCTCCGAGGGCCACATCCCGGCGGAGCTGAGCGAAGGGACGGTGATCGGCACCGGCGGCAAGGGCACGGTGAACGGACACTTTCGGACCACCGAGGTGCTGCCCGAGGGGTTCGTGCTGACGATCACCGGGTACCACTTCGTGCAGCTCGAGGGCTCCGGGGATCTGTCGGTGCTCGTGCGGGATCCGGAGTCCCTCCCGGCGTGGGTCCAGCCCGGAAAGGTGCATCGCTTCAAGCGGCCGGGATCGCAGCCCCCGCTGCTGTGGTCCGGCTCGCCCGACCCGAGCAGGGAGGCCGAGGAGGCGGCGCCGTGGACCCCGCCCGAGTCCCAGGGCAGGCACACGGCCGCGTCCGGCCCGAAGGCGTCGGGCTGCCTGGGGCTGCTGGCGCTGGTGGGGTTGCCGCTGGTGGGGCTGCTCCTGCTCGTGGGGTTGCTGCTGCTTCCGTCGCTGGCGGAGGCGGACGACGTCTTCGACCCGTTGCTGGAGCAGCTGCTGCGGTTGCCGGATCACGACGCGCGCCGCGCGACCCTGGTGCAGAAGCTCGGCGAGCTCGGCGACGACCCCCTCGCCAAGGAGCGGCTCGGCACGGCCCTGTCCGTGTTGGGGGCGCTGGACGCGGACGAGCGCACGTCCGAGTACGTGGTGCGCCTGTTCCTGGGAGCGGCGTTCGATGTCGACCCGGCCGTGCGCGACGACGCGCTGGTGCGGGCCCGGAGGAACCTGGGGCCTCCCGCCGGGGACGACCGGCCCCGGACCGTGGAGGCGGCGCGCACGCTGCTGGACAAGCGCTGGCTGGGGGTGCGCACGGACCCGCGGCTCGGGGTGTGGAAGGCCGACGAGCGGCTGATGCTGTCGGAGTTCGTGGCCCTGACCCACGACGACGAGGTCTGGGGCTACCTCCAGCGCGAAGAGGGGCGCAGCTGGGGGGTGTTCGGGGCGACGTTCGGCGCAGGGGCGCTGGGGCTGCTCGCGGGCGGGCTGACCCTGGCCGCGGCGAGCCCCGACGGGCTGGA
>CALAGR010000525.1 GCA_937891735.1 uncultured Pseudomonadota bacterium | reverse complement strand
TTCCCCACTGCTGCCTCCCGTAGGAGTCTGGACCGTGTCTCAGTTCCAGTGTGGCTGATCGTCCTCTCAGACCAGCTACCCATCATAGCCTAGGTAGGCCATTACCCCACCTACTAGCTAATGGGCCGCAGACCGATCCCGAGGTGGCAGGTCCGAAGATCCCCACCTTTTCCCACTGCGCCCGAGGGCACTGTGGTCTTACGCGGTATTAGCGGGCCTTTCGGCCCGTTATCCCCCGCCTCGGGGCACGTTATCTACGTGTTACTCACCCGTGCGCCACTCACCTACCGAAGTAGGTTCGTTCGACTTGCATGTGTTAAGCCCGCCGCTAGCGTTCGTTCTGAGCCAGGATCAAACTCTCCAGTTTAATCATGCGGTCACGAATGACCGATTAGCTTCAAGACGTCTACTCTCTCAAAGGCATCATCGCTATTCAGTTTTCAAAGACCGGCTGGTCGGCGCGCCTCTCGGCGCGGGACGGGGAATCTGCCTGAGTCCCCGTCCTGTGTCAAGCGAGAGTTCTTTTTTCTCTCGCTTTTCTCGGGCGGCCCCGAAGGCCCGTCCGCCGCCGCTTCGGGTGACCCCGTTGCGGCGGAGGCGAAAGATATTGATCTGCCCGACCAGGGTCAAGCTGGCGGGTCTCTTTTTCTCGAAATCTCCCATCGATCCCAGAAAACAACCCGCGATATCAGCTATTTAGAGTCTTCGTTGAATTCTCAGAATTCCCACAGCGCGCCCGGTGTGCGCGTCCACCTCGACCACCACGCCGTGAAAGCGGACGTCCCCCGTCGCCGCTTCGAAGCGCGCGGGGCGAGCGTTCAGGAACCGTCCGAGGCTCTGCTCGACCTTCACCCCGATGATGCTCTCGTGGGGGCCTGTCATCCCCAGGTCGCTGATGTAGGCCATTCCCTTCGGGAAGATCTGCTCGTCGGCGGTCTGGACGTGGGTGTGGGTGCCCACGAGAGCGGACACACGGCCATCGAGGTACCAGGCCATCGCGTACTTCTCGGACGTGGCCTCCGCGTGCAGATCGACCACGATGACGTCCACTTCGTCCGCGACCGCGTCTATCAGGCGGTCCGCGGCCTTGAACGGACAGTCCGTGGGCGGCATGAACACGCGCCCCTGCAGGTTCAGCACCGCCACCTTGACCCCACCCACGGAGCGCACCGCCATCCCAGAGCCCGGGTTCTCGGCGGGGTAGTTGTGGGGCCGGAGGATGCGCTCGTCGTCCTCCAGGAGGGCGTGGATCTCGCGCTTGTCCCAGGTGTGGTTGCCACCGGTGAGCACATCGCAGCCGTAGTCCAGGAGCTCCTGTGCGATGTCACGGGTCAGCCCGAAGCCTCCGGCCGCGTTCTCGGCGTTCGCCACGACGAAGTCGATGTTGTGCTCGGCAACGAGCCCATCGAGCAGGTCTCGCACCGCTCGGCGGCCGGGACGGGCGAACACGTCGCCGATGAGGAGGATCTTGAAGGTCATCGCGCGTAGTTCACGACCCGCGTCTCGCGGATCACGGTGACCTTGATCTGCCCTGGATACGCCATGTCTGCCTCGATCTTCTGTGCGATTTCGTGCGAGAGGAGGACCGCCTCCTCGTCCGTGACCCGGTCATTCTCGACGATGATCCGGATCTCCCGGCCCGCCTGTACGGCGAAGGACCGATCGACTCCAGGGAAGGAGTTGCTGATGCGCTCGAGGTCTGTCAGACGCTGGCTGTAGCTCTGCATCATCTGGCGTCTGGCCCCGGGCCGGGCTCCCGAGATCGCGTCCGCGGCCTGCGCCAGGCACGCGTAGATCGTCTCCTGCGGGACTTCCTCGTGGTGGGAGGCGATGGCGTTCACCACCACACTGCCCTCCCCGTGCTTTCGGGCGAACTCGGCGCCGATCAGCGCATGGGAGCCCTCGGCGGTCTGGTCCATGACCTTGCCGATGTCGTGCAGGAGCCCCGCCCGCTTGGCTCGCTTCTCGTCCAGCCCGAGCTCGGCCGCCATCATTCCGCACAAGAAGGCGACCTCCAGGGCGTGCTGCCACTGGTTCTGCCCGTAGGAGGTGCGGTACTTGAGCGCTCCGATGAGCTTGAGGATCTCGGGATGAACGCCAGAGACGCCCACCTCATCCGCCGCTTCCTGTCCCGCAGCCCGGATGATCTTGTGGAAGTCGGCCTCGGTCTTGCGAACGACGGACTCGATCCGGCTGGGGTGGATGCGGCCGTCTTCGAGCAGGACCTCGAGGGTGCGGCGGGCGACCTCGCGCCGAATCGGGTTGAACGCAGAGATCACGATGGTCTCGGGCGTGTCGTCGATGATGAAATCGACCCCGGTGGCCGCTTCCAGCGCGCGGATGTTGCGCCCCTCGCGGCCGATGATCCGTCCCTTGAGCTCCTCGCTCGGAAGACTCACGAGGGACACCGTGCGCTCACAGGAGTACTCCCCGGCGTACCGCTGGATGGCCAGGGAGATGATGTTCTTGGCCGTCTGCTCCGCGCGTTCGCGGGCGGAGTCCTCCATCTCCTTCAGGCGCCGGGCGAGAAGCCGGCTGCTGCCCTCCTCGACGCGCGTGAGGAGCTGCTGCCGTGCGTCGTCGCGGGTCAGCTCCGCGACGCGCTCCAGAGCCTCCACCGCGGCCTCGCGGATGCCGTCGATCTCCTCCCGTCGGGTCTGGGCGGCCAGCTCCTTCGCGGCGAGCCCTTCCTCCCGACGTCCGAGATCCTCCTCTCGGCGCTCCGCACGAGCTGCCCGACGGTCGAGTTCCTCTGCCCGCTCCTTGATGCGCTTGTCCTCCTCGTGCACCCGGCGGTGTGCCTCTTCCCCCTCGCGGCGGACCTCGGTGCGCGCCCGGACGACCTCCACCCGGGCCTCCGCCTCCGCCACCTCCCGCGCCGTGGCCAGGGTCACCTCGCCTGCCCGCACAGCGGCCAGTGCCTCGGACTGGGCCTGCGCCAACTCGCTGGCGTGCCGATCCAGACGGCGGCTGTTGGCAAAGTGCGCGGAGAGGCCGCCAAGGGCGAGCCCGCCAACACCAATCGCGATCGTTACTGCGTCCACGCGCCTCCCACGGGCCATTCGGCCAGGCGAATCCACGGAACGACCGCATCCAGGGATGTGGTCGAGAGACGCCGGGATGACGCCCCGCGGTCGCCCCCGGTCAGCCGGTGGGGCTCCTTGGCTCGGACGTGCCGATGACCTGATCGATGCGGTCGACCAGCTGGTCGATCATGCTCTCGGCGACGTTGGCGATGTCGTCGTGGCGTTCGCGCATCAGGAACAGCTCAGAGGCGATGTTCAACGCGGCGAGGATCGCGTGGTCCCGTTGGACCGAGGCGGCGTCGCCGCCGCTCACTTCGCGCAATCGTTCATCTACAAAGTCTGCAACCGCCTGAATGTGTTCGGGGGGTCGCTCACTCCGAAGGGTGTAGCGGCGGCCGACGATTTCGATCTCTACGACCTCCATCGCCACGCCCTTCGTCTTCGTCCGTCAAGTAAGCCCAAGTGCCGACGCACCAGGGGTTTTCCACAGGCGCAGACTAGAGCCCCCGGGGACCCACCGTCAACCGGTTCCGGCGCCGGACGGGGGCGTGCCCGTGTCCTGCGCGAAGTCCTCGACGACGATGCCGCGTTCGACATCCTTGGCGGCCTCCGACGCGGAGTTGCTGCCCCGGCCGAGCGACTCGGACTCGCCGTCGAACAGGGCCCGAACGAACGCTTCGGGCTCGAAGTCCCTCAGATCCTCGATGCCTTCCCCGATGCCGATGAGCTTCACCGGGATGTCGAGCTCGTGGGCGATGCCGATGATGACGCCGCCGCGGGCCGTGCCGTCGAGCTTGGTCAGGGCGATGCCCGTGACGCCCACCGCTGCGGTGAACTGACGGGCCTGGGCGATCGCGTTCTGGCCGTTCGTGCTGTCCAACACGAGGAGCACCTCGTGCGGCGCGCCGCTCTGGACCTTGCCGATGACCCGGTGGACCTTGCGCAGTTCCTCCATGAGGTCGGACTTCGTGTGCAGCCGGCCCGCGGTGTCACAGATCACCACGTCCGCCCCGCGCGCCAGGCCCGCCGTGACCGCGTCGTGGGCTACGGCAGCGGGGTCCGAGTCTGCGTCGTTGCGGATCACCTCGGCGCCAGCGCGCCGACCCCAGACCATCACCTGCTCGATCGCGGCAGCCCGGAAGGTGTCGCCCGCCGCGATCATCACCTTGTTGCCGGCGGCGACGTAGCGGGCCGCGAGCTTGCCGATGGTGGTCGTCTTGCCGGCCCCGTTCACCCCGACCACCATCACCACGAGCGGGCCGTCGGTGGCGCTGGGGTCGGCGATCTTGCCGGCCCGCGACGTCAGGATGCGGAGGACCTCGTCTCTCAGGATGAGGCGCAGCCGGCTGGCGTCCTCGAGTTCCTCGCGCGCGGCGGCGGCGCGCATGGTCTCGAGCAGCCGGGTCGTGGTGTTGATGCCCACATCGGACGTGACCAGCAGTTCCTCCAACGAACCCCAGAGCGCCTCGTCGACCTTCTTCTTGCCTCGAAACAGGGCGTCGAGCCCGACCACCACCTGGTTCCGGGTGCGTGACAGGCCCTGGACGAGGCGGCCAAAGACGTTGGCGGGGGGCGCCGCGGCGGCTGCTGGAACCGCCGGCGCGGCCGGTGCACGGGCCTTGGGGGCAGCCGGCAACAGCTCGGATGCACCACCGTCCTTGACCTGCTCCCAGGCCTGGGAGCGGCTGCGGGCACGGACCATCAGCCCCAGGACGAGGACGACCACGGCGACGAGGCCAGCGATTCCACCGATGAGCACGGCGGGCGGTAGATTGCCCATGGGACTCCCCTGTCGCGGGGTCAGCCCCGCGGGCCGCGGACTCTAGCAGCGGTGGACGGGCTCAGCCCGGCACCTGACTCAGCTGCACCGAGACCACGGCGGAGGCCCCCGGCTCCTGCATCGTCACGCCGTAGAGCACGTCGGCGACCTCCATGGTCGTCCGGTTGTGCGTGATGACCACGAACTGGGTCTCGGCCGAGAGTTCGCGCAGCATGGCGTTGAAGCGGCGGCTGTTCGCTTCATCGAGGGGTGCATCGACCTCGTCCAGCAGGCAGAACGGGGACGGCTTGACCTCGAAGACCGCGAACACCAGGGCGATCGCGGCCATGGCCTTTTCCCCGCCGGACAGCAGCCGCAGGGTCTGCAGCCGCTTGCCTGGGGGCTCCACCCGCACATCCACCCCCGAGGCCAGGGGGCGGGAGGGATCCGTCAGCAGGAGCTCTCCTCGGCCTCCCCCTACGAGGCGCGGATAGAGAGCCGCGAAGTGGCGCGCCACCCCCTCGAAGGCGGCGAGGAATCGAGCGCGGGTCTCGTCCGCGATGGTGGCGAGCGCGCGATGCAGGTCGCCGACGGCCTCTTCGAGGTCGCGCTTCTGGCTCGTCAGCTCCTGCCAGCGGCTGTCGAGATCGTCGAACTCCCGCCGCGCCGCGAGGTTCACGGCGCCCAGAGAGCGCGACTCCTTCTCGATCCGGGCTGCCTCCGCGGCGAGCGCCGCTCCCTTTCCGGCGAGCTCGGTCGGATGCACCCGCAGGGTGTCCGCCGGTCGGTCCGGGTCCGCCGGCAGGTCGATCTCCACGGACTCACCCCGGGCGAGCCGACCGACGAGGGCCGACAGGTCCCGGTCGAAGTCCTGCGCCGAGCGCTGCAGGACCATGCTGAGGGTCGCGGCCCGCTCGGCGAGCGCGATCCGGGCGTCGCCCAGCTCGCGGTTCACGCTTCGGACCTCGCCCCGCACGGCGCGAGAAGCCTCCGACGCCGCCGTGACCGCCGCCTGCGCTCGGTCCCGGGCGAGTCGGATCGGCGCCGCAGCCTCGCTGAAGCCATCGATCCGCGCCGTGACGTCCAGCGACTCTGTGGACAGGGCTCCGAGGAGGCCCTCGAGGACCTCGAGCCGCCGCGCGGCCCGCTCGGACTGCTCGCGTTCCTTGCCCGCCCGATGCTCCAGGGCCTTCCGCGCCGTCTCGAGCCGTCGCGCCTCCCGCTCGCCGATGGCCGCCGTCTGGCGCGCTTCGGCCTGCGCGATGCGCGCGGAGGTCAGGGAGTTCCCTGCGATGGTGGCCGCGGCCTCGGCGGCTCGGAGCGCCTCCTTCGACTCCGCCAGGGCGACCCGCTGGCCCTCGTCCTGCTGATCGACCCGCGCCAGCTCCTGGACCGCGGTGGCCTGCTCGGCCCGGGCGGCCACGAGCTGCTGATCGAGCCGCTGGGTCCGGCGCGCGCTCTTGTCGGCCTCGGTCGCGACCGCCTCGATCCTGCGGGACGCCTCGTCCACGTCCCGGCGAGCTCCGAGCTCGGCCAGCTCGGCTTCGTGGCGCGCCGACGCCAGCCTGCTGCGCTCCTCTTCAGCACCCTTCAGGTCGCCGCGGGCCTGCAACGCAGCACCGTCGGCCTCCGTCTCCCCAACGACCGCGCTGGCCAGCTCCCCCTCCAGCGTGCGGACCTGGCGCCGACGCGCGAGCTGTCCCGCTGCGACATCGGTGGACACGCCGACGGTCAGCGTGCCGCCACGGAGCGACACCCTCCCCGCCACCCCCGCGAGGTCCCTCTGCTCCACTGGCAACCGGGCGACGTCGGGGTAGCGCACGACGCCGCCCAGGAGCCGCTCGGCGAGACCCGGAAGCGCGGAGTCGGAGATCTGCGCCGCGAACCCCTCCCCCGGGTCCGGGGCGTCCTCCATCACGATCAGCGAGACGCTGCCGAGCTCGCGCGATGCGAGCCACTGCGCCGCCTCGCGAGCGCCGGCGGGGTCCGTGAACACCACAGCGCCGAGGAGGGGCCCGAGCACCTGCTCGACCTCGGCCTCCAGCTCCGGGGGAGCCACGAGCAGATCGGCCACGACCCCTGCGAACGACCGCCCCGCGGCCCCCGCTTTTCCGACCTGGCCAAGCCACTCCACCAACGCGCGAACGCCGGGCTGAAAGCCGGTGAGGGAAGCGACGACCTCGCCCGCCGACTCCAACCGGGCGGTCAGTGACCGGACCTGATCCCGGGCCGCGTTGGCGCGGGCGTTGGCGGCGTCGGCCTTGCCGCGGAGGATGGAGAGGCCGGCCTCCGCGGCCTTCAGCTCGCTCGCGGCGAGGCCCCGACGCTCCGTGGCGGCCTGCAACGCCCCACGGCGCTCCAACAGACCTTGCTGCGCCGCCGCTCCCTGGCTGGCGACGGCCTCGCGCTGAAGGTCCTCGGCCTGCAGCTCCCCCTCGGCGGCGGTGATGCTCCGCTCCAACGCCAGGATCGCGCTCCGGCGCCGCGCCGACCGCATCATCAAGTCGAGCTGGGCGGCCTTCGTCGCTTCGACCCGGACGTGCAGCTCCTGAGCGCGCGCCCGCGCATCCACCTCCAGCTGCTCGGCCCGGGCGCGATCCGCCAGCGCTTCCTGGAGCCGCGCGCGGGCCGCGTCGGCCTCGATTCGGGCCTCGGCGAGGTCGCCATCGAGGGACGCAAGGGCTGTGGTGGACTCCTTCTCCGCCTCTTTGCTGGTCGCGAGGTGCCGGCCCAGCTCGCCGGCCTCCTCCTTGCGGGCGCGGACCTCCCGGACGATGGCGTTGGCGCGTCCCCGGGCCTCTGCCAGGGCGTCCCGATGCAGATCGAAGGCCGCAGCCGCCTGCTTGCCGTCCGCCACCGTGCGGGCCTCGGCCTCGGTGCAGGCACGCTCCTGCTCCGCCAACTCACCGTCGCGCGTCGTCAGCGCGTTCACCCGCTCCCGCAGGACGCCCTGCTCGCGGTGCTGCTCCACGGCCTGGGCCAGGGCCGCGCGCAGAGCGAGCTCCTTCCAGGTGCGTCTGAGGTCGAGGAAGCGGTCCGCTCGACGGACCTGCGTCAGGAGCCCCTGCCGCTGTCGGCCCATCTCGTTGCAGAGATCGGCGACCCGGACGAGGTTGGCCTGGGTGGCTTCGAGGCGCTTCTCGGTCTCGGCCTTCTGCGCCTTGAACCGGTTGATGCCAGCCACCTCGTCGATGAGCACCCGCCGCTCCTCCGGACGGGCGTTGACCACGAAGCCGACGCGGCCCTGCTCGATGATCGAGTAGGCCCGCGCCCCGACGCCCGTGTCCATGAACAGGGTCGTGACGTCCTTGAGCCGGCTGCGTTCGCGGTTGATCTCGTAGGTGGACTCGCCGGCCCGGTCGAGGCGGCGGGACACCTCGATCTCTGCGTACCGGCGGAAGCGGCCGCCGAAGCTGCCGTCGGTGTTGTCGAAGACGAGGGAGACCTCGGCGCGGTTGGACGGGGCCCGCGCGTCCGAGCCTGCGAAGATCACGTCGCTCATGGCCCGACCCCGCAGGGTGCCGGGCGTCTGCTCACCCAGGGTCCAGCGCACTGCGTCGATCACGTTGCTCTTGCCACACCCGTTCGGACCGACCACAGCGGCGATGCCCGGCCCGAACTGGAGCACGGTGCTGTCCGCGAACGACTTGAAGCCGCGCAGCTCGATCCGCTTGATCCGCATCGACTGGGGCTACTGCTTCATCAGCAGCAGGTCGGTCACGCTCGTGTTGCGCGTTCCGAGCGCGAGCACCAGGTGACCAGGATGGGTGTACGTCGAGGCCGAGGGCGCCCCGAACCGGACCGTGACGGTCTGGAACTTCACGTGACCCTGGTTTCCATATTTTGCGATGACCAGCCACGTCAGCGTCAGCCGCTCGCGGATCGCCTCGAAGATGTCCCCCTCCGCGACGCCCGCCAGCAGGACCGTCACGTTGGCCTCGGTCGGGCGGTCGCGCTGGAAGTCGCCGGATCCCACGGAGCGCAGGCTCTCGACGCGGACCTTCACAGGGCTCGCCTGCAGGTTGCTGAGCTCCTGGAAGATCGCGTCCTCGAGCTGGAGGCGGTCACCGAACTGGCGGATGTCGCCGGCGACCCGCGAGCGCAGGCGCTGCTCCGCGTCCCTCGCGGACACACTGACCGGCTGGTCGGGAGCGGACTTGGACGGCTCGACGCCGGGGAGCTTCGGCCCGTCCCCCTGCAGCGAAGCGATGAGATCCGCCTCGCGAGGGTACGCCGTCTCCGCGATGGTCCTGACCCAGGTATGCCAGAAGACCACGGCGAGGGTCGCCAGGGTCAGCAGCCCTGTCGTGCGCCACCAGTTGGCGCCCCGGCGCTTGCGTCCGTGCAGGACGATGCCGTCATCGACCTTCCCGAAGTCCTTGAGCGCGCTGTCCCCAGCGCCCCCGCCCTTCGCATCCACCCAGTCCGCGAACGAGACGGGAGACGCCGGGGCGTCTGGCTCGACGAGTCGCAGCTGCTGTCGGCTCGGCTGGTCGGGAGCGGGCTCCGGGGACGGAGCGTCCGGCGGCGGCGCCTCTGCTTCATGCAGGGCGTCGTCACTGAGGTTCGGCAGGGAGTCCACCGCGAGGTCGGGCAGGTCGAGCACCGGAGGCGCGGCGGGCACGGTCGGAGGCGGCACGGCGGGGGCCGGCGAGAGCAGGGGCCGCGAGGCGGTCTGGACCGTCGGTGCGATCTCGTCGAGAAAGTCCGACAGGACTCCACTCGCGGAGCTCGCCTCGCGCGCGTCATTCCAATGGCGCCACAAATCGCTCTCGGCCGACCCCTCGCCGCCGGGTTCCAGCAGGTCCTCGACGAGGAGGAACGGTCCGCCGTCCACGCTGACCTCGTCTGCAGGTCCGATGAGTCCTCGACCCAGCAGCTCCTGCAGCGTTTCGATCTGCTGGGCGACGTATTCGTGCTCGCCTTTTCGGATTCGGTACTCGGCCATGTGCGGTAGATGGGCTCCAGCGGCCTTCGGTTAGGATACGCGCTCCCGGGACCCCAGCAAGTAGACCGCGGACCTCCCGCCCCCCACAGGAAACGGACTGTTCCATGCATCGGATTGCGGTGATTCCAGGCGACGGCATCGGCCCAGAGGTCATTCCGGTCGCCGTCGACGTGCTCGAGGCCGTGGCTGCGCACCGCCCCGGACTCGACTTCGAGTTCGAATGGCACGACTACGGTGCGGAGCGATACCTGCGGGACGGAACTGGATTCCCCGACGCCGAGCGCGAGGCGATCGCGGAGCGATGCGATGCGATCTTCCTGGGGGCGGTAGGTGATCCGCGGGTCCCGGGGAACGAACACGCGCGTGAACTGATCCTCGAGACCCGCTTCAAGCTCGACCTGTACGTGAACCTGCGGCCCTGCCGCCTGCTCGACCCGCGCCTGTGTCCGCTCAAGGACAAGGGGGTCGACGATGTGAAGTTCACGGTGTTCCGAGAGAACACCGAGGGGCTGTACGTAGGAGTGGGCGGGGTCTTCAAGAAGGGCACCGCGGACGAGGTCGCCATCCAGAGCTCGGTCAACACGGCCAAGGGCGTGGAGCGGATCCTGCGGGCGGCATACGAGTTCGCCAGGATGTCCGGCGCGAAGAAGGTCTGCATGAGCGACAAGTCCAACGCGTTGCGCTACGGCCACGACATCTGGCAGCGGTCCTGGAAGCGCATCGCCGCCGAGTACCCCGAGATCCAGAGCAGCCACCTGTACATCGATGTGCTCGCCATGCAGCTGGTTCGCGTGCCCGAGGAGTTCGAGGTCATCGTCACGAGCAACCTGTTCGGCGACATCATCACCGACCTGGGGGCCGCGCTGCAGGGAGGCCTGGGGGTGGCCGCGTCGGCGAACCTCAACCCCGACCGCGGCATCGGCATGTTCGAGCCCGTGCACGGCTCGGCACCGGACATCGCGGGACGGGGGATCGCCAACCCGACTGCGTCCGTCCTGGCCGCGGCGTTGATGCTGGAGAGCCTGGGCCACCCGGCCGAGGCCGCGCTGGTCGAGAAGGCGGTGGAATCCGCGCTCCGCGAAGGGGCCACCACGGCCGATCTCGGCGGCTCCATGGACACCGCGGGAGCGCGGGCGTACCTCCTGACGGAGGTGGCGCGTCTGGCGTCTGGCATGTAGCTTTCGGCCCCCCCGAGGCGGGGGTCAGGAGATTCGAAATGAAGGTCGACAGCAAGGACATCGTCTTCCTCTCCGGCGTACGGACCCCCTTCGGGAGCTTCGGCGGCTCCCTCAAGGACTACTCCGCCAACGACCTCGGCACCTTCGCCGGGATCGCCGCGATGGAGCGGGCCGGGGTGCAGCCCTCGGACGTGGACCACGTGATCTTCGGCAACGCTCTGCAGACCAGCGCCGATGCGCTGTATCTGGCCCGCCACGTCGGCTTGAGGGCCGGAGTGCCGCAGGAGGTGCCCGCGCTGACCCTGAACCGCCTGTGCGGCTCGGGTTTCCAGAGCATCATCACGGGGGCGGAGCAGATCCTGCTCGGCCAGGGCAACGTCATGCTCTGCGGCGGCGCGGAGTCCATGTCCCAGGCGCCGTTCACGGCCCGGAACATCCGCTGGGGCGTGCGTTTCGGCAAGAACGACACCCTGAACGACCTGCTGTGGGACTCGCTGTACGACCCGCAGGCCAAGCTGGCCATGGGGCAGACCGCCGAGAAGGTCGGCGCCAAGTACGGGGTGACCCGCGAGGAGGCCGACGACTACGGCTTCCGCAGCCAGATGGCCTACAAGGCGGCGTTCGAGGCAGGCAAGTTCGCCGACGAGATCGTCTCCGTGCAGGTCAAGAAGCGGCGCGAGATGGTCGACTACAGCCACGACGAGTGCCCGCGTATGGACGTCGAGCGCGCCAAGATGGCCAAGCTGCCCTCCGTCTTCCAGAAGGACGGGCTGGTCACTCCCGGCAACGCGTCCGCGATCACGGACGGCGCGGCCGCGGTGGTCATCGCGGAGGGCTCCTGGGCCGCCGAACGCGGCCTCAAGCCCCTGGGCAAGCTGATCGGCTGGGGCATCAGCGGATGCGATCCCACCATCATGGGCATCGGGCCCGCTCCGGCGACGCGGCGGGCGCTGGCCGACACCGGCATGTCGCTGGCCGACATGGACTTGATCGAGGTCAACGAGGCGTTCGCGGCCCAGTACCTGGCCGTGGAGAAGGACCTCGGTCTCGACCGGTCGAAGACGAACGTCAACGGCGGCGCCATCTCGGTGGGCCACCCCCTGGCGGCATCCGGAACGCGCATCACGCTGCACCTCATCCACGAGCTGCGACGCCGTGGCCAGCGGTACGGACTCGGCAGCGCGTGCATCGGCGGCGGGCAGGGGATCGCGGTGATCGTGGAGGCCAACCTTGAGTAGCGAGGAGGCCCTGGACCGCGCCGCGATCGTTCACGACTGGAACAACGAGGCCCTCGAGAACCCCTCGTGGAAGGAAGGCCTGGAGTTCTACGACGAGAGCCTTCGCGACGGGATCCAGTCGCCATCGGCCACCGATCCCAGCATCGAGGACAAGGAGAGGATCCTGGTCCTGCAGGACCGGGTCGGGATCCAGCACACGGACATCGGGTTGCCGGGGGCCGGCCAGCGCGCGGTCGATGATGTCACCCACCTGGCGAAGTTCGTGCTCGACAGTGGGTTGTCCTTGAACATGAGCTGCGCCGCCCGCACGCACCCCAAGGACATCCAGCCGATCCTCGACATCAGCCAGGCGGTGGGCACGAAGATCGAGGTGATGGCCTTTCTCGGCAGCTCCCCGATCCGGCTGTTCACGGAAGGGTGGACCACGGAGAAGCTGGTGCAGCTGACCCGGGACGCCGTGCGCATGGCCGTCCGGGCCGGGCATCCGTGCACGTTCGTGACCGAGGACACGGTTCGCTCGACCCCCGACACGCTGCAGACGCTGTTCCGGGTGGCCCTGGACGAGGGCGCGAAGGGTCTGTGCATCTGCGACACGGTCGGCTCCGCCACCCCCGGCGGCGTGCGCTCCATCATTCGCTGGACGAAGCGACTGGTGAAGGAATGGGGCTTCCCCGATACGGTCATCGACTGGCACGGGCACAACGACCGTGGGTTTGGTCTCATCAACGCCGTCGCGGCGGCGATGGCGGGCGCGAAGCGCGTGCACGGCACGATCCTCGGGGTCGGCGAGCGCGTCGGCAACACGTCCATCGACCTGCTGATGGTCAACATGAAGCTCATGGGGGTCGAGATGAACGGCGACCTCCGCGCTCTGCGGGACTACGCCGAGCTCGGCGCGAAGGCCACGAGCACGCCGCTGCCGTTCAACTACCCGGTCTTCGGCTACGACGCGTTCCGAACCGGCACCGGGGTGCACGCCGCGGCGGTCATCAAGGCGCTGGCCAAGGGCGACGAGTGGCTCGCCGACCGCATCTACTCGGGGGTGCCGGCCGCCGACTTCGGGCTGGAGCAGGTGATCGAGGTGGGCCACATGGGTGGGCGCAGCAACGTCATCTACTGGCTCAAGAGCCGCGGGATCGAAGCTGACGACGGCCTGATCGACGCGGTGTTCGACACCGCCAAGCGCGGCACCCGGGTGCTCACCGACGACGAGGTGTTGGCGGTGATCGACGGGTACCGGGCTCAGACCGGTTCGGCCGGGCCGTCGGCCTCTCCCTGAGCTGAGGCGCGCGCCTCGACTTCGCGGGTTCGTTCCTCCTCGCGCTCCGCTGCGATGTCGATCTTGATCTGCGCTCGGGCCGCGGCCAGTTCCTCGTCCTCCTCGCGGGGGGGCTGCAGGGCGGCGGCGCGCACCGCGAAGTTCTGGACCATGTGCCAGGCCACGAACAGCATCAAGAAGCCTCGTACCGCGTAGTCGAGCCGGAAGTCCGGGAACAGGCGAGCGAAGAACAGGGCGACGACCGCCCCGACGTCGAAGGCCTGGACGAACACGTACGCAGCCCTGCTCTTGACGAGGCGCGTGCCGACGAACATGCGGTTCAACGCGATGACGAGCGCAACGCCGATCAGCAGCCCGTCTTCGAACCCCATGCCCGCTCCGCGGCCCCTCAGGGCACAAGGACCCGGTTGTCGATCAGCCGGGTCGCCCCGAAGCGTACCGCGAGCGCCAGCAGGCAGGGTCCGGTCAGGGTGCCGACGACAGGGGTGAGCTCCTCGGAGTCGACGAGCTCGACGTAGTCCACCTCGGCGGACGGATGGGCGGTCACGTGGGCCCGGACCAGCTCGATGATCTGCGCCGCGGTGGCCTCACCCGACGCCACGCGCTGCTCGGCGAGCCCCAGCGACTGGCTCAGACAGACGGCCTGGGCGCGCTCCGCCCCGGTGAGGTACGCGTTTCGCGAAGAGAGCGCCACGCCGTCGGGCTCCCGCACGATCGGCCCTCCCAGGACCTCCACATCCAGATCGAGGTCCCTGACCATCCGCCGGATCACCTGGAGCTGCTGAAAGTCCTTCCGCCCGAAGACGGCGACCTGGGGCTTCACCAGGTTGAACAGCTTCAGCACGACCGTCACCACCCCATCGAAGTGGGTGGGCCGGCTCCGTCCGCAGAGCGGACCGGCGAGGGGCCCGGGCTTGACGCGGGTCTGGAACCCATCGGGATACATGGACGCCGGGGTCGGGAAGAAGACGACATCGGCTCCGACGGAGGCGCACTTCGCGAGGTCTCCGGCCTCGTCCCGGGGGTAGGTAGCGAGGTCCTCTCCGGGGGCGAACTGCAGCGGGTTCACGAAGATCGACACGATCAGGTGATCCGCGCGGTCCCGCGCCATGCGCATCAGGGAGAGGTGGCCTTCGTGCAGGAAGCCCATCGTCGGGACAAACGCGATGGTCTCGCCCCGGGCTCTGCGCTCCCGGGCCCAGGTCTGCATCGCGGCCGGCTCGAGGATCGTCTGCACGACCGATCAGCTGTCGGTTGGTCCGTAGACGGCGCGCAGCAGGGGCTTGGGCCCCTCGGTGCCGGTGGCCTTGGACTCACCGCCGACCTTCTGACGCTTCGTGCCGAACGAGTGCGCATCGTCGGGGAAGGCGCCGGTCCGGACCTCGTCGATGTAGGTGCCGATGGCGCCCGTGATCACGTCGTGCAGCTCGGCGAAACGCTTGACGAACTTCGGCTTGAAGGACTTGTCCATGCCGAGCAGGTCGTAGATGACGAGGACCTGTCCGTCGCAGCCCTCGCCCGCCCCGATGCCGATGGTCGGGATCTCCAGGGTCGCGCTGATCTCGGCCGCGAGGGCGGTCGGGATCCCCTCCAGCACGACTGCGTACGCCCCGGCCTCCTGGACCGCGAGCGCGTCGGCGCGCAGCTTGTCGGCGGCGGCGTCGCTGCGACCCTGGACCTTGAACCCGCCCTGGGTGTGGAAGGACTGCGGCGTCAGCCCGATGTGCGCCATCACCGGGATCTGGGCCTGCACGACGGCGCGGATGGTGGCGGCCCGCTCAGCGCCGCCTTCGAGCTTCACCGAGTGCGCGCCCTCCTTCACGAGGAGGCCCGCGTTCCGCACCGCCTCTTCGATGGAGACGTGGTAGCTGAGGAAGGGCATGTCCACGACGACGTGGGCGTGCTCGGTGACACGAGCGACCGCGGCCCCGTGATAGGCCATCTGCTCGATGGTGACGGGCAGGGTGTTCTTGTGGCCCTGAACCACCATCCCGAGGGAGTCACCGACGAGGATCACGTCGACCCCCGCCTGATCCACCAGACGCGCGAACACGGCGTCGTAGGCGGTGAGCATCGTGATCTTGCGGCTCTCCGCCTTCATTCGGTGGAGATCGAGGACCGAAACCGGCTTCGTGGGGGACATCGCTACCTCCGATCGCGCGGTCCGTGGTGGACCTGCCCGTCGTCTGCGTTGTAGGACCGGGGCGAGTGGCTCCTTGGTCTGTCGGGGCGGCGTTTCTGCGTCGTCGTCCGGGTCGCCCTAGAGCGATCCCAGCGGGATCAGGTGCTTCGTGCCGCCCTTCATCTCGAGAATCTCACGGATGAGCCACTCACGGTCCTGAAGATTGTTCACGAAGTCGATACCCGACGTCTGAACAACCAATAGGGGTGCTGAACGGTAATTGAAGAAAAAGTCGTTGTACAGGCTGCTCAGGTCGCGCAGATAGTCGGGCTCGATGCCCCGCTCGAACTCCAGACCGCGCTTGCGGATCCGGTCGATGAGGATGTCGATGTCCGCCTGCAGGTAGATCACGAGATCCGGGCTGGGGAGCCGAGAGTCGAGAGTCTCGTAGATCTGGTTGTAGAGCGGGAGCTCGTCCCGATCCAACGTGAGGCTGGCGAAGATCTTGTCCTTGGCGAACAGGTAGTCGCAGACCGTCGTGGGCGCAAAGAGGCTGGGCTGCTTGAGCTCGAGCTGCTGCTGGTAGCGGGTGAGCAGGAAGTACAGCTGGGTCTGGAACGCGAAGCGCTTCTGGTCCTCGTAGAACTTCGCCAGGAACGGGTTCTCGACCACCGGCTCGTGCACGCACCGTCCGGAGAACCGCTCGGCCAGGATCCGCGTCAGGCTCGTCTTGCCGACACCGATTACGCCTTCGATCGCGATGTATCGAGGAGGTTGCGCCACGGGCCGAAGTTCTACCACGCAGCCCCGGCGACGGATCGTCCCGGCGGTCCGTCGGGTGCCACCCGCTGCTCACCGCCCCGGGGTGTCCGGCGTGTGTCCGGTTTCGTGTCCGCCCACCGGACACGAAGCCGGACACGAACCGGACACCAGCCGGCCTGCGACAGGCTCGGATCCGCCACAACCTGCTGCCATTCCTCAGCTTTTCACTTCGATGGCGGACCTGGCACGCCCCTCGCTAAGAGGGGATGCACCGGGCATGCAGTCCGAACACGGAGAAGCGAATGAAGACGTACACACGCGCAACGGTCATCGGTCACATCGGCAACGAGGTGGTCATGCGTCACACCGCGAACGGCAAGGCCGTCGTCAACCTGAGCATCGCGACGGACGAGCGTCGCAAGGACGGGGTGGAGGTCACGACGTGGCACCGCGCCGTCCTGTGGGACAAGCTCGCCGAGTACGCGGGCGTCGCCCTGAAGAAGGGCGAGCCGGTCTACCTGGAGGGCCGCATCACGGCCAACGAGTGGACCGATCAGGAGGGGGTCCGCCGGACGAGGACGGAGATCGTCGGATACCAGCTGATCCGGCTGAATGCGCAGGCCGGGGGCACGGCGGACCTGCACGATGACCTGCCTCTGGAGGTCAGCCGCTCCGCGCGGGCGGGGTCGTCCGGGATGGCCGGCTCGGACAGGCACGCGTCCGTGGCGGCTGACCGGGGGCGACGGTATGGGGCCGGGTCCGCGGACCGCGGGGCGCCGGGCAGGCCCCGGACCGGCCGGGCCGTCGATGGCGAAGAGCTGAGCGAGGTGGTCGAGGACATTCCCTTCTGATGCGGCGTTCTTCGCGATCGATGTAGGTGCGAACCATCTACATCGATCGCGCAAGAAATCCCTGCGCAAAGGGGTTCTCAGCGGATCCTCGGTTTGATAGAACCGCCCCTGCGCGGGGCCCTGCCACCCAGATCACCTCCAAGAAGCGCTCGCCGGGCCCTCCCGGTGTCGCGGAGATCCGCCGAAGTGAACACGCACGACGAGCCGGACCAGCTCGGTCTGCCGTTCGAGCCCGGCCTTCCGCTCCCGGAGCGGCATCCGGGGGTGGTGGATCTCGTCGATGCGAGCCTGCTGGATGACCTGCATCGGCGGCTCGGTCGCTACCTGGGCGAGCCCATCGACCTCATCGGCACGCGAAACCGTCGGACCATCGTGTCCTGGCGGCGACTGGACACCGGGCTGCTTCGGGTCCGGTGTCTGCGCCAGTTCGCGATGGCGAAAGACGAC
The DNA here is from genome assembly GCA_937891735.1 of uncultured Pseudomonadota bacterium. Taxonomy (GTDB): domain Bacteria; phylum Myxococcota_A; class UBA796; order UBA9615; family UBA9615; genus JAGSHC01. Next base: position 4,551 of record CALAGR010000525.1, on the reverse strand, counting down.
GTGGTCCGGGCGCTCGCCAGGTTCGTGCGGTCGCGAGACCCCGTCGCCCGGGAGGTGCTCAACGCGTTCTCCATGAAGATCCGCGCCCACGAGCGGCGGCAGCAGCGTCCGCGCTTCGCCGCCCCCGTCGGCCGACATCACGACCTGCAGTGGTACTTCGACAACGAAAACCAGAGCTCCTTCGAGGGGGACTTCGAGGCCCGCATCGGGTGGTCGGTCGGGACGCGCGGGAAGGAACGTCGCTCGATCCGGCTGGGCAGCTGGGCTCCGCGGCATCGGCTGATCAAGGTGCACCCGGTCCTGGACCGGGAGGCGGTGCCTGGGTTCGTGGTCGGCTTCGTCGTCTTCCACGAGATGCTGCACGGCGTGCTGGGGGGTGCACAGAACGGCCAGCGCACGGTCTTTCACACCCCGGAGTTCCGGACGCGCGAGGCCGATCACCCCGAGTACCAACGAGCCCAGGAGTGGATCGCGGGGAACATGGACGCGCTGCTGTCGTATTGACCGACCGTGATCGGGGGCCGTGTAGCGAATCCCTCGCTTGCGCGTGGTAGCATCACCCACCTCGCAGAAGGTCGATCGGGCCCGCTCGAGTTGCGGGACCGAGCCGATCAAGCGGAATGGGATGAGCCCCGAACTGCCCGTGGATGTGCCCGAGCAGCTGGGACCTTACAAGGTCCTTCGCACTCTAGGAACCGGCTCCATGGCCACGGTTTACCTGGCCGAACAGGCTGGGCCCGGTGGCTTCCGGAAGCGGGTCGCGCTCAAGATCATCAAGCCGGATCTGGCCGAAGACGAGACGTTCATCCGCATGCTCATGCGGGAAGCGGCCATCGGCGGGATGCTGCGCCACCCCAACATCGTGCAGACGCTGTCCTTCGAGCAGTTCGAGGGGTGCTACGTCCTGGTGTTGGAGTTCGTCGACGGACACACCGTCTCCGAGCTGCTCGAGGAGGCGCGGGAGAAGGGCGGCGGCCTTCCGTCCAGCGTCGCTCTCGACATCGCGATCCAGACCTGTCGGGGGCTGTCCTACGCCCACCGCGTGGTCGATGACGCCGGCAACCCGCTCACCATCGTGCACCGGGACCTCAAGCCCGCGAACCTGATGCGGTCGCAGCACGGCGTCGCGAAGATCATGGACTTCGGCATCGCACGGGCGACCGCGTCCTGGGCAGCGCTGACCGCGCAGGGCGTGGTGCGGGGAACGCCTTCGTACATGAGCCCCGAGCAGGTCCTGGGCAAGGACCTGGACGGCCGCTCCGACATCTTCTGCCTGGGGGCGATCGTCTACGAGATGGTGTCGGGCAAGGTGCTGTTCACCGGCTCGTCGATGGTCCAGGTGATGGAGCGGATCGCCCGCGTCGAGATCGGCACCGCCATCGACGACGTAAACGCGCTCGTGCCGGGATCCGGACCGCTCCTCCGTCGCGCCCTCGCGCCACATCCGGACGACCGCTACGCGGACGCGATGGAGTTCGCCGACGAGCTCAAGGGGCTGCTCCTGGGGTCCGGGAAGATGGGCGTGAAGCCTCCCCGGACCGTCGCCAGGATGGCGGCGCTCGAGGATCTGTCCGGCGTGTCCGACCTCGCCAAGATGAAGGCTCCTCCGTCGAAGACGACGAGCCTGGATGCGCCGAAGCCCGCGCGGATCCCCGATGCCAGGAGCCCCGCTCCTGCTTCGCCGGCACCGGCCGGCGAGCTGCCCCGCAAGAAGAAGAAGAAGAAGAAGAAGCGGCCCCAGGCGGAGCAGGAGGCGGAGACGAAGCGCGCTGGCCTGTCCGGCTTCTTCGGCTTCGGCAAGAAGAAGGGCAAGGAGCCCGAAAAGAAGCTGCGCAAGAAGCGGCCTTTGGACGACGAGTTTCCCGACGACCCCGAGGAGGATGACGACGACGTCGAGGAGTTCATCTTCTTCGAGGAGGAGGAGGACGACCGACCGCCGCCGCCTTCGGGCAGCGACGAGCTCATGGAGATGGTGTTCTCCGAGAGCGGCGCCATCCCGGTGGCCACCGCTCCCGCGCCGCAGACCGCGCTCCCGGAGACCGCCAGCCTGGTCGAGTTGGGAGCGGTCGCCGAGGACGAGGACGAGCCCACCGGACCCGTGGCCCCCTCCCTGGAGGACGACTTCTTCTCGACGAACGCGCAGGAAGCGCAGGCTGACATGGGCCCCGGCGATGGCCTGGGCCCGATGCCCGAGGACGACCTGCTGGGCATCGAGGCGTCCTCGCCGCCCACGGACGCAGTGGCCCGCGATGTGCTCGAGAGCGCCGAACGCCCCAGTGACCTCAACGTGGGCCCTGCCACGCCGGGCGAGCTGTGGGACGAGGACGACGAGCTGTGGGGAGAAGAGGCCTTCACGGCCACCAGCACCGCGCTGGCGGCGCAGTTCTCGTCCGGGCTCACGGATCGCGCGGATTCGCTCTGGGATGAGGGCACCGACGCGGATCTCGATCTCGAGGACGACCTCGACGACGGGCAGACCGCGGAGGTGGAGCAGATCTCGCCCGAGGCCCAGGCTGCGAAGGCTGTCGCGGAGGCCGAGGCCAGGGCACTGGCTGATGCGGAAGCGGCCACCCGCCGAGAGGCCGACGACAAGGAGCGCGCGGAGGCCGAAGAGACCGCGCGGCTCGCCGCGGAAGAGCAGGCCCGCCTGGAGGCCGAGGAAGCGGCGCGGCTGCAGGCCGAAGAGCAGGCGCGCGCCGAGGCCGAAGCGGCGGAGCAGGCCGAAGCGGAGGAACGGGCTCGGGTCCAGGCCGAGCGTGCCCTGCTCGCCTCGGCGGAGCGCGAGCGCCTCGAGGAGATGGACCGGGTCGCTGCGGTGGTGGCCGGCGGCCGGGAGCAGGTCGATCGACTGGAGGCGGTCCTCGAGGAGGTCGGCACCCAGCAGGCGCGCGTGGGGCCGGAGATCGCGCCGATCGCCCTGGAGACTGCGACCGTGCTGGTGGCCGAGGCCCTCGGCCTCATCGGCCGGGCTGAATCGAGTCGGCAGGCGGCGATCACCCTGCTCGACCGGGCCGCCACGCTGGAGGTCGCGACCGACGCGCAGGCCCTGGTGGGCCAGATCGGGCCGGAGGTCGAGTCGGGTCTGGCCGCATGCACCGAGGCCGTCCAGCGACTCGACGAGGCCACCCGCCGCGCCGAGGCGGAGCGCACGCGCCGGGCCGCGGAGGAAGCAGAGCGCCTCGCTCGCGTGGAGGAGGAGCGGCTCCGTGCCGAGGAGGAGGAGCGCCAGCGCCTCGAAGAGGAGGAGCGCGCGCTCAAGGAGGCGGAGGAGCGGGAGGCCCGAGAGCGGGCGGAGGCGATCAAGGCGCTCCTGAGCGACGGGCGGGAGAAGCTGCAAACCCTCGTGCTTGCGCTGGAGAAGGTCCACCGGGTCGGCATGGAGGCCGCGGCGGACCTCGAAGGCACAGGCGCTGGCGAGGCCAACGCGCTCGCTGCGCACGCGACCGTGCTCGTAAGCGAGGCCGAGGAGGCCCGCGCAGAGGTCGAGATCCTGCTCGCCGAAGGCGGCATGCTCGACTCCGTGGACGAGGTCCGGGAGCTGCTGGCGCCTCTCGAAGGGCACGTCTCCCAGGGCGTGGCCTCCTGCGAAGAGGCGAAGCCGAAGCTCGAGGAGGCCGCTCGACTGGCCCGCGAAGCGGCCGGCGAGGCCCGCGCCCTCGAAGCCGCGATGGTCAAGTCGGCCGCGCTGGCCCAGGAGGCCTCGGAGGCGTCCGCGCGGGCGTCCGAGGACGTGGACCGCGTCGCCGACGCCACCGAGGGCGCCGAAGGCGAAGCCCTCACCGCGCGCGCCGAGGTCGAGGCCCAGGCCCAGGTGGCCGCCCTCGCCGCCGCAGAAGCCCGGGACGCGGCGACTGCCACCCGCAAGAGCACCGATCCCCAGCAGTCTCAGGAGTTGGTCGATCTCGCCCGTGCCGCGGCAGAGCGGGCAGGCGAGGCCGCCATGAAGGCCTCCGACGCTGCCGAGCGCGCCCAGGCGCTCGCCCTGCAGGAGGCGGAGGCCCGGAAGCGGGCGCTTGCTGCGGCGGCCAAGACCTCGAAGCGCGTGCTCGCGGCCCTCGCCAAGCTCGTCGCACCCCTTGCGGGCCGCATCGAGCAGGTCGAGCGGGAGGCTGCAGGCTTCGACGAGGTCGCCTCGATCACCACCCCTCTGGAACGCGCGCGTTCCGCCGCGGTCCGGGCCAAGGCCCTGGGCGAGAGCTGCCGCGCCGCCGCCGAGGAGGCCGGGACCACGCTCTCCGCCGCCATCGCTGAGGCGCAGTCGGAGCAGGCCGACGCGGATCTGGAAGCGCTGCGCGAAGCCGCCACCGAGCTGGCGGACGCGGACCATGACCTCCGGGCCGCGATCTCCGCCGAGAAGACCGAGCGCGCAGGCCTGGGTGAGGCGAAGGAGATCGCCGCGCGCCAGCTCGCCGAGGCCGAGACCGCGGCTGAGGAGACGCGTTCGTCCGCCGACCGGGTCGAGGCCGCCGTCCGGGACAACGAAGCCACGGGCGAGGTGCCCCTGACCGCGGCGAAGGACGCCCGGGCCGCCGCGACCGCGGCCGACGCTGC
>CALAGR010000524.1 GCA_937891735.1 uncultured Pseudomonadota bacterium | reverse complement strand
GCACCACACCGCGGTGAAGTCGACCAGGACCGGCACCTCGCTGTTAAGGACTTCGGACTCGAAGTTGGAGTCTGTGAACTCGACGACGTTGGCCATGATCGAACTGCTCTCCGGGTGCGCGGTCGCGCGATGTGGTGGGGTGGCCCAGGCGGGCGGACGCACATCATGTGCACGGTCTGGGACCCGGTCAAGGCGGAGTCTGGTCGCCCGGGCCCGGGTCAGCGGCGGGGTGATAGGATCCGCCGCTGACGGCCCGGAGGCTGACCGGCCCCCCGCGCGTCCGTCGGAGTGAGCGTGACCCGCATCCTGGTTCTGGAGACCTCCCCGCGCACCTTGCGGGTCATCGAGCGGTGCCTGGATGGCATGGGCTACGAGATCAGCTACGTCGCCGACCAGAGCCGGCTGAAGCTCGAGATCCGCCAGCATGAGCCCGATCTGATCCTGGCGTCCGCGGAGGTGCACGGCGGCTCGGGCCTGGAGATCGTTCGGGACGTGTATCCCGAGTGCCGCGGGCCGGTTCCCGTGGTCGTCTACTCGGGGGCCCACACCCTGGCCGTGCTCAAGGAGATCATCCCCGTGGAGCTGCTGGTGGGTGGCTTCCTGTCGGTGCCGCTGGATCCGGGGGAGCTCGTGCAGACGGTGGTGGGCCTCGCCGCGCCGCCGGACGCCGTGGCCGCCGCGCGCATCTGTGGGGATCTGCGCGCCGAGTACGAGGCCCACGGGCTCCGGCTCGACGAGCCGTTCGGCACCACGGATCTGCAGGAGGTGCCCTTCGCCCGCATGCTGTGGGCCGTGGACCACAGCTCGTGGACCGGCACCCTGTCCCTGGAACCTCCGGTGGGCGACACGGTGACCTTCTGGTTCGAGATGGGTCAGCTGTCCAGCGCCGCGTCGGCCCAGGGGCGGGACCTGCTGAACACCGCCATCGCCGAGGGTCGCCTGGATCCGGCGCGCGTCCCCCAGGTCGAGCTCGCCTCCGAGGAGGAGGAACTGGGCCTGTTGATGGCGCTGCGGGCCGTCGGCATGCACGAGGTCAATGGCCTGCGTGGCCGCACCCGGGACCGCTTGCTGGTGCAGGCCCTGGCTCGCAACGAGGGGTTGGTGCACGCCGCGCCGGATGACTGGGCGGACGGGGACACGGATCCCCAGGCCATCCCGAAGCTGCTGATGCGGCTGAGCGCGGAGCAGAGTCGCCAGCTGGGGGAGCGCCAGGTGGAGGCGCACCCCGACTCCATCGTGGTGATCCGGCTTCCGCCGATGGAGGAGATCCGGGCCTGGGGACTCTCTGGTCAGGACCGCAAGGTGCTGCAGCTCGTGGAGCGGGCCAGGAACCGCGAGATCAGCCTCGAGCAGCTGGTCCGCCTGGCGAGCGACGGGGATCCCTCACAGCGACCGCGGGTGCGCGCGCTGCTGCAGCTGCTGCGGAGCGTGGGCTACGTCGACTTCCGGGGCACGCCCTGGGACGGAGAGACCGCGGCCCGGATCGATTCGCTCGTGCGCGAGCTGCATCGGGTGCATCGCAGCGATCACTTCGAGGTGTTCGGGCTCGACGTGAAGGCCGCCGACAAGGAGATCGCCGAGAAGGGGCGGGCGATGGCGCGGTCCTACCACCCCGACACCATGTTCGACGAGCATCCCCGGGTGCAGCAGGTGGCCAACGCGCTGTACTCGCGGATCCAGGAGTCCTACGAGGTCCTCAAACACCGGGACCGCCGTGACGCCTACCGGACCGAGCTCCTGTCGCGCTCCGGGCCCTCCTCCGGGCCGGGCAAGGCGGAGCCGGACAAGGCCCTGGTGTCGATCAAGAAGGGCGAGATCAAGCTGAGCCACAAGGCCTACCCGGAGGCCGAGGGGCACTTCCGGGACGCGACGCTGCTCGACCCGAACAACGCCAAGGCCTGGGTGCTCCTGGGATGGACGAGCTTCCTGACGGGGAGCAGCAAGACCTCGGTCGCGTCCAGGATGCTCGAGAAGGCCGTCGGGCTGGACCCCAAGAGCGGGGACGCCTGGTACTACCTGGGTCGCATCGCCCTGCTGAACAAGGACGTGGAGCGTGCGCGGCGACGGTTCGTCAAGGCCACCGAGGTCGAGCCGGGGCACGTCGCGGCCCAGCGGGAGCTGCGGTTGTCGGACCGCCGGGAAGGGATCTCTGCCGAGAAACGCCCTCCGAGTCCGCGGGTCGCATTGCGCGGTCTGTTCAGCCGACGCAAAGATGACTAGTCGATCCTGACCGGAGGACGTGATGCTGGAGGCGATCGGGGGGCTCTTGTTCCTCACCGCCATCATTGGATACGCGGTCGTCAGCGCGCTGTACGCAGCGGGGCTGGCAAAGGGGAACCCGCGCCTCACCGACAGGGCGTGGTACGGGCTCGGCGCCGCGCACCTCGCGCACACCGGCGTGATCGTGCTGCACGTCCTGCGCTTCTCGGCCCTGCCCCTGGGCGCCCCGTCCGGCATGTCACCGGGGCCCTGGGACCATCCCCTGTCCACGCTGGCGTGGGTGCTGCTGGCCGTCTCGGGCGCGGTGGGCTTCGCTCGCCCCGGCAACCGCGTGCTGGGGGCGTTCGTGGCTCCGGTGGCGTTGGGGCTCGCGCTGGCCGGGCTGCTGAGCCCCAACGTGCGCCCGGTGCAGTCGATGCTCCCCGATGCGCTGCAGAGCGTCTGGTTCCCGGTGCACACCCTGGGGACCTACGGGGGCCTCGCCGCCTTCTCCCTCGCCTTCGCTTCGGGCATCGGCTACCTGCTGCAGGCCCACCGCCTGAAGTCGAAGATCGTGGTCGCTCCCGGCATCAAGCTGCCCGCGCTGAGCGCCCTGGACAAGGTCAACTCCTGGGCCTTCAGCGCAGGGCTCGTGCTGCTCGCGCTGGGCATCGTGTCGGGCACGTTCTGGGCCGCGACCCCCGCTGCGGTGGACGTGCAGGTGCGGTCCAAGGCCATCGTGACGGTGGCGATCTGGGTGATCTACGCGGTGGGCTGGCAGGGGCGCCTGCTGCTGGGCTGGGATGGCCGGCGCACGGCCTGGCTGTCGATCCTGGGCTTCGTGGGGCTGTGTGTGTCCGTCCTGGGAGTGGCTCACGCATGAGGCTGCGTCTCATCGGAACGAGCTTTCGCACCGCCGCGGTGGAGGTCCGCGAGCGCCTGGCGGTTCCCACGAGCCAGCTGCCGGAGGTGCTCGCCGAGCTTGCGGCGCGTCCCGGAGTGCGTGAGACCCTGCTGATCTCCACCTGCAACCGGGTGGAGCTGGTGTACATCGAGGACGGAGCGGACAACGAGGCGATCGTGGCGTGGATGCTGGCCCGGGGCGGGTTCGACGCGACCAGGGCGGACGAGATCCTGCACCAGCACGCCGACGAGGGCGCGATCCAGCACCTGTTTCGCGTGACCGGATCCCTGGACAGCATGATCCTCGGGGAGTCCCAGATCGGGGGGCAGGTCAAGGAGGCGTACCGGCAGTCGGTGCAGGCCGGCACCGTCGGGCCGATGCTGCACCGGCTCATGCGCAAGACGTTCTCCGTCGCCAAGCGGGTGCGGACCGAGACGAACGTGGGCGCCGCGACGCTGTCCGTCGCCAACGCCGCCGTCGAGATGGCGACCCGGATCTTCGACGATCTGAGCCGCGCGACCGTGTTGATGCTCGGCGCCGGAGAGATGGGTGAGCTCGCCCTGAAGGGCTTCTCCGCCCGCGGCGCGAAGGACCTGTGGGTGTCCAACCGCACCATCGAGACCGCGGCGGAGGTGGCCGGTCCCCTGGGGGCGGGCGTGCTGCCCTGGGACCGCCGGGTGGACTTCATGCGTCAGGCGGACATCGTGGTGTGCAGCACGGGGGCCAACGAGCCGGTGCTGTACAAGGCCGATCTGGCTCCGTTGCGTCGCGCCCGCCGCGGGCGGCCGCTGTTCCTGGTGGACATCTCGGTGCCCCGGAACCTCGACCCCGCCCTCCAGGACCTGCCCTGGGTCTACATGTTCGACATCGACGATCTGTCCCAGGTCGTGGACGCGAACGCCGCGCTGCGGGCCGAGGAGGCCCGCAAGGCCGAGGAGATCGTCGGGGTGGAGGTGACCTCCTTCGGGCGGGTGTTCTCCCAGGTGCACGTCGCGCCGCTGATCCGGGCCGTCAACCGCAAGGTCGCCACGGACGTCGGGCGGGAGCTGGATCGCACCCTGGGCAACCTGCGGGGGATCCTCGACCAGCTGCCCGAGGACCAGCGCAACAAGATCGAGAAGTCGATGAGTCTGATGGCGCAGTCGCTGGGCAAGCGGCTGCTGCACAACCCGATCGGGCGGATCAAGGCGCTGGGGCGCGACGGCGAGATCGACGGGCTGGAAGAGGTGGCCCGCGTCTTCGGCGTGGACACGCTCCTGCTCGAGGTCCGCGAAGGCGACGAAGTGGCCGACAAGTCCGAGGACAGCGCCGAGAGCGCATGAGGAGTCGAGCGTGAAGCGGATCGTCCTTGGATCCCGGGGCAGCGCCCTGGCGTTGTGGCAGAGCGAGTACGTGGCGGCGGCCTTGCGCGTCATCCACCCGGGGCTCGACGTGCAGATCGAGGTGTTCTCGACCCGCGGGGATCGGGAGCTGGATCGGCCCCTGCCCGAGCTGGGCGGCAAGGGGTTGTTCACGGCGGAGCTGGAGCGCGCCCTCGCCGACGGAGACATCCACCTGGCGGTGCACTCCTTGAAGGACCTGCCCACGGAGGACCCGGAGGGGCTCGCCGTCCTGGCGGTGCCGCCGCGCGCCGATCCGCGGGACGCGCTGCTCGTGCGCGGAGATCACCTGCTGGCCCTGGCCGAGAAGCTGCAGAGCTTCCCCGAGTCCTACGAGCCGCAGGATCCGTTCGTGGCCCTGCCCCCCGGGGCGGTGGTCGGCACCTCCAGCCTGCGGCGGGCGGCGCAGCTCCTGCGGGCCCGCCCCGACGTCGTCATCAAGGACGTGCGCGGCAACGTGCCGACCCGGGTGGGCAAGCTCGACGGCGGCGAGTACGACGGGCTGATGCTCGCCTGCGCGGGCCTGGACCGGCTGGAGCTCGCAGATCGCATTCACCGGCGCCTGGGGGTGCCGTGGCTGGGGGCCGCCGGCCAGGGAGCCCTGGCTCTTCAGGGGCTGTTCACCAACGACGCCCTGCGCGAGCTGATCCTCCCCCTGGACGACCGGGGCAGCCACCTCGAGGTGGTGGCCGAGCGCACGGTGCTGTCCCTCCTCGGGGGGGGCTGCAGCCTGCCCCTGGGCGTGAGCGCGAGCGTCAACCACAGCCGCTTGCAGCTGCGCGCGCGCCTGCTCAGCCCCGACGGGACGCGCATCGCGGAGGCCAACCGCGACGGCGAGGCCACCGGGCGTGGCGCGCCGCGGCTGGCCACGATGCTCGTGCGGGACCTGATGGAGGGTGGCGCGCAGCAGATCCTGGAGGACCTGCAGGACGAGGCGGTGTGACCGGACCCCTGCAGGGCCTGCGGATCGGCGTGACCCGCGCCCAGAGCCAGGCCGGGCGCCTGTGCGTGCTGCTGCGGGCGGAGGGCGCCGAGCCCGTGGAGCTGGCCGTCCTGGAGCTCCACGAGCCCCCCTCCTGGGAGCCCTTCGACGCCGCCATCGCGGCCTGGCGGAGCGATCCTGCGGCCTTCGACGGTCTGGTCCTGACCTCGGCCAACGCGGTGGAGCGCGCGGCGCAGCGCGCCCAGGACCTCGGGGTGAGCCTGTCTACCCTCGCCGGGTCCGCGTTGGTGGCGGTGGTGGGGGCCGCGACCGCGCAGGCCGCGCGGGGCCAGGGGCTGGAGCCCCACGTGGTGCCCGCTCACGCCCACTCCGAGGGCCTGCTCGCGGCGCTGGAGCAGCAGCCCCGACAGGTTCGGCGCTGGTTCATCCCACGGGCCCTGCACACCCGCGAGGTGCTGGCCGCGGCCCTCGCGGCCCGGGGCGCGTTGGTCAGAGAGGCCCCGGTCTATCGCACCGGCCCGCCTTCGGATCCGAGCCGGATCCGCGACACCCTGGCCGACGGGCTGGACGCCATCACGTTCTGCTCGGGCAGCGCCGTGGAGCACCTGCGGTCCGCGCTCGGCAGCGGCTGGCCCGGCCTGATCGCGACGGTCCCCGTGGCCTCCATCGGCCCCGTCACCAGCGCAGCGTGCGTGCAGGCCGGGCTCGACGTGGCGGTGCAGGCGCAGCAGGCCCGGCTGGACAGCCTCGTGCAGGCCCTGGTGAGCTGGGCCCCAGGTCGTTGACCGACTCGCGGCGCTGACGGTGGGTCAGTCCACCCGGATCTGGATGCGCTGCTGGTTCACGTCCACCCGGACGTCGTCCTCGACCAGACCGACGGCGTCCGCCCGCTCGGGTCGAACGGCCCACCAGTGGGTGGACACGACCAGGGTGTAGATCCCCGGCTGGACCTTCTTGGGCGCGGTCCAGGCGTAGTCGAACACCGCCGAGCCCGCCGCGGGGAGCCGCGCGTCGCTCACCTCGGCGAAGGGCGCCTCCAGGCCCACCACCCGCTCCAACCAGAACGAGGTGTCCTGCCCGCCGTCGGCCACGAGCCCCCCGGGATCGAGCACCTGGAACCGCAGCTCCACCGCGTGCGACGGATCTCCGGTGGGCACGGCGTGCCCCGCCCCCGTGTTCAGCAGGGTCGCGGTGGCGCGCACGGCGTCGCCCCGCTGCACGTTGGGGGACCTCACGGTCACCTCGAGGGTGATGGCGCGGGCGATGGCGCTGGGCGAGCGGCCGTCGAGCATCCCGTGGGACGCGAAGGACGCGTACCGGGACCCCGCGATCGAGCCGGACACCCGGGTCATGTGGCAGTCCCGGCAGCTGATCCCCGCCTCCTTGAAGTGGCTGCGCGACCACTCGCCCACCGTGTCCAGGAAGGGACGGTCCTCGGCGCCGGGCAGCGCCGCCTGGTGGCAGAACGCGCAGGCCTCGGCGGTCTGCAGGGCCGGCTCGCGGCGCACCGGGTGGGGGGCGCGCTCCGGGGCCAGATCACGCGGGCCCACGATCACGTCGCCGCGCACGTGGCAGGCCGCGCAGGTCACGCCCTCGGAGGCCAGGGTGGGGCTCCACGCGGGGTTGGGCTGGCGCGCGCTCTTGCCCAGGGCGCCGGGGCCCTTCGGCAGATCCGCGCGCTGCGCCGTCAGCGGGAGGTGGCACTCCTGGCACAGGGGGGGAGCGCCCAGGGCCCGCACCGCCTCGACGTACACCGGGTTGGTGGACGCGGTGGCGTGGCCGGAGCCCTTCCACTGGTCGTGGATCGCGGCGTGGCAGGCGTTGCAGGTCTGGGCGGAGAGCGACGGCAGCGGCGCTGGGGGCCCCGCGGTGCCCAGGGGTCCCAACACGTCCGGCCACAGATCGCCGGCCGCAGCGGGGGCCGCCAGGAGGGGGAGGACGAGGAGCAGCAGGGCCATGCGCATCGGATGGATCTCAGAAGTCGATGACGGAAGAGTCGTCGGGGACTGTACGCGCCGGGAGGAGCACCTGGGCTCCGTCGGCGTACAGATCGGAATAGATCGCGTAGTAGCTCGTCACCTTCTTGATGTAGTTGCGGGTCTCGTCGAACGCGATCTCCTCGACGAAGTCCTCCAGGTCCGCGCCGACCTTGGCGTTGAGCCACCGCCCGATGTTGTGGGGTCCGCCGTTGTAGCTCCCCACGGCCATCGGGAACTGCCCCGGGCCGAAGCGCCGCAGCAGCTTGCCCATGTAGTAGGTGCCCAGGGAGATGTTGACGTCCGGCTCGAGCAGGCGCTCGACGCGGAAGTCCGTCATCGCCGACAGGGCCGCCACCTTGGCGCCGGTGGCGGGCATCACCTGGATCAGCCCCAGGGCGCCGGCGTGACTGACCGCGTCGTGTCGGTACAGGCTCTCCGCCCGCATGATCGACAGCATCAGCAGGGGATCGACGTCGTTCTCCCACGCCGTGCGCCAGACGTGGGGGGCGAAGGCCGCGGGGTAGGCCAGGGTCCATCCCGCGCGGGCGTCGGCCTCGGTGCGCCCCATGCTCCGAAAGGGGATGGTCTCGGTGGCGAACGCGGACACGGACGCGGGGTAGCCGGCGGCGCTGAACACCGCCATCCAGTCCCGGCCCCGCAGCTTCATGTCGAGGATCGCGCTCCAGCGGGCGCTCTCGGGGTCGTCCCCGGCGCCGCCCGCCGCCTTGACCTGCGCGACCCGCCGGCGCTTGCGCTTGCTGCGGCTGACGTCGCGGATCTCCCGGTAGATCTCGTTGAGCAGCGGGCCCGCGATCTCGCCCAGGCCCACCTGGCTCAGCTCGTAGGCGAGTGTGAGCTCCGGCCAGTGCGCTCCGTACGCCTCGGCGAAGGCCGCCCAGGCGATCCGGCCGGCCTCGGGATCCCACCGGCTGTTGGCGCGCCACGTCCCCGGGATCTCCTCGGCCCGGAGCGCCGCGAGGGCCTCGGCCCGGTCCACGGTGGGCGCCGCAGCAGCGGCGGGAGGCTGCTGGAACCCACCCCTGGGCCGTCCGTCGATGCCCCGGCGCACGTGCGTGTCGTCGGCGGGCAGGCGCTCGCCGGAGAGCATCGTCACGTCCCGCCACAGCTGGGGGACGGCCTGCTGGACCGGGGTCGCCGTGGCCGCGGGGCTCGGCGCCGTGGCGCGCCGTCCCGGCCACCCTCCGTTGCGTCCGAAGGCAGCGCTCGCCTGACCCCTGGCCCGACGGTTGCGGATCACCTGCGCGTACCAGCCGTCGGGGTCGTCCTCCAGGACCTTGTCGAAGGCCTTCTTGCTGTCGCGCCACTGCTCCTGCTTCTCCAGGATCTTTCCCCGGTAGAACCGCGCTCGTGTCGCCGTCAGGGTGCTCCCCTGGGCGAGGGGCTCCAGCTCGTCCAGGGCGGTCTGCAGATCCCCGGCGCGGTAGGCCGAGTAGGCGATGCTGAACTGCACGTCCTTGCTGCGGCGCGCGCGGGAGCTCGCGGCGGACCAGTCCTGCAGGGCCGTGCGCGCCTCGGCGTACATCGCGGCGCCGGTCAGCAGCAGCGCCAGGCGCTCCTCGGTGTGCCGGAACCGGCTGTGCGATGGGAACCGCGTCGAGCCCTCACGCTGGTAGTGCACCGCCTTGGCGAACTCGCCGCCCCGGGAGTAGCCCTGCATCGCCCAGTAGGCGTGCTCGACGGCGTCGGGGGCGTTGGGGTCCTTGTCGTACAGCCGCGCGCTGCTCGCACCCACGGCTTCGTACTGGCGGTTTCGCCACAGGAAGTCGTGGCGCTCCCGGTCCAGGCGCTCACCCAGCGGGGTGGCGTCCGGCCCCGCCCCGGGGTTGCGCTCGTCCAGGGCGCAGAACAGGTCGTAGCTGGCGTCGTGGGCGCCGGATCGCCGCAGGGAACAGGCGCGGATGTACAGATCCTCGTCGGTGATCGCGGGCAGCGCCGCGCCGCTCGCCTCCAGGCGCCGCAGGGCCGCGGCGGCCTCCTGTCCCGTCGTCGGCAGCTTGTGGTCCAGGTACAGGACGCGGTACCGACGACCGGCGGCCTCCACCTGACCGAGTTCCTCCAGGGCCTGGGCGATGCGAAGCGAGATCCCCTCCTGGCGCTGGTCCCCGGGGTGCGCCGTCAGGAACTCCTCGTACTGCTCCACGGCCGCCTTGAGGTGCCCGAGCTCCATGTTGGACTGGGCGATGACCAGTCGGCACTCGTCTGCCCAGCGCCCGTCCTCGTACAGCTCGAGGTAGGAGTCACACTCCTTGATGGCGGTGGGCTGGTGCCCCCGCTGCATGTCCGCGCGGGCCTCCAGGTACGTGGCGTACTCACGCAGGGGGTGGGTCTCGTCCTTGCGGACTTGATAGAAGTTCGCGGAGGCCTGCTGGTGGTGACCCAGGCGCGCGCTGATCCAGCCGAGCAGGAACCGCGCGCCCGTGCGGTCCTTCCCCCAGACCTGCTGCCTCGTGATGAGGGCCTCCAGCTCCCGCCGCGCGGCGAGGAGATCGCCTCGTTCGTAGGACGCCACGGCCGAGCGCAGCACCCCCGCGGGCAGCGCCTCCGGGGCCGGGAAGCCCGGCGCCACGTCCATCGGGGGCAGGACCGGACCGCGCAGATCCTCGCTCGCCGCCGCCGGAAAGGGCGGCAGCAGCCCGGCTGCCAGGAGCAGTGGGAGCAGGGGTGCGAACCGGTGGATCATGGATGCCGTGAAAAGGGGGCGCGGAAGCAGGGTTGATCGTAGGCCCCGAAGCCCCTGGGCTCAACCCCCGGCGTCATTGACACGTATTGGCTCCGTGGTACGTTGCGCCGCCCCGCTGGAGGGGGTGTTTCGGCCGTCGTTCACACCTTCAGCCCCCCACCCAAACCGCACCCGTTCGAGGAGCGCCCATGCCGGTCTTCTCCCACGCCGAGAACTTCAACCACGAGCAGATCGCGTTCTGCCGGAAGGACGAAGTCGGGCTCAAGGCGATCATCGCCATCCACGACACCACCCTGGGTCCGGCCCTGGGCGGCTGCCGCTTCTACGACTACCCCAGCGAGGCGGACGCCCTGCGGGACGTGCTCCGGCTCAGCCGCGGGATGACCTACAAGGCGGCCTGTGCGGGGCTCAACCTCGGCGGGGGCAAGGCCGTGATCATCGGCAACCCCCGCGTCGAGAAGAGCGAGGGCCTGTTCCGGGCCTTCGGGCAGTTCGTCGACAGCCTGGGCGGGCGCTACATCACGGCCGAGGACTCGGGCACCGCGGTGTCCGACATGGACCTCATCCGGCAGGAGACCACCCACGTCTGTGGCGTGAGCAAGTTCGCAGGGGGCTCCGGCGATCCGTCACCGGTGACGGCCTGGGGCGTCTTTCACGGGATCCGGGCGGCCCTGGACGAGGTCTACGGCACCCCCGAGCTGGAGGGGCGCACCATCGCCATCCAGGGCGTCGGCAACGTCGGGTACAACCTCGTTCGCTACCTGCACGAGGTGGGGGCCAAGACGATCGTGGCCGACGTGGACGACGAGCGCCTGCAGCGCTGCGCCGACGAGTACGGCTCCACGGTGGTCGGGCTGGACGCGATCTACGACGCCGACGCGGACGTGTTCGCGCCCTGCGCCATGGGCGCGATCCTGAACAGCAACACGATCCCGCGCCTCAAGGCGAAGGTCGTGGCCGGCGGCGCCAACAACCAGCTCGATGACATCAAGCTGCACGGCGAGATGCTGCAGGAGCGGGGCATCGTGTACGCCCCGGACTACGTCATCAACGCGGGCGGGCTGATCAACGTGTACGCGGAGATCAAGCACATGCCCCGCGAGAAGGCCCTTCGGGACGCCGAGAGCATCTTCCACACCCTCAAGCGCATCTTCTCGCTGGGCAAGGAGCACGGCATCACCGAGGCCCAGGCGGCCAACCTCGTGGCCGAGCAGCGGATCCGGCAGATCGGCAAGCTCGCGGCCTTCCAGCGCGGGGGCCTGTAGCACCCGGATGCGGATCGAGATCGACGAGTGGGCCTCCCGTGGCCGGGAGGTCCATCAGGCCGTCCAGCTGCTCGAGAAGGGCGGGGTCCTCGCGATCCCCACCGACTCCGGCTACGCCCTGGCCTGCGACCTGCACAACAAGAAAGCCATCGACCGGATCTACACGCTCAAGCAGAGCCCCCGCCGCACGCCGCTGAGCCTGATCTTCAGCGACGTGGACGAGGTGGGGGCCCACGCGGGGCACGTGTCCACGCTGGCGTACCGCACCATCAAGCGCCTCACCCCGGGGCCCTGGGTCTTCGTGCTGAACGCGGGCTCGGAGACGCCGAAGATCCTGCACAAGAAGCGGTCGGAGATCGGGATCCGTGTGCCCGGCGCAGAGATCCCCCGGGCCCTCGTCCGTGGCCTCGGCCGGCCCCTGGCGAGCACCTCGCTGCGGCTGTACGACGCGGACGGCGAGGAACGGTGGTTCATCGATCCGCTGGAGATCGAAGACCTGTGGGGTGACAAGCTCGACGCCGTGATCGACGGTGGCCTGGGCATCAGCGATCCCACCACGGTGGTCGATCTCCGCGAGCAGCCCTACGAGATCCTGCGTGAAGGACAAGGTGATGTCAGCCTCCTGTGAGGCCCCGGTCGTCCTGCTCGCCGTCACCGGGGGAGTCGGCGCCTTCAAGGGCGTGCTGCTCCTGCGGATGCTGCAGCGCGCCGGATACGACGTGCGGGTGCTCGCGACCGCAAACGCCCTGCGCTTCGTCGGCGAGCCCACCTGGCACGCCCTGTCCCACCACCCGGTGGTGCAGAACGTGTGGGATCCGGGCAACGCCCCGGCCGGCGAGGTGCACGTCGAGCTCTCCCGGGCCGCCTCGGCGATGATCATCTACCCCGCCACGGCGCGGGTGGTGGGCAGCCTCGCGGCGGGCATCACCGACGACATCGTGACCCTGACGGCGGCGTGCATGACCGGTCCGGTGATCGTGTGTCCGGCCATGCACACCGCGATGGCCGAGTGGGATCTGCACGCCTCCGCGAAGCGGGCCCTGGCCGAGGGCGGCGTGCACGTGGTGGAGCCGGTGCGGGGCGAGCTCGCCAGCGGCGAGGTCGGCTTCGGTCGACTGCCTGAGCCCGAGGTCGCGCTGCAAGCCGTGCAGAGGGCCCTGAGCCCCCAGGATCTGGCGGGCAGGACCGTGCTCGTGTCCGCCGGACCGACCCGGGAACACATCGATCCCGTGCGCTTCTTGAGCAACCCCAGCACGGGCCGCATGGGGTACGCGGTGGCGGCGGTGGCCGCGCGCCGGGGGGGCAGGGTGATCCTCGTGTCCGGCCCGACGACCCTGCCGACGCCACAGGGCGTGGAGCGAGTGGACGTCGTGTCCGCCGCACAGATGGCCCAGGTGGTCCTGGACCGGGCACAGGACGCCCACGTGGTGGTCATGACGGCGGCCGTGGCCGACTTCCGTCCCCGCACCCGGGCGCCGGACAAGCTCAAGAAGGACGCCTCGGGCGGCCTGTCGGCCATCCCGCTGGAGCCCACGGCGGACATCCTCGCCGCCCTGGGCGCCGCGAAGGGCGACCGGGTGCTGATCGGGTTCGCGATGGAGACCGCTGATCTCGTCGCCAACGCGCGGGCCAAGCTGGAGCGCAAGAACCTCGATCTGATCGTCGGCAACGACCTCAACGAGGCCGGCGCAGGCTTCGGCACGCCCACCAACGTCGTCACCCTGGTGTCTGCGGACGGCGTCCAGGAGCTGCCCCTCCTCACCAAGGAGGAGGTCGCGATGAGGATCCTGGACCGGGCCGTGACCTTCCTCGGGTAGGGTCCCGCGATGCGCGCCATCGCTCCCTTCTTCCTCTGTCTGACGCTGTGGGTGGGCCTGCTGGGCTGTCCCGGCGAGCCCGGTCCCGAGCCCCCCACGCCGGACCCCAACGCGGAGCCCGACTGGCCGACGCTGCAGCCCGGCACCCTGTCCGCGGGCGCCAGCGGCGGCTTCCTGGACATCCCCGTGGGGGTCCCGCTCACCGGCTTCACCAGCCGGGACAAGGCCTTCGGCGGCGATCCGGGTCCGGACAACCGCGACTCGGACTACACCACCGACTTCCAGGCCTCCGGCGGCTGGCAGACGGCGAGCCCCGTCCAGGTGCTCTGGCTCACCGACGGCGAGCGCCACGCGGTGATCGTCCGGCTGGACCTGATCTACAGTTGGGACGAGCTCACCGAGGACATCGGCCGGCGGCTCACGGAGGCCACGGGCATCGACCTGACGGACAGCGTCTTCACGGTCACGTCCCACAGCCACAGCTCGCCCGGCACCTTCACCAACGCCGCGATCTTCTTTCTGGGCAGTGACGTGTTCAGCGCCGAGATCGAGGGCCGCATGGTGGACGCAGCGGTCGGGCACGCGCTGACCGCCTTCGGGGCCCTCCAGCCCGCGAAGGCCGGTCTGGGCATCGATCTGGACTTCGATCCCATCGGCGTGGACCGGATCTTCCAGGACCGGCGGGAGGAGAACGACGACCTGCTCGGTCCCGGAGGCATCCTGACGGGGCCGGGGTGGAAGGACCAGCGCGCCACGCTGCTGCGGGTGGACTCGCTCGACGACGAGCCCATCGCCGCCCTGTTCGCCTTCGGGGTGCACGGCACGATCATGGGCGGGCGGAACACCTTGATGAGCACCGAGGCGGGGGGCCACATCAGCACGCTCCTGCAGGAGCGGTTCGGGGGCCCGGTGTGGATGTTCGCCCAGGGCGCGGGGGGCGACGCATCGCCGGCCGGTGCCCAGAGCGAGTTCGCGCGCATGGAGTGGATCGCCGAGGAGGCCGTGGGCCGCATCGTGGATCTGTACGACAGCGTGGAGCTGTCCTCGGCGCCGGTGGTCATCGAGCCCGCCCAGCGCTACGTGCCCCAGGACCGGGAGAGCGTGCGGGTGACCCGCAACGGCACCCAGCTCCTCGAGTACGCCCCCTGGGATCCCGAGTGGGCGGAGTGGCCGCCCTACGTCGATGAAGAGATCTACGACGACGAGGGCGACGTCGCGAACCCCGTGGACGAGTTCTGGGCCCAGTACGGCGCGGCGCTGTGCGGGGATCCGACCTTCACGCTCCCGACCCTCGGGCTCGGCGTCGAGCTGACCCAGTACAAGTCCTGCATCCGCCTGGAGAAGGGCTTCGTCATCTTCGCCATCGCCTTCCAGGACTACTTCGAGGACCAGGAGACGGACTTCCCGCTGCCGGTGCCGTGCACCAAGACCGCCATGCTCGGCGCCCTCGGTCTGCGCACCCTGCCGGTCACCACCGTCGGCGGCGACACCCCCGGCACGGTCAACCAGAACGTGGTCTTCGCGTTCGCCCCGGGGGAGCCCACCACGCTGTGGACCCAGTTCCTGCGCCACCGCGCGCGGGAGGAACAGGGCGTGGAGCAGGTGGTCGTCATCGGCTACGCCATGGACCACGAGGGCTACCTGCTGACGGCAGAGGACTGGCTCGTGGCGGGCTACGAGCCGTCGATCACGGTGTGGGGCCCGCTGCAGGGCGAGGCCATGCTCGAGCGTCACCTGGAGCTGCTGGGCCTGGCCAACTCGGACGCCGGCGAGGACCCGGACTGGCCGGCGTGGCCCGGGGAGACCGTGTACCCCGAGCGCTCGATCCCCACGGTGGTGCCGGACCTGACCCCGGACGCGGGGGCGGCCCTGGACCCCCTCCCGCCGGAGCTGTACGTGCGGCGGGGCAGCCCGTCCGCGACCCAGACCCAGCCCGCCAACGCGCGGCGCATGCAGGACGTGGCCCGCTTCGCGTTCATCGGCAACGACCCGGCGATGGGCAACCCCCGGGTCACCATCGAGCGCGAGATCTCCCCCGACACCTGGGAGCCCCTGGTGACCGCGGCCGGCAACCTCATCGACGACCGGCTGCCGGACATCATCGTGACCTACACGCCGTTCCCCCTGACGGGCACCACGGACGACCCGGATCCGGTGCGCGTGCATGCCTACCTCGCAGAGTGGCAGGCCGTCACGACGTGGTCTGGCCTGGCCGACGCGCCGGCGTTGCCCCTGGGCCGCTACCGGTTCGCCATCGCCGGGCAGAGCCGCGATCCCGCGGACGCGGACTATCCGTTCGACGGGCTGGCGTGGTCGGGCACGAGCGACCCCTTCGAGGTCCTCCCCGCGGAGGTGGACGTGCAGGTCGTCGATGACTCCGATCTGGCCGCCCTGAGCCTGCGGGCGCGCTACGCGGCGCCGCCCATGGGCTTCCGCCTCCTGCACCGGGACGTGGACATCACCCAACCGATCCCCCTGGTGCTCGCGGCCGGCGGGCTGGTGGTGGACGCGGACGGCGCATCGCTGGTGGCGGGGGCGCCGAGCACCTCCGAGGGCTGGACGGTCTTCTCGGTGGACGCGACAGGGCAGGGGACCGCCACGGTCACAGTGGGAGACGGACACGGCAACGCCGGGTCGGTGAGCCTGGGGACCGTGCGTTGAGCGAGGCGATCCCCAACGACGAACCCGTCGGGCTCGACGAGGTGGTGGCGCTGGCCGGAGATGTGCGGTCGTGGCTGCAGACCCACCGCGGCCTCGGCGCCAGCGTG